>JAJRVY010000350.1 GCA_024277065.1 Planctomycetota bacterium
CGCCGATCAGGGCGCCGGCCGGAACGAGTGCCCAGCGCGCGGCGCCGTCGGTCGAGCGCGCGGCGAACATCCAGGCCACGGCCAGCAGGCTGGCCACGAGCAACGACACGCCGAACGCGCGCTCGGCGTCGTCGCGCGGGACGCCCCCCGGCCGCACGAGCGGCATGCCGCAGTGGGCGCACGCCACCGGCCGCCTGCCGGGAGCCGGCAGATCGGCGGGGGCGCGAGCGCCGCAGGGGCAGAGGAAGGGGCCGGAGTCCACCACGCGATGGTACGGACGAGCGGCGCACGCGGCACCGATCCCATCGACGGCCGATCCTGCGCGCGCCGCTGCGGTGGACGCCAGGCGCGGTGGGACGGGCACGGCGGGACGGCGCACGCTGGGACGGTGCAGAGCGGGACGGCTCGCCGTCAGCGCTCCGGGGGCGTCTCGTGCAGACGCACGCGCGCGGGCAGCCCGGCTTCGTCGGCGCTGGAGGGGCAGCAGCGGCAGCCCGCCAGCAACACGAGGGGTGCGAGCAGGAGGAGCGCCGCCGTCGAGAGTCGCAGTCGCATGCCATGAGCATACAGGTACCCTCTCGCGATGCGCGCGATCCCGGCGGCCGGCCTCCTGCTTCTGGCGGGTTGCACGACACTGCCCGACGTCCGCGAGGTCGCCGCGCACGGCGTCGTCATGGCCCCGGATCGCGCCACCGCGACGGCCACCGCGCGGCTCTGGGACGACGTCGCGCCGCGCCTGGAAGCACTGGACGCCGGGCTGGAGCTGCGCCCAGTGCAGGTGTGGGTGTTCGACGACGTCGAGGGCGAGAGCATCTACGGCGGCTTCGACCAGCGTGGTGGGCGCATCCTCCTGGACGCGCACCGTCGCCACCCCACGGTGACGCTCGCCCACGAGTTGGTGCACGCCTACGAGCCCGCGGCGTGGGAACGACTTCCGGCGGTCGTGCGCGAGGGTCTCGCAGACTGGCTCGCGTCCCGCGCGGTTCCGGCCGCGGCGGCGGAGATCCGGGCGTCGCGGGCCGTCAGCCTGGCGAGCTACGCGACGGGCGGCCTGCCGCTCCCCGTCACCGAGGGCGGCCGCGTGCGGATGGTGAAGATGGGCGTGCCCGTGGACACGGCGCTGACGCCGCTCGAGGCGCTGCGCATCCCGCACGGGCACATCCGCGGCGCGGGCGACGGGCAGACGCTCAAGGCTCTCTACGGAATGGGTCTGCTCATCGTGACGCGCACCGGGCCGGCGCGACTGACGGAGCTGTCGCGCGCGGCGGCGGCGCACGGGCCGGGGCTGGTCACGCCGCAGGCGATCCTCGCCGCGGCCCGGCTCCCGGCCGAGGCGGCCACGTGGCTGGCGGCCATCGAGGGCCTCGTCGCCGCGCCCACGGAGCAGGCCGAGGTACGTCGCGTGCTGGGACTGGCGCCGCTTGCGGCGAGCGATCCTGCGGGCGCGGACGCCGGCATGCGAGACTGAGGCCATGTCGATCACACTCGCCCGCATCGCCGAGCTGACGGGCGGCCGTCTCGCAGGAGACGGCGCCCGCGTGCTCGATCGCGCCCGCCCGCTCGAGGAAGCCGGTCCCGGCGATCTGTCGTTCGTCGCAAGCGAGAAGGTGCTGCCACGGCTGCCAGGCTGCGCGGCCGGCGCGCTCATCGTTCTGAACGGACTCGAGATCACCGGGCGTGACGTCGTCTACCACGAGAACCCCCACGCCGCGATGGCGCAGGTCGTGGAGGTGCTCTACCCGGAGGTCGCGCCGGAGCCGGGGGTCCACGATCTCGCCGTCGTGCACCCGGATGCGCGGCTCGGCGAGGGCGTCAGCGTGGCGCCCTTCGCGGTGGTCGAGGCGGACGCCGTGCTCGGCGACGGCGTACACATCGGCGCGGGCGCCGTCGTGTCGCGGGGCGTGCGCGTCGGCGCCGGGACCATCATCCATCCCCGCGTCGTGCTCTACCCGCGGGTGACGCTCGGCAAGGGCTGCCTCGTGTACGCCGGCGCGGTGATCGGCGCCGAGGGCTTCGGTTTCGCGCTGGTCGGCGAGCAGCACGTGAAGGTCCCACAGGTGGGCGGGGTGGAGATCGGCGACGACGTCGAGATCGGCGCGAACTCCTGCATCGATGCGGGCACGCTCGCCCCCACGCGGCTCGGGGACAACACGAAGGTCGATGACCTGGTGATGATCGGCCACAACAACCAGATCGGCCGCAGCGTGCTGCTCTGCGGCCAGGTGGGGCTGGCCGGCAGCAACACGATCGAGGACTTCGTCATCCTGACGGGGCAGACCGGCGTCTCCGGGCACCTGCGCGTCGGCAAGGGCGCGATGGCGGCCGCCAAGTCGGCGATCATGCGCGACGTCGCTCCGGGCGAGAAGGTGGCGGGCGTGCCGCACATGCCGCTCGACCTCTGGCGCCGCGTCTGGAAGGCCAGTCAGCGCCTGCCCGAGATGCGCCGCGAGATGAAGGCGCTCCTGCGCCGCGTGGACGATCTCGAGCGCCTGATGGACAGCGAGGCGCCCTGACACGTCTCGGACGCAGCACGATCCACGCGACTCGCGGGCCGCAGCGCGCCCCTACATCTCCGTCGGTGCCGCCACTCCGATCAGGTCGAGGGCGTTGCGCAGCGTCTGCTGCACGGCGCGGGCGAGGGACAGGCGCGCGCGCGCGGTGGCCGCGTCGCCGCAGTTGACCTTCAGCGCCGGCTCCTTGTTGCCCTGCGAGTACCACGCGCTGAACGCCCGGCAGAGATCCAGCGCGTAGCCTGCGATCCAGTGCGGCTCGTTGCGCGCACCCGCCTGCGCGATCCTGCCGCCGAGCTGTGACAGGAGGAGCACGACCTGCCACTCGGCCTCGGTCGTGAGCAGCGACGGGTCGGCGCCGGTCGTGTCGCTGCCCGCCTTGCGGATGATGCTGGCGATGCGCGCGTGCTGGTACTGGCAGTAGGGTCCGGTGTCGCCCTCGAACGACAGCAGGCGGTCCCAGTCGAACTCGACATCGCGCGCGCGCTCGCGTGACAGATCCGCGAAGACGATCGCGCCGTAGCCGACCTGGCGCGCGACCTCGTCGCGCCGCGCGGCGTCCATCTCCGGGTTCTTCTCGGCGATGACGGCGGCGATCTCGTCGGCGGCGCTCTGCAGCACCTCGTGGAGCAGGACGACGTTGCCGCCGCGCGTGGACGTCTTGCGGCCCCCGAAGCGGATCTGGCCGAACGCCACGTGCTCGAGGTTCTCCGCGAACGGGTAGCCGGCCTTGCGGGCGACGGCGAACCACTGCTTGAAGTGCAGCGTCTGCCCCTTGTCCACGACGTAGAGCGCACGGTCGAAGGCGAACTCCTCGTAACGGTGCACGGCGGACGCGATGTCGCGCGTGGCGTAGAGCGTCGCGCCGTCCTGCTTGCGCAGCAGACACGGCGGCATCTTCAGCTCCGCGAGATCGACGACGAGCGCGCCGTCGGAGACCGACGTCAGCCCCTTGGTCTCGAGGTCCGCGACGACCGGCGCCATGCGGTCCTCGTAGAAGCTCTCGCCGAACACGGCGTCGAACGTCACGCCGAGGCGCGCGTAGACCTCCTCGAACTCCGCGAGCGAGATCTCGCGGAAGAGCGACCACCGCTCGCGCGCGACGGTGTCACCCGTCTCGAGCCGCGAGAACCAGTCGCGGGCCACGTCCTCGAGCGCGGGATCGTCCTTCAGCGCGGCCCGGAAGCGCACGTAGAGGTCGTTCAGCTTCGAGACACCATCCGCGGCGAGGTCCACGCCCTCGGCCTCGCCCCAGAGATCCCAGGCGGCGAGCAGCATGCCGTGCGTCGTGCCCCAGTCACCGAGGAAGTTGAAGCCCACGACCCGCCACCCGAGTGCGCGGTGGATGCGGCAGAGGGCGTTGCCGATCATCGTCGAGCGGATGTGGTGGTACGCCAGATGCTTGCTGATGTTGGGCGAGGAGAAGTCGATGACGACGGTCTTGCCCGCGGGCTCGGCGGCGTGCCCGTAGGCGTCGCCCTGCGCGTCGATCTCGGCCAGAAGGGCCGCGGTGAACGACGCGCGATCGACGCGGAAGTTGACGTAGGGGCCCGCGGCCGCGGCGGACGCCAGGCCGCCACCGGGCACGAACGCGGCGACGACCCGCTGCGCGATACCTTGGGGGGCACTGCGCAGCACCTTCGCGAAGGGGAACATCGGTACCGCGAAGTCGCCCATCGCGGGATCGGGCGGCGAGCCGATCTGCACGTCGGCGCCCGGGGGCAGATCGAGCGCCGCCCGAACGGCGGCGCGCACAGCGTCGTGGATGCTCTTCATGGCGCGAGAGAACCTACCGGAGCGGGGCGCGGGCGGCGCAGAGAGACGCGTGCGCGCTCCGCGGACACGGCCGCGGATGAGGGCCATCGTTCCGCGGCGCGGGAATGGTACTCTCTAGTGAAGGGCGCGAGATGCGGACCTCTCGGCGCCCGGAGGAACTCCCGCTGGACCCCTACGGCCCTCTTCCCGGCTCGGTGGCCCGCGCGCCGCGAGGCGCGTGGCCGGTGGCCCGCGTGCTCGGCGCGGACGTCTACGTGCACTGGTCGATGGGCCTCGTGCCGCTCACGCTGATCACGCTGCTGGCGCGGGGGCGTCCGCCGCTCGAGGCGCTGACGTGGACGTTCATCTGGTGCGCCGCGGCCACCGCCGTCGTGTGGTCCCACGGACTCGCGCATCTCTGGGCCTCGGGAGCGCTCGCGGTGGGCTCGGGGACCGTGCTGCTCACCCCTCTCGCGCCCCTCGCGCACGGCGCCCCGCCGTCGCCGACGGCGCGCGCCGAGGTCCGCGCGGCACTGGCCGGGCCCGCCTGCCACGGACTCTGGGCGCTGCTGGCCGCGATCGTGCTGCGGGTCGTGCCGTGGAGCAGCGGCGCCGCAGACATGCTGGAGTTCTTCGTCTGGGCGAACATCGCGCTGTCGGTGGTCAACCTGCTGCCCTTCCATCCGCTCGACGGCGGGCGCGTGCTGCGCGCGCTCCTGACGCCGCGTCTGGGAGACGTGCGCGCCGAGGCGTGGACGGCGTCCGCTGGCTACGGCGGCGCCGTCGTGCTCGGGTTGACGGGGCTGACGCTGCTGCTCTCGGCCAACGCCGTCTACGCGACGTGGGCGATGTTCCTCGTGGCGGTCGGCGTCCTGACGCTCACCGCGTCGCAGCGCGCCCTCTTCTCGGCCCGGTTCCGGTCGTTCGCGCCGCAGACGGTGCGACCTGCCGTGCCCGCACCGATCCGCGCGCCGGACATCCTCGACGAGGAGTACCTGGCGTTCGTGGATCTCGGAACGGGTGACGACGCGGGCAACGACCTCGGGGGCGCAACGGGCGGCGTCACG
>JAJRVY010000351.1 GCA_024277065.1 Planctomycetota bacterium
CGCGGCCATGCCGGTCAACCCGGCGTCCCCGATCTCGCGTAGCCCGGTGTAGGGGCCGGGCAATGTCCCGGCCCCGATCGTTCGATCACCGCCCCGCCAGACCCATCCGTCGCGAGACGCCACGACAGCCGCGTACGCCGCGAGACGCAACGACAGCCCCGCGCCCCGGGGACATCCGGGTTGACCACAATGGGTCAACCCTACACCGGGGTACGCCCGGTCGGGCGGGGACGCGTGCGCACGCCCCACGCGCCCCGCGTACGCACGCCCCACACGCCGCACGCGCCGCGCCCCCTGCCCCCTGCCCGGCGCCGCCGTCCACCGCGCGCGCCGGGGGCCGCCGTCCCGGTCTACCGGACCGGGGGACGGATGCGGCGGGTGTTCCAGGTCGCGCGGTAGGCGCGGTGCTCGGGGGTGTCGGGGTAGGACTCGTCGTCGCCGTACGGGTAGCCGGACATGCCCAGGAACGGCAGCGGCTCGACCGTGAATCCGTGGGCGATGTACAGTTCCTGGCCCTTGCACCACCCCGTGAAACGCAGGACGTAGGAGCGCACCCAGCCATCGGGCAGAGCGGGGAGCGACGATGGATCGAAGCGCACGTCGATCTCCTCTCCCTTGCCGTAGATGACGTACATGTCGTCCGCGTCCTCCAGCAACGGGCGCACGTCGCCGAAGCGCGTGTAGTCGCCCTCGACCGTCTTCCACGGCATGGAGGGATCGATCGTGCCGTAGTCGTAGATCCGGGGATGGCGCCCATCCGGGCTGTGCTCGCGCGGGTAGCCGACCCATCGCAGATCGGCCGCCACCGGCGACAGCACGGTCGTGCGCGTGTTCGCCGCGACGTCGATCTGCGGCCCGAGCCATACGCGGTCCCAGTAGATCTCGAGGTTCGTGCGGATACGCACGCGCGGCGTCTCCCGTGACAGCACGCCGGTCACGTCGTACGTCATGACGCGCGGGAAGCCGGCGGGATAGCCGAGGTTCGCGACGGCGCGGCGCCACTGCCCCGCGGCAGCGTCCCAGACGTCGAGCGTGGGCACGGCGTACTCGAACCCCTCGCCGGCGGCGGCGACGCTCGTCCGCGTGTAGCCGTACTCGATCCAGCCGTCCAGGTAGAGCACGAGCGGATCCCCGGGCGACACGCCGTCCAGGCGGTCGCTGAAATCCAACTCCAGCGTGGACTCCGCGATGGCGCCCGTCAGTCGCGGGTGCAGAGCGGGGTCCTCCGAGTAGAAGCGGTCGCTCGCGAGCACGTGCCGCAGCACGTCGCGGCCACGACCGTCGCGCGCCGCCACCGGGTCGATCCGCGCATCGTGCGCGAGCAACCGTCCGTCGGCGAACGGCCGCTCGCCGGTGAAGCGCTCGTCCGGATCGACGTTCACGCCGTCCGGATGGTCCACGACGAGCAGATCGACGTCGTCGAGGTAGACGACCTACTCCATCGCCTCGACGAGTTTGAACGCCAGGCGCCCGTCGTCATCGGCCGCGACGAGACGCGCGGGGACCTTGACGCTCTCCGTCGGGTCCGGGTCCGCGTAGATCCCCGGCGCGACGAGGAAGCCGAGGCCACCCGCACCGATGAAGTCGGTCACCCAGGCGAAGCGCTGCCCGTCCCAGGCGAACAGGAGCGGACAGGAGTCCGGCCGCCGCTGTTCCTCGACGATCAGCACGGGCACGCCGGCGGCCACGTCCAATACGCCCTGCTGCACGGCGTCCGGCCACGCGATGCGCACGAAGTCCGCCTGCATGGCGTCGCCGATGCCGAACACGCTGCGGGTCGGGTTGGAGGCACCGAACCCGCTGACGGCGCCCACGCGCCGCCCCTGCCAGAACGGCCCCGCCTTCACCTCGACCCACGCGTCGCGGCCCTCGAGGTTCGACCAACCCGCCTGCACGTCGTTGCGGATCACACCGCGGAAGTCCAGGACGAGCCCGGCTCCGCGCCCCTCGGCATCGAACGCCAGCACACGGATCGCCGCGTCAGGCGTGTGCAGAACGACCTCCTCGGCACCGTCGCCGTCGAAGTCCGCAGCCAGGGCGTTCGCCATCGCGCCGTCTCCCGTACCGCCGCCCGCGAGCGCCTCCGCGCCGAAGCCGCCCGCGGGGCGCGCAGCCAGCCGCACCCCGCCACTCACGAAGTAGAGATCGCGCAACCCGCGCAGGAGAGGATCGAGGGTCACCGCCGGACCTCCGGGAGCGCCGGGCAGCGCCCGCAGTTCGAAGCCCGTCCCCGTTCCGCGCAGCCACGTCGCAGCGGACTCCGCGGAGAGTACGACGTCATCGCGTCCGTCGCGGTCGAAGTCGCCGGTCAACGCTCCGTGAGAGCCGTCGGCGGCGTCGGGCACCCACCCTCGCGCCTCGTGGAAGCGCAGCAGGCGGTCGTTCAAGAACAGCACCGGCGGGCCGTTCGGCCGCGTGACGAGCAGGTCCAGATCCCAGTCCCCGTCGGCGTCCAGGACCACGGCCGGCCCATACGGCGCGCCGTCGCCCGCCAGCCCGCTCGTCGCGGTCACATCGACGAACACACCCGGCCCGCGGTTGGCGTACAGCCGATTGCCGCCGCCGGCGCCGCCCGCGAGGAACAGGTCGAGATCACCCTCCTGATCGGCGTCGAAGAGCAACACGGCGCGCGCACCGCCGGGATCCCCGGCGAGGCCGGCCTTCGCGGTGACATCCTCGAACGCGCCCTCGCCTGTGTTGCGCAGGACCTTGACGGCGTTGCGCAGCACCACGACGAGGTCCGGGAGCACCGGCGCGCCGCCGGAGGCCGCGGCCGCCACGGCCGGGTCCACGTCGATCTCTCAGGCAGCCACGGCGTAGGCCCCCATGAGCGCCACGCCGGCCTCCGCCGCAACGTCCGTGAAGCGCAGGTCTCCGTCGTTGCGCAAGAGCGCCGACGGCTCGTCACCGCCGCAGACGAACAGGTCGAGATCGCCGTCCGCGTCGAAGTCGAGCGCCGCCATGCCGAGGTACGCCGGCGCGCCGGGAGGCACGGCGCCGGGCCGCACA
Source organism: Planctomycetota bacterium (assembly GCA_024277065.1). Lineage (GTDB taxonomy): Bacteria > Planctomycetota > JAJSAM01 > JAJSAM01 > JAJVHW01 > JAJRPF01. The sequence continues at coordinate 3,010 of JAJRVY010000351.1, forward strand.
CCGATCTCTGCCGCCACCATCACGCTCACCTCCCCGCTCGGCCGCTGCGCTCCGAGGCCCGCATCGCCGAAGTCGCGGATGGCCAGCGAGTACGGACCGAGATTGCCGTAGGCGTCGCGGATCTCCTCGCCGACCTTCACCCACTCGCGCTCGTCGTTGACCTTGCCCTTGAGTGCGACGAGCCGTTCGTAGAACGCCTCCGCGGCATCCTCCTCCCCGCGCCGGCGGTACAGCAGCATCAACGCGTTCACCGGCGCGACGAGCGCGGGGCGCCGATCGTGAACCGCCGACAGGACCGTGAACGCCTCGTCCTCGAGTTCGAGAGAGACGAGCAGCGTGCCGAGTTTGGCGCCGATGACGGGGTCCTGCGACAGTTCGTACGCACGCCGCAGGTGCGGCAACGCGACCTCCGCCTCACCCGCGTTCTCCGCGAGGATTCCGGCGACGAAGAGCGCCCGCACGTTGTCCGGCTCGGCGCGCACCAGTGCTTCCGCCATCGTGCGCGCCTTCACGCGTGTCTCGGCCCCCGCATGCAGATAGGCCAGGATCAGATGGAACTGCGCAACGCCCCAGTCCGGCGCGATGGCGTGCGCCTGCTCCAGCACCTCGACGGCCTGCCCGTAGTCGTACCGCTCGAGGTATCCGATACCGCGGTTCTCGAGTGCGACGAGGCGCGTCGCGTCGGCGGCCGACAGCCCGAGTCCGGCGTCACCGCCGGAGCCGCCGGCGCCGTCGTCGTCCCCGCAGGACGCGAGCGCGAGCGCCAGACCGAGGATCGGAAGGAGACGGGATCTCATGGCGTGGCTCCGGGGTCGGGGAAGAGGACTCCTGTCACGGGGACGCAAGTCTGCCGACAATGATGCCTCGGAGCGCGAGGAACAACATCAGGAGGAGCGACATGGCCGGCACGCGCACACGGGGCAGGGGCACTGGAGGCAAGGGCACGCTCGTGCAGGAGCGCATCGTCAGCGCCGCACTCGCGGGCAACGCGCTCGGCGACCCGGCGGAGCGCGACGTCTTCGTCTACCTGCCGCCGCAGTACGACGCGAGCCCGCGACGGCGCTACCCCGTCGTCCACGTGATCACCGGCTTCACGGGACTCGGTGTGAGCCCCTGGCAGTACGGTTTCGCCGCGGAGGCGCTGCACGACCGCATGGACCGCCTGATCCGCACGCGCAAGGCGCCGCCGATGATCCTGGTGACGCCCGACTGCATGACGGCCTACGGCGGCAGCCAGTACGTCGATTCGGCGGCCGTCGGCAACTACGAGACGTTCGTGACGCGCGAGGTCGTACCGTTCGTCGATGCGCGCTTCCGGACGAAGGCGTCGCCCCGCCACCGGGCCATCTGCGGCAAGTCCTCCGGCGGCTACGGCGCGCTCATGCTGGGCATGCGACACCCGAGCGTCTTCGGGGCCCTGGCGTCGCACTCGGGCGATGCCTACTTCGACTACTGCTATCGCCTCGACTTCGTGAAGTGCTGGAACCGGCTACGGGCCGCCGGCGGCGTCGAAAAGTGGCTGCGTCGCCACCGCCGCGATCGCAAGACCAAGATCCCCGGCGCCGACTTCGCGGCACTCAACATCCTGGCCATGTCCGCCTGCTACTCGCCGGATGCGAACGAGCAGTGGGGCTTCGCGCTGCCGTTCGATCTCGAGACGGGCGAGGAACGCGCAGACGTCATGCGTCGCTGGCGCAAGGTCGATCCCGCGCATGCGGTGAAGCGCTACGCCAAGAATCTACGCAAGTTGCGCGGCATCTACATCGACTGCGGGCTCGCGGACGAGTGGGCGCTCCACATCGGCGCGCGCATCCTCTCGCAGCGCCTCACGGCTCACGGCATCCCGCACGTCCACGAGGAGTTCGACGACGGGCACATGGGCATCAGCTACCGCTACGATCGCTCACTGCCGCTGCTCGGAAAGTGGATCGCGTGACGCCCGCGCCGGCTGTGGCCGTCCTGCGCAACATCGGGCCGCGGGGTGCCGCGGCGCGACGGCGGATCGCACTCGTCGCCGTCGTGGTCGCCGCGGCCGCGCTCATCGCGCTCGTGCTCCTCGACCTCCCCCACCGCTGGCGCGCCCTCCTGTTCCTCCCGCTGTGGGCAGCGGCGCTCTGCGGGCTGCAGGCCGCGGCCGCAACGTGAGTACGCCTGGCCGCGCGCGGAGCGTGCGATCCGGACGACGACGGCAGCCGTGACGTCGGCGATGCCGATCGCGCTGCGGCGTTGCGGCGCCAGGCCCGGCGGCTGCACACGCAGGCGCTGATCCTGGCCGTGCTCGCGACCGCCGTCGTGCTCGTGCTGCCGCTCTGAGAAGGTGGGCGTCGGGCCACGCGGGCGGGATCACCCGGAATCGGAAGAGGGCCACAGCAGGCTGCTGCGGCCCTCGATCGTGTCCGTCGGCCCGGCGCCCCGCGTGCGGGTCGTCCGGGACGCCGTCCGAAGCAGCCGTTCAGAACAGCAGCGTCGCGCTCAGACCGAGGAACAGTCCCGTGTCGTCGCCATCGATCGTATCGATCTCACTGCCACGCGAGTTCTGGATCTCGTACTCCTGGGCCGTGATCAGACCGATCTCGCCGCTGAACAGCAGCCACTCGTTCGCCGAGAAATCCATGCCGATGCCGACGAGGACGTGCGTGTCGTCCACCGAACCGTCGGGCGCGCCCGGTACGTCGTCGTCGAGGCGATACTGCCGGCGCTCGTACGCGATGAAGCCACGCAGGGAGAACCGTTCGTCGATGCGGCGCACGACGTCCGCGCGCGGGCCGCGCCAGCGAATGAGCGTCCGGTCATCGACCTTGTAGGTGAGCATCGGCAACGGCAGGAACTCGGTGCTGTCGTCGAAGTCCTCCTTGACGATGATGCCTAGCCCCACCGAGAGCTTCTCGTCCACGTCGTAGATGCCGCCGACGGCGCCCATGAAGTTGCGGCCGTCGCTGAACGCGACACCGCTCGCGCCGCCGAACTGCATGCCGAAGCCGCCGAACGCCGACCACTTCTCGTCGATGCGACGCTGGTGGACCAGGCTGAGGGACCAGACGGTCGCGTCGTCGAGCGCGTCCTCGGCCGCCGTCGTCGGGGAGTCGCTGACGTCGTAGTCCGACTCCTCCCAACCGAAGCGGAACGCCCAGAGGTTGCCGGCCTCGTCGATGAGGTCCATGCGCAGGGCCATGCCGTAGCGATCGACCTCGACGTTGCCGAGGTCGTCCTCGAGATCACCGACGTCCTCGTAGCGCACGAACGGGGTGAACTTGAGGTCGATGGTGTTGCGCTTGTCCTCCTTGGCGACGGCCGTCGCCGTCTCCTGCGGCGTGAGGGCATCCCAGCCCGAATCGACGCTGTTGCCGGTCAGCGCACGCGTGGCCGATGACAGTGCGGACGAGTCGTCGGCAGCCATGCTGTCTCCGGCGACCGCCGCGGCCGATGAGCCGACGAGAACGAGGGCGCCCAACGCCCCGATGACGAACTTCTGCATATCCGTGGTCCTCCCTGGAACGCTGTGAGGCTATCGCATTTGCACCCCGGTCCGTACGCTATCCTGCGCACCGCGGGAGACTCAGCGCACGCCTTCGCCCTCGACCACGACCACGTCGCTGCCGGCCGGCAGATCGGCCAGTTCCTCGACCTCGCCGCTCGGCCAACGGATACGAACGTCGCGCAGCGCCGCGGCGCCGCCCAGTCCGAAGTGCGCCCGCGGATCACCGGCGCTCACGTAGCCCGTCGAGCCCGAGATCTCGGCGACGACGGAGCGCTCGCCGACACGCCCCGTGACCCGCGCGCCGAGCGCCATGCGGTTGCTGCGCCGGCCCTCGAGGCGCAGGCGCACGAAGCCCCCGGGGGATTGCGTGCGATTGGCGAGCAGAACGGCCCGGCCCTCGAGCACGGCGACGACCACGTCCAGGAGTCCGTCGTCGTCGAAGTCCGCCGCGACGGCCGAGCGCGCCGCGGCGACGATCTCGGACTCGCCGGCCGTGCGCCGCTCTAACGTGCCGTCGCCCATCGCCTCCAGGAAGAACGACGTCTGCGGCACGAGGCTGCGCAGGTCCCCGTTGGTCTTGTAGACGTCGAGGTCGCCGTCGCAGTCCGCATCGAACGGCACGTCGGCCCAGCCCGTCAGCGGGCGCACCATGCCGACGAAGCCCCAGTCGTACGCGCGGTCCGCGTACCACCGTTTCGTCGCCACGTACACGCAGCCGCCGGTGGTGTCGGGCACGAAGTAGTCCAGCCGTCCGTCACCGTCGATGTCGCCCGCTGACAGGCCCATCGAGCCGCGTTCCCGCGCGTCCATCCCGAACGCCAGGCCGAGCACGGCGGCGGCATCCTCGAACGTGCCATCGCCCTTGTTGCGCCACGCGAAATTGGCAGCCGCGTCGTTGGCCACCAGCACGTCGATCCAGCCGTCGTCGTCCAGATCCGTCGCGAGCACACCCATCGCGCGGCCCGGCTTGACGAGTCCGGCGGCGCGCGTGACGTCCTCGAAGCGCCCGTCGCCGAGGTTGCGGTACAGCAGCGCGGGCTGCGGCGCGAACGCCAGCGGCGGCAGCACCTCGCCGCCCTCGCTGCCGCCGCCGCCGTGTACGGCCATCCCCTGCACGGGCTGATCGGGATCGACGTACTGCCCGATGAAGAGATCCAGCAGGCCGTCGCGGTCGTAGTCGAGGAACGCCGCACCGGCATGGAACCCGGGCGCGATGCCCGCTGCCTCGGTGACGTCCTCGAAGGTGCCGTCGCCGCGGCCACGGTAGAGGCGGCTGCCGCCGTAGTTGCTGACGAAGAGGTCCACGGCGCCGTCGTTGTCGTAGTCCCCGACGCACGCGCCGAGCCCGAAGCCCTCGTCCGCCGCGCCGCACGTCGCGGTGACGTCCTCGAAGCGCATGCCGCCGAGGTTGCGCAGCAGGCGGTTCGGCGCGGGCTGCCGCGGCCGGCTCACGCCGGCGAGCGCCGGGTGCCACCCACCATTCACGAAGTAGATGTCCAGCCGCCCGTCGCCGTCGGCGTCGAGGACGGCGAGGCCGCCCATCGTCGCCTTGGGCAGGCTGTCGAGCCGCCCGCCCGGCAACTCGTGCCGGAAGCGGAAGCCCACGTCCTCGCCGACACGCTCGAAGCGTACCATCGGCGCGGGCGGCTCGCCGCGGCAGGCGCCGGCGGTCAGCGCGGCGAACGCGATCAAGCCGGCGGCGCGCACCCGTCGCACGCTCACTCGCCGTCCTCGGCGCCCGGCGTGCCGCCGGCCGCCCCGGCGTTCAGCCGCAGGGCCAGTGCCGTCGCCGTTCCCTCGAACACCTCGACCACGTCGCTGATCGACGTCGCCGCGCCCTTGGTGACACGAATGCGGTAGCTCCCGGCCGCCAGGCCGCGGATCTCGAGGCGCCCCGCGGCGTCGGTGCGCAGCGCGCTCGTCGAGAACATCGTGTCGAGCGTGAAGGACTCCCCGATCGGCTTGCCCGCCGCGTCCAGCACGACCACGACCGCGACCCCCACCGGCTCGTCCTCGGGACTGCGCACGGTCAACGCCACGCGGCCCCCCTGCACGAGCGTGAAGTCGCTCACGACGACGCTCCCCTCGGTGACGTTCAGCGTGCGGCTCGCGGGGGCGTAGCCGCTCTTGCGGAAGGTGAGAGTGTAGATGCCGGGCGCGAGCTATGCCGCCGTGTAGCTGCCGTCGCTGGAGGACTGGCTGAGGTCCACCAGCGTCAGCGGCCGCCCCTGCCCGTCGAGGATCGTCAGGCTTGCGCCCGAGATGGGGACCGCCGCCCCGTTGCGCACGAACCCGGTGACGGTGCACGACGCGCCGAGCCGCAGGCGCAGCCCGGTCACACTCCCGCCGTCCGTCACGACGAAGTCGTCGCCGATCACCGTGCCGTACCCCGCCGCCTGGGCACGCACGCGGTACGTGTCGTCGCCCAGCCCGGTGATGCGGAAGACCCCGTCGCCGCGCGTCACGGTCTTGCCCGCCCACGCCTGCGACAGCCGCGAGAGGTTGCCGGCGCCGCCCTTGCCGACACGCTCACACTCGACGTAGGCGCCTCCCACGGGAGCGCCGTCTCCGTCCACGACGAGGCCCGAGACCTCCGCGGTCGGCAGTTCGATCGTCAGCTCCGGCGGCGCTTCGGCGCCCACCACCAATGGCGTGGACACGTTGCCCCGCCGGGCGACGGTGACCTGGTAGCGGCCGGGCTGGATGGCCGGGAACGTGAAGCGGCCGCCGGCGTCGGTGCGTTCCTGCACGAGCGCGTCGCCGCCGTCGTCACTGACGATCGTCACGCGCGCATTCGCCACGGGCTCGCCGCTCCGCAGCACGAGCCCCGTGACGGCCACGCCACCGCCCTCGGTTCCGAAGTCGATGGTCGTGACGCCCCCCTCCGTCACGGACACGCCGCTCTTCGAGCGCCCCACGCGCCCGGGGACGAAGGCGCCGACCGAGACCCTGTACGTCTTGTCCAGAGGCACGTTCTTGAAGGCGTACACGCCGCTCGCATCGGTCACTGCGGTGCGCGCCGACATGAAGTCGAAGCCGGCCGAGAGCTGCATGGTCGTGCCCGCCATGACCGCGCCTTCGTCGTCCAGCACGCGGCCCTCGATGCGGCCGCCGCTGCCGAGGACGAAGTCCACGCGCGCGGGCGGGGCGGCGCCCTCCGCCGCGACCAGCGGTTCGACACCCTCGAACAGCGCCTCGGTGTGGTCCACGTGCGAGATCCAGAGGCTCAGCGTGCGCGGCGGCAGACGATCGAGGACGAACGCCCCGTCTGCGTCGGTGGTGGTGACGAGGTCCTTGACCTCGGACGGCGGGAAGCCACCCTTCTTGACGAAGACGTCGGCGCCGACGACCGGCCTGCCGTCCACCTTCGACACCACCCGTCCGCGCACGACGCCGGCGGGCGACAGCTTCACCTCGACGACCTCGGGGGCCGGAACCTTGACGCGCGGCAGCGTCACGAGCGCATAGCCGTCGGCCGAGACCTCCATGCCGTAGTCGGCCGACGCCAGACGCATGGTGAAGGTGCCGTCGTCCTGGGAACGCGCCTCGATCGTCGGCGCGTACAGGTAGGCGAAGGGGATCGTCCGGAACGGCCGCAGCGTGAATTCCGGCAGCGGCGCGCCGCTGGCGGCATCGACGACGCGCAGCGTCACGGCGCCGCCCTGCGGGATCGTGATCACGAGGTCGTCGGTGCCCGCCTGGATGTTCTGCACGTCCTGACCGCCGATGTCCTTCTTCATGGCGAAGATGAAGTACGGCTGACCGCCGCGCAGGCCATCCAGCACGAACTGCCCCTCGGCGTCGGTCTCGACCGCCGGCACGGCCGTGAACTCGTCCCAGCGCAGGCCGCCCACACGCGCCCCGGAGATCGCGTTGCCGCCATCGTCCACGACCTTGCCAGAGATGCTCAGGCCGGGCCGCAGGCGCAGCTCGTAGCGCGTCTTGGTGTCGGCCTGCACGGTCAGCCGCTGGCGGACCTGGAACGAGTAGCCCGCGGCCTGCGCGAAGATGTCGTAGGCCGACGGCGGCAGCATCTCGAACAGCACTTCGCCGCTCGCGTCGGTCGTCTCGCGCAGCACCGTGCCGCCGGGGCGCTTCTCCATCGGACCCAGCGTCAGCAGGGCTCCGTAGAAGACCGTCGTCGCCGTCACCTCGGCACCCTGGATCGGCGCACCCTGCGCGTCCATCACGACCACGCGCACACGATTGTCCACGTCCGGACCGATCGCCGCGCCGACGTAGACCGTACCGACGTCCAGAGTCTCGCCGGCATCGACGCCGAGACGGTCCATGCCGCCCGGCGCGTTGCCGCGGTGTCGCGCGACGAGCGCGTAGCCACTGCCCGGGGGAACGTTCGCGAGCAGGAAGCGTCCGTCGCCCGGTATGTGGACGCGCGCCAGCAAACGGCCGGCGACGGACGCCTCCAGCACACCACCGCCGGCGGGCCGCTTGCGCGTGATCATGACGCGACCGGCGATGGCGCCGAGCGCGGGATCCTGCGGCCGATCCTGCCCGAGCTCGGCGAAGCGGCGCTGGAACGCGTTGCCCGGAGCCCGCGCCTCGCGGGCGCGCTGCCCGTCGCGCTCCCCGGCACGCACGCGCTCGCGCTCCGCGCCATCGCCGTCGTCCGCGACGCCGGGGACCGCGGCGCCGCCGTCACCCGGCGCCGCGGCGCGGTCCTCGCCGGAGAACACGAGCCAGGCGAGAAGCCCGAGGATCAAGAGCGGTAACAGCAGCAGTGCACGGCGCATCGAGTCGTCTCCTCCGCACGGCAGGCGTGCGCAACGATTCTGCCGACAGCAGAACAGTTTGCCCCGCCTCGTCAACGGAGGACCCGACCGCGGAGTTGCGCCGCAAGTCCCCACACCGCGTCATCCCTGCGCGGCGCAGGCGCCGCACGCCCGGGGGAGAGTCTCCGTCAGGGCCTGTCCGGAACCAACTGCGTCAACCGCCGAGGACCGCGGCGAGAACGTCCTTGCGGCGGCGCGCGGACCCGGAGAGCGCGCTCCGGCGGCGCTCGGCGTGCGACGTCCAGCGCTCCAAGGCGTCGGCGCCGACGGCGCCGCGGGCCACGTCGATCGTCCCCGCGTCCGCCGTCGCCGGGCAGCGGAGCAGGTAGAAGAAGAAGTTCTCGAGTTCCATCGCGGCCGCCTCGCGCACGCGCAGGGCCGGATTCACGCGGTCCTCGAAGTCGTAGTAGAGGAGTTCGTCGCCCGGGAGCACCCACGCGTGCTGGAGCCGCGGCGCCGGGTGGATCATGCGCAGATCGTCGCGCTCGCACGCGAGCGACTGGCGCCGCGACAGATCGCCGGCCACGCGCTCCACCCAGCGCCGCGAGAGCGCCGTGTCGTCCTCGCGCAGCAGGACGTCGCGCAACGGCTCGCCGGCCTCGTGGCGAAAGAGCAGCGCCGTGCGTCGCGGCCGCGCGACGACCTCGAAGGTGCGCAGCCCGGCCAGGCTGAAACCGGCGATGCCGTCGAGTTCGGCGCGCACGCGCGTCGCCGCCAGACTGCGAATGGTGAACGCTCGCGAGAAGTGGCGCGACAGCGGGTTCTTCAGCACCTGCAGCGTGTAGCGCAGGGATTGGCGGTAGACCTTCAGGACAAAGCGCTCGTCGCCCACGCGGCACGCGATCACGAAGTTCTTCTTCGCGTCCGGCGGCGACAGGTAGCGCGCACGGAGATCGCCGCCCTCGGCCCCGATCCCCCCGATGGCCCGGACGACCGCGAGGGCGTCCGTGCTGGCGACGCTCATGCCGCCGGATTGTGCAGATCGCGTGATTCGCACCCAGGGAAACGAGATCGCGGGGGCACGCCCCGCAGGCAGCCGAGTGGTACGATGTCGATCGGCACACCGTCACCGCCGCGAGGCACGCGACGTGAATGGTCAGCGCAGGGGAGAAGCAGCATGCCGCGTCACCACATCGTCTCACGCCTCACACCGCCGGCGCTCGCCGTGTGGATCGCAACGCCCCTGTGGTTCGCAATCATGGGCGGCTTCGCCCCCAGCGCGTCCGCGCAGGACGTGGAGCGCCCGCCGACGGCGGCGGAGCAGCTCATGGTCGAGATCCTCAACCGCACGCGCCGGGACCCCATGGCGAGGCGCGCCGGCAGGACATCGACCTCAACGAGGGCCTCGCCCCGGGCACGCTGAGCGCCGTGCCGCGCGAGCCCCTCGCCGTCAACCTGTTCGCCAACGAGGCGGCGCGACTCCACACCAAGGACCTGCTCGCCAACTTCTCCGCCCTCCCCGCGAACCACCACGGATCGGACGATCGCGACCCCACGGCCCGCGTCTCGGATGCGGGCGCCTCGTTCTTCGGAGGCGTCGCCGAGAACAACGCTTGGATCCCCCAGGGTTCCCCGAAGGTCACGGCGGCCTCGTCGAAGATCCTGCACCGCAACCTCTTCCGTGACTTCCTGTCAAACGGCTTCGAGGTCAAGGGCCGGGGCCATCGCAAGGTCATGCTGAACGGCTCGCGCAACGAAGTCGGCGTGGCGGTGCTCGGCGGCAACTTCGGATCGCGCACGGTGGCCATCACGACCTACGACCTGTTCTCGAGCGGCACGCTCTACATCACCGGCGTGGCCATCGCCGACACGGTGAAGGACAACGAGTTCTACGACGTCGGCGAGGGTCTCGGCGGCGTCGAGATCGTCGCCACGAGGCGCGGCTCCGGCGAGCGGTTGACGACGGAGACGTGGAAGTCGGGCGGCTACAACCTGGCCGTCCCGGCGGGCACGCACGACGTGGTCGCCGCCGGCGGCGGGCTGCCACGGGAACTGCGCTTCGAGAACGTCGTGGTCGCGGACCGCAACGTGAAACTCGACGTGATCGTGGACAAGGCCTTCGATCCCCCGCCGCCCATCGGCATCCTCGGCTTCGACGAGGCGGATCTGCCCACCCTCGTCGTGCTGATCGACGGCGTGCGCTACTTCGACACGACGACGGCAACCCGGGTCAAGACCAAGTTCGACGCCGCCCTCGGCCAGGTGCGCAAGGTGACCGTGAAGGACGCGAGCGGCAACAAACTCAAGTTCGGCCCCGCGGACGGCGCCGCCGTGGACGGCTGAGGCGACCGGCACGGGCCGCGCGGCAGGCTCCATGCCGTCGGCGTCGGTCTCGCCGATGACCTCGCGGCCCAGGACGCCGCCGCTGGGTTCCGGCGGCGTGCGCCGTGGACGACGCACAATCTCCCCGTGCACGACCTGACGATCCTGGTCCCCGGCGCCCCGCGTTACGCCCCCGGCGCCGCACTGCCGCGGACGCGCTTCGTCCCCGGTCGCCATCCGCACCCGCGTCGGGACCCCGCCGGGAGCCTCCACGGCCGTCCACCACACGCCCCCGGGCTCCCCCCGTCGCGCTGGCGCGACGACGCCTCGTATCTGCTCGGGATCGACCTCTACCACCTGGGCTACCTGTGGGAGAGCCACGAGGCGCTCGAGGCCTGCTGGTTCGCAGCCGAGGAGCCCGTGCACCGCGATCTCCTGCAGTCGCTCATCCAACTCGCCGCGGCGGAGTTGCAGCGGCACCGCGGCCTCGGCGCGGGCGTGCGCACGCTCGCCACGCGCCTCTCGATGCGACTCGGGCGCGTCGCGGACGCACTCGGGGGCGACGCGGAACTGTGCGGGCTGCGCGTGCCCGAACTGCGCGATGCGTGCCGGCGGCGGTTCGCAGGCGCTCTCGCGCCCGGAGGTGATCCGCTGCGCACGCCCGGGCTTGCTGTACAACTGCACCTGATGTGCGCTGGAGACCCACCGTGTTCAAGAAGTGGCTGAAGAGAGTCCTGATCGGCCTGGGCGTCGTGTTCGTGCTGCTGCAGCTCGTGCCCCAGGACCGCGAGAACCCCCCGGTGACGCTCGACATCGGAGCGCCGCCCGCGGTGGATGCGGTGCTACGCCGCTCCTGCTACGACTGTCACTCCAACGAGGTGCGCTGGCCGTGGTACGCCTACGTGGCACCGGCGTCCTTCCTCGTGACACAGGACGTCGCCGACGCGCGCTACGTGCTGAACCTCTCGGAGTGGGACACCTACGACGAGGGTCTGCAGATCAGCTTGATCGAGGACATCGTGGACCACGCCGAAGAGGGCGTCATGCCGCCCGAGCAGTACACCCTCGTGCACCGTGACGCCGTGCTGTCGGAGGCGGACGTGGACGTGCTCCGGCAATGGGCCCGCGATCTCGAGGAAGCCGACCTCGACGACCGCTGATCGCGCGCGGCCCTCTCAGGCGTGCCGACGTCGTACCAGCCTCGTCACCGGCGTCGTCACCAGTGTCGCGAAGCGGTGAAGCGCCCGCCGCCGGCGCGCCGCACCGAGCCCTCGCGGGCCATCTTCCCGAGCAGCCGCGCGAGCGCCTTCTGCGGCACTCCCAGTTCCGCCGCCAGTTCGTCGGCCAACACCGGCGTCACGTGGGCGCGAAGGGCGCGTAGTACGCGCTCCGGGAGTGGCGCGTCAGGGCTGGGTGCGGTGTCCATCGGCGCAGGGTGGTAGCACGGGACTCGCCGCCGCCACAGAGCCTTCCGACGGGGGACCGCTGCCGGCCCCCCGGACGGCGACACTATCTGCGACAATTCAGAAGACACTTCACGAGTGCTAGCGACGCTTCCAGGCTCATTTGTCGCGACACAGATGACGACATATGCCGCGCCGGTCGTTGGCCCGGAGAAGAGCCGGAGAAGGCCGTGATCAGAGACCCTCGGCACGACGGGCGAGATCCTGCGTGCAGCGCTCGAGGAGACCGGGCGGGAACACGTCGCCGGCCTCGAGGACACCTCGCGCGGCAATCAGCGCCGCGCGCACCTCGCCGAAATCCGTGGGGATCGGGGCGGCCGCGCCGGAGTCGCGATCGGTCCTCGCGAGCAGCGCGTCGAGGTCCTCGATGACCAGGGCGCCGACGAACGCCTGGGCGATACCGGCCAGCAGGAGGTGCGGCAGGGCCGAGCCGTCGGGAAGCCGGAACTCGACGGTCGGCCGGGCCGCGCCGCGACCGTCGGCCGCGCCCGCCACGACCGGCAGGCGCACGACGGCGTGACGATTGGCCGCGCCCCAGAAGATGGACCGCGGCGCCTCGAGCCCCTGGCGCAGGCGCAGGAACGAGGCCGCATCGCGGTTGCCGAAGGCCATCAGCGCGGCACCGCACGAGACCAGGCCGGCGATGAGCCGCCGCGCCGGCTCGCCGATCGCGGCCGGATAGACGCCGTCCACGCACGGAGCGAGATGGACGTGCAGTCCATTGCCGGGGTGCCCGGCGAGGATCATCGGATCCGTGCTGCAGCGCAGCCCCGCGCGGTACGCGAGGTTACGCACGACCCATTGCGTGAGCACGATGGCATCGGCGGCCGCGGGCAGCGGCGTAGGCGCGAGCTCGATCTCGTGCTGTTCCCAGATGAGTCCCTGTCCCTCGAAGGGCTCGATGTAGCCGACCTCGCTGTGGCCGTACTTGACCGGCACCCCCATGTCGGCGAGGAACGTGAGCGCACGGCGCCGCAGCTCCTGCCCGAACACGAACGGCGACGCCGCGTGGTAGCCACGATCGGCCTCGCCGCGGACATCGGTCTCCTCGGAGCGCTTGCCGAGGAAGTACTCGACCTCGCCGAGAGCGTGCAGCTCGACGCCGGAAGCCGCGGCGACGCGTGCGAAGGCCCGCCGTACGATGGTGTCTGGGGACTGCGGCAGCGGCGCCCCGTGCCGGTCCACGTGCCCGCACAGAACGACCAGCGCCGGGACCTCGGCGAACGGATCGACGAAGGCCGTCGAGATACGCGGGCGCAGAGCGATGTCGGAGGCGTCGGGCGCGATGCCCGTGCCCGGGAAGATGCTGGAACCGTCGGCGCGCTCCCCGGCGTCCAGGATGTCACGCAGATGGGCGTCGCTGCGCGGCACGAAGTCCAGCGTCTTGGGCCGGCCGTCGCCGCCCACGTGCATGAGACTGAGAACACGCAGCCCGTGGCTGTGGAAGACGTCCACGATCGTGTCCGGTGTCCACTCCGAGCGCGGCGCCCCGATGTCCTCGTCGAGCCCGAGGTCCGCACGCGCGTCCTCACGTTCCGTATGGTCGTGCATCTGCCCTCCGTGGCACGCGGGGAACGCGGCCCCGCAGAGTCTGCATCTCAGCGGGCCGGCGGGCGACGGAGTTGCTCGCGCCGCAGCGCGTCCTCCACGTCCATGACGATGTCCACGATGCGCAGCAGGTAGGCGTCGGGCCGTTCGATTACGAGCTCGAGCAGCGAGCAGTAGCCGGTCACGTCGCTCACGCACACCGGGCACATGGACCGCTCGAACGCACGACTGTACTCGTCGGCGGTGCGGCCGCGGCCCAGTCGCGTGATCGCCTCGACGATGACGTCCACGTGTGCCTTCAGCGCGCAGGGCTGCCCGCCGGGACGGCAGCACGCCCCACCGGCGCCGCCCTCGGCGCACCGCGTGCAGAGCTGCGTCGCGATGGCGCGCTCGAACGGGCCGAGATCTTTCGTGGTCATGTCGCTGCACCTCCCGCGTACGACGCAGCGCACTCCGGGCGCTGCGCGCCTCTCTCGTCCGAACGCACCGAGAATAGAGCCCCCCGGCCCCGGCGACCGTGACGTCGCGCACACTCCAGGCAAGGCCCGTTGCAAGTCGTGAGCGAGGTCGCGCGGGGCGCCCGGAAGGACGGCGGCGCCCGAAGCGTTCCGGGACGCCTCTCGGCAGGAGGTTCCCCGCGAGCGCGCGTCCGCGTACGCTGGCGCCTCGGTGCTGTCGGCCGCGAGCCGGGCGAGTGGGCACGCCGGCAGGCGGACGGAGGTGCTGTGTGACGTTGCCGAGAGCTCTGGGACTGATCGTCGTCGTGGCGGCGGCGACCGCGTGCACGACGGCGATCAAGCAGCCGCCGGGCGCCGGGTTCCTCGGCGACACGAACATCTACCGCAACATGGACCAGAGCCCGCGCGATCCGAACACATGGATCTGGCGTGCCGATGGCCGGTCGCTGCGCGAGTTCGCGGCGCTCTACGTCGAGCCGACGCTGATCTACCCCGCGCCGGCGAGCGGCATGCAGCGACTCGACCAGGAGCGCGTGAAGGAGTTCGCCGCGGCGCTCCGCGACGAGATCATCGCCGCCGTCACCCCCGAGTACACGATCGAGCCCGCGCCCGCAGCCGGAGTGCTCTGGGTGCGCACGGCGATCACGATCATCGACCCCGCCATGTCCTTCTTCCGTGCCGAGAGCGCGCTGGCCCAGCCGGGCAAGGGCGCGGGCGGCGCCGCCATCGAGGTGGAGCTGCTGGACGGTGAGACCCAACAGCGCATCGCCGCCATCCAGACGCGCGCGTTCGCGGACTTCGCAGGCGATCGCGGCGGCGAGAACGAGTGGGAGCGCCCCCGCATCGTCCTGCGCCGCTGGGCCCAGACCCTCCGTGCCCGCCTCGACGAGGCCCACGGACGCCCACCCGCGGAGCAGTAGCCGCCGCAGGGGCCTTTCTCGCACGGCTCGCAGGGCTCGCAGGGACGGCCGCAACTAACGGGCTCGAGCGCAACTAACGGGCTCGAGGTGATCGCCGCACCCCCGCACGCGCGATCGGCGCGATCTCCCGTATCCCGTCGTAGACAACGGCGGCCCACGTGTCGCCCCCGGAGACCGTCCGGATCGGCCTCCACGGGCGAGGCGTCACGCCGACCGATCGGAGCCCGATCGCCGTTCGCATGCCCCCGCCTCGGGCACCGTGCAGTGGCGCACGCCGCGACGGGCCACGCGAGATCGATCGCCGCACGCGGGCGGCGTGCCGCACGAGGTCTTCGCGCGGATGCGCTGCGTCGTGCTCGCCGGGCTGCGCGGGCGCGGCCCCGTCAGGACTTGAGGGACGCGAGAACGGTCAGGAGGACGTCTCGCCGGGCGAAGTCGGCGCGCGGGTGCGCGCTCTGGGCAGCGGTGAGCGCAGCCTGCGTGCCACCGGCGAAGACCAGCGGTGTGCCGCGCAGGGGGCGGCGGGAGGTCAGCTCGGACGCGGCTGCCAGCGCGGCGTCGGGTTCCGCGTCGAGGCAGACGAGAAGCGCGTCGGGACGGGCGTCGCCGAGGTCGCGCACGACGTCGGGCGAAGTGTCCGTGACGCGGACGATCGTGTGGCCGAGGTCGGTGCAGTCGTCGATCAGCTCGCGGGCGAGCGCGGCGTCGGGCTGTACGAGGTAGATCAGCACGTCGTTCTGTTTACTCGCTCTCGCCGCCGGCGCCGAAACTCTGCGCGGCCACTGGGCGCAGCGAGCGGCGCAACTCGGCGAGCAGCGCGTCGTAGACGGGATCGGGAGCGCCGCCGGGCAGCCGCACGAGCGCGAACGCGGCCCCGCTGCGGAGCAGCACGAAGCGCACGCCCTCGCGCCACTCCGGGGGCAGATCAGCGACATCGACGGCCGCGGGGTGGAGCGGCCCGCGCAAGAGCCGCGCCGCGTCCGCGCTCGCGACGAGATCGTGGAGCGCGCCGTCGGTGGGCACGAGCAGGAGCGGGTCGGGGGCGACGTCCGGCAGCGCGCCGAGCAGCACGGCGATCTCGGCCGGGGGACGCTCGGCGACGAGGCCCCCGCCGCGCACGGGCCGCGTCCGCAGCCAGCCGGGCAGCCGCGCCACGGCGCCACGCGCGCGGACGATCCGCAGTGATGTCCACTCGGGGACGTCGCGCACGGCCTGCACCGTCGCGGCGACCAGGAGCGCCGTCAAGAGCGCTGCGCCGAGACGCGTCCCGACGCGGCGCCACGCGCGCTGCCTGCGGCCGTCCGCCGCAGGCAGCACGGCCAGCGCCACGAGCATGCCGCCGAGCAGCCCGGCGCCGTGCGCGGCGTTGTCGAAGTAGTCGTGCTCGAGCAGGCCGATGGCCGCGGTCGCGAGCACGCCCATCCAGAGCATGGATTGCCAGCGACGGCGCTCGCCAGCCGCGAACAGCGCGGGACGTCGCTTCAGGAGCACGAGCAGCGCTCCGATCAGCCCCATCGCGGCGCCACTCGCCCCGACGCCGATCGGCGTGCCGTTCAGGTAGACGCTCGCGAGAGAGCCGCAGATGCCCGCTGCCAGGTAGACGATCACCGTGCGCGACGCCCCCAGGCGCCGTTAGACGATCACGCCCACGGGCACGATGGCGCCCAGGTTCAGGATCAGGTGCCACCAGCCGCCGTGCAGGAGCATAGCCGTGAACAGTCGCCACCACTGCCCCTCGTTGGCGACGAGCGGCGCGCTGAGGGCGCCCCGCGCGAGGAGCGCGAAGCCGTCGGCGCCGGCGCTGACGAGGACCGCCACGCTCACGAACGCGGTGGCAGCGCTGAGGGTC
>JAJRVY010000352.1 GCA_024277065.1 Planctomycetota bacterium
CGCCCGCAGCGCGCGGCCGGCTCTTGCGCCACGACGGGTTCAACGGGGTCCCGGGTTGGCGCTCCGTGATCGTCGTGCCGCTGACGACGTCGGCTGCGCAGGCGCGTCGGGGGCCCACCGCCGTGCCACTCGTGGCGGGGGCGGGCGGCCTCGCGCGGGCCGCTGTGGCGCTGTGCCACCGGGTCACGGCCCTCGATCGCACGAACCTGTCGCAGCGCGTCGGCACGCTGACGGACGCCGATCTCGAGCGCGTGGCGGCCGGGCTGCGGACGGCGCTCGACGTCGTGTAGCAGTCCACCGCTCCGGCGCGGGGGCGGTGGGGGGTACGATGCGCGGCCGGCGGCGGGCTCGGCTCTCCGGCCCGTGCGGCGTGCGCGCCTCGCCGGGCGCTGCGCCGTTCACCGGCCCGTCTTCTCACACTCGCCACGACCCACGACCCACGACCCCTCGGAGATCGCACATGTCCCTTCCCGCCGTTCGCGTGGCCGAACTGGGCCAGAGCATCTGGTACGACAACCTGAGCCGCGATCTCCTGGCCGACGGCACCCTCGCGCGGATGGTCGCGGACGAGGGCGTGCGTGGTGTGACGTCGAACCCCTCGATCTTCCAGAAGGCGATGACGACGTCACCGCTGTACGCCGCCGAGTTCGACCGGCTGGCGGCCGAGGGCAAGAGCGCCGAGGAGATCTACGAGACGCTGGCCGTCGAGGACATCCAGGCGGCCTGCGACCTTCTGGGCCCGGTCCACGATGAGGCGAGCGGGCGCGACGGCTTCGTCAGCCTCGAGGTCTCGCCCTCGCTCGCGCACGACACGGACGGCACCGTGGCGGCGGCGCGGCGGTTGTGGACGGCTGTTGATCGCGCGAACCTGATGATCAAGGTGCCGGCCACGGCCGAGGGCATCCCGGCCATCCGCACGCTGATCGCCGGCGGCCTGAACATCAACGTCACGCTGATCTTCTCGCGTGGCATGTACGACCGCGTCATCGACGCCTACCTCGGCGGGCTCGAGGATCGTGTGGCACGCGGCGAGGTCATCGGCGGCGTCAACTCCGTCGCCTCGTTCTTCGTGTCGCGCGTGGACTCCGCCGTGGACGAGGCCCTCGGCGCGCTGGCCGCCGCGGGCGAGGCCGCGGCGCCGCTCATGGGCAAGGCCGCCGTGGGCAACGCGAAGCTCGCCTACGCGCTGTTCGAGGAGCGCTTCGGCAAGGACGGCGCGCCGTCGGATCGTTTCGCGCCGCTGGCCGCGAAGGGCGCCGCCGTGCAGCGGCCGCTCTGGGCCAGCACGAGCACGAAGAACCCCGCCTATCCAGACACGCTCTACGTGGACACCTTGATCGGCCCGCACACCGTCAACACCATCCCGCCGGCCACGCTCGACGCCTTCAACGACCACGGCCACGTGGGGGTGACGATCGGCGACGGGGTCGAGCAGGCGCGCGCGGACATCGCCGCCATCGAGGCCCTCGGCGTCTCGCTCGACGGGGTCTGCGACGACCTGCTCGCGGCCGGCGTCAAGTCGTTCGCCGACGCCTTCGACGGTCTCCTCGGCGCGGTGGACGCGCGGCGCCGCGAGGTCGCCGCGGACTGCCCTTTCGACTCGGCCCCCACGTCGGGGGCGTAGGCGCGGGCCTGCAGCGGCTGGTCGAGCTCGACGCGCTGCGTCGCATCCACGAGCGCGACGGCCGGCTGTGGTCATACGACCCGGCGGTCTCGGAGCTGTGCGCGAGCCGTCTCGGCTGGGTGGATCTGCCCGACACGATGCGCGCGCACCTGCCCGCGCTCCGCGAACTGGCTGCGCGCGCGGTCGAGGGCGGCGTGCGCGACGTCGTGCTCTGCGGCATGGGCGGTTCCAGCCTCGCGCCCGAGGTGCTCGCGACCGTCTTCGGCGCGGCCGCGGGCCATCCCGAGCTGCACGTCGTGGACACCACCGATCCTCGTTCCGTGCGCGCCGTGACGGCTGCACTCGATGCCGCCGCGACGCTGGTCGTCGTCGCCTCCAAGAGCGGCTCGACCATCGAGACCGACGCTCTCCGCGCGCACTTCACGGCGTGGCTGCGCGCCGCGGGGCGTGCGCCCGCAGCGCACCTGATCGCCATCACCGATGCGGACTCGGAACTGCACCGCCGTGCCGTCCGTGAGGACTGGCGGGCGTGCTTCCTCAATCCCGCCGACGTCGGCGGTCGCTACGCGGCGCTCAGTCTGTTCGGGCTCGTGCCCGCCGCGCTGCTGGGGATCGACGTGGGGCGTTTCCTGGACGCCGCCGCCGCCGAGGCGGCGACGTGCGCCCCCGGGGCGCCGCACTTCCCGCCCGAGGCGGTCAAGCTGGGCGCGTCGCTGGGCGCCCTGGCGGGGCTCGGTGTGGACAAACTCACGCTGCGCGCGTCCCCGTCGCTCGCCTGCTTCGGGGACTGGGTCGAGCAGCTCGTGGCCGAGAGCACGGGCAAGGCCGGGCCGTCCGGGCCGGTGGGCATCCTGCCCGTCGTCGGTGAGGCGGGCGGCGTCCCGCTCGCGCCGGACCGCTTCGTCGTGACGCTCGAGCGTTGCGGCGAGCCATCGCCCGCGGACCCGCCCGAGCGCGTGCCCCACGTCCGTGTGCGCGTGCGTGACGCCTACGAGCTCGCCGGGCTCTTCTGGCGCTTCGAGATGGCCACCGCGCTCGCGGCCGCCGTCATGGACATCGAGCCCTTCGATCAGCCCGACGTGGCCTCGGCCAAGGCGGCGACCGGCGCCGTCCTCGCGAGTGGCGACGACCCCGGGCCGGCCGGCGCCGCGGACGATCTCGTGACCGCCGTCGATGCCGTGCCGGGCGACGGCTACGTCGCTCTTCTCTCGTACCTGCCGCGCGGCGCGGAGGGCGACGCCGCCGTGCGCGAGCTCGCCGCCGCCGTCGGACGTCGGACGGGGCGGCCCGTGACCGTCGGCGTCGGTCCTCGCTACCTGCACTCCACGGGGCAGCTCCACAAGGGTGGTCCGGCGACGGGCGTCTTCGTGCTGCTCGAGGGCGCGGATCCGTCCGGGACGGCCGAGGACCTCGCGATTCCGGGGCGTCCGTTCACGTTCGGCCGGCTGTTCTGCGCCCAGGCTGAGGGCGACGTTCGCACGCTCCGTGCGCGCGGCCGGCCGCTCGTGCGGCTCCGCGCCGGAAGCGACGTGGCCGCCGCGGTGCGGGGCTGGACGGCGAGGCTCGCCGGGGACCGGCTCCCCCTCTGATTCCTCGCCTCTCTTGCGGGACGGGGCCGGATCGCCGATGCTCTGGGACATCCACCGACGGAGGTTCACCATGCTCTCTCGCAGTCTTCGCCCGTCTCTTCTCGCCGCCGCCGCCACCGTGCTCGGCGGCGGCTGCATCGACATGGACATGCAGACGACGCTCGCCGCCGACGGCAGCGGCACGATGTCCATGAAGCTCGGCCTCACCGAGGGCTTCGTGAAGATCCTCGGCAAGCTCCGCGACATCGATCCGGACCAGGAGGTCCTCGACGGCGTCAAGGAGTTGGAGTTCGAGGAGCCGACCGCGGAGATGAAGGCGGCCATGAAGGAGGCCGGCTGCGAGCTGCTCGAGTTCGAGGGCGAGCGCAGCGAGACGAAGGTCTACTCGCGGTTCAAGGTGGCGTTCGAGCATCTCGGCGCGCTCGAGGAGCTGGGCAGGATGGACGCCGACGAAGACGATGGCGGCAGCGGTCCGGGCCAAGGCATGACGCTTGTCAAGAACGACGACGGCAGCTACACGCTGAGCATGCCGAAGCCGGACGACGACGACGAGAGCGACGCGCCCGCGGGCGGCGAGGACGGCATGGGCGGAGCGGCCGGCGAGGACGCCGCAGGCGACGCAGGTGGTCCCGAGGAAGACCCCGAGGAGGCCATGCGCAAGGCCGCCGCGGCGATGGAGCTGATGGGCGAGATGATGGCCGAGATGGCGAACCTCGAGGTCGTCATCGGGATGGAGGTCCCCGGCGATGTCGTGTCGTTCGAACCGGCCGACTTCGCGAAGCAGGACGGCCGCAAGGTGACGTGGACGATCGACATGGCGGCCGCCATGGGCGGCGGCACGAACGGCATGAACGACGGCTTCTCCGTCACGTTCAAGATGCCCGCGGGCACGTCGATCCCCGCCGCCGCGCTGACCGGGAGCGCGTCCAAGTAGCGCCCTCTCTCCCGGCTGCGGAGCCGCCTGCGCACACCGCCCTGCGCACACGGCGTAGAGCACACGGCGTAGGGCGGCGGTGCACCGCGCATTGCGACGCGCCGCCGCGGCCGTGCTACTTCTTCCCGTAGCGCTTGCGGTACTCCACGGCCATCTCCTTGATGCGCTGGAACGACGACTTCATCGGTCCCCAGCCGTACCAGTGCATGTAGTCGGGGTTGGCGTGGATGGCGCCCTGGAACGCCTTCTGACGGTGGAACAGGAACATGCGGTAGAGCTCCTGCTCGATCTCCGTCGGTGAGTCGTAGAAGAGCAGCAGGTCGGGGTGCTTGGGGCCGTCGGCCGTCAGCGGCAGGATGCCGTCCTCGTAGAGCTTCTCGATCACGCGCACGGCCTCGGCCATGACGTGCGTCGTCTCGCGGATGACCTCGTCGGCGTTCTCGAGGTGCTCGCGGCCGAACGACTCGCTGTGGCACGTCGCGCAGACCTTGATCATCTTCGCGCGCGTCTCGTCGAAGCTCTCCTGGTCGAGGCGGGCGAGCTTCAGCGCCTTGATGGCGCCGATGCGCTCCTCCATGCCGGCCTCGTCCTGACCCCAGGGCCCGATGGCCCTGACGATCGTCATGGTGTCGGCGGTCCACTGCTCGTCCGGGACGGGGAGCCGCAGCGCCAGGAAGCCCCAGCCGGTCATCACTTCGTGGTCGCCCTCCTGCATGTGGCAGGTCTGGCAGACCGGGGCGCGGCCGCTGCCGCCGTCGGTGGCGTGGATGACGCCGTGCTTGGACGAGCGCCACATCTCGTACTGGCTGTGGTCCTCGCCCATGTGGCACGTCTCGCACGCCTCGGGCTGGCGCGCCTCTTCGGCCGAGAAGAGGTGGCGCGTGTGGCACGAGTCGCACTTGCCGACGCTGCCGTCCTCCCACTTCTTGCCGATGGAGTGGCAGCCCAGGCACGCGGCCTTCTGGACGGAGTCGGGCTGGTTCGCGGTCATCGGGATGGCGTGCGCCGTGGCCTCGGCCAGCGCGTGCTTGCCCTTGTTGAACTGCCGCACCTGCTTGAAGTGGCACTTCTTGCAGGTCTTGGGGGTCGGCGTCCTGGCCTTCTCGGCGTCGTCCGCCCCGGTGTGGTCGTCGCCGTGGCAGGTCTGGCACTCGACGCGCTTGGGCTCGGCCTTGGCGTGCTTGCTGTCGCGCCACTGCTGGACGAGGCCCGGGTTGAGCTTCTCGTGGCACGCGATGCAGCCGGCGCCTTCCGTCTCGGCTTCCTGCGCGGCGGTCTCGGGGCCCGTGCCGAGCCAGACGGCCACCGCGCCGAGACCCACGGCGATCGAGAGGAGCGAGACGACGAGACGACGCATGAGGACTCCTTCCCGCGGGCGACGGCCCACGCGCGGGGTCACCATAACGGCTCGCGGGCGCGGGGAAGTTGACCTTTGTCAAGGGCGTCCGAGGCCGCGTGACCGGCGTTCGGCGCTGCGCCGGAAAACTCCGTGCGACGCCGCCGCGGCGGGACGACCATCGGCGGCCCCTCCGGCCCGCGGGCGCCGGGCAGACGCGACCTTCTCGTGTCCCCCCGAGCCGCGACAATCCGCCCATGAGCACCACGATGAGCACCGCCGACGCCCCCTCCGCCGCCGACCTCGGCATCCAGCCCCGCGACCTCGACCAGCTCGCCGTGGACACCATCCGCATGCTGGCCGTGGACATGGTCAATGCCGCGAACTCCGGTCACCCGGGCATGCCGATGGGCACCGCCGACATGGCCTACGTGCTGTGGACGAAGTTCCTGCGCTTCGATCCGGGCGCCGCGGACTGGCGCGACCGCGACCGCTTCGTCCTGTCGGCCGGACACGGCTCGGCGCTGCTCTACGCGCTGCTGCACCTGTCGGGCTACGACCTCCCGATGGACGAGCTGCGTGCGTTTCGTCAGATCGGCTCGCGCACTCCCGGGCACCCCGAGCGCGGCGTCACCGAGGGCGTCGAGGTCACCACCGGGCCGCTCGGCCAGGGCTTCGCCAACGGCGTCGGCGTGGCGCTCGCGCAGAGGATGCTGGCGGAGCGCTTCGGCGCGCCCGACTACCCGGTCACGACCCACCGCACCTTCGCGATCGTGTCCGACGGCGATCTGATGGAGGGCGTCGCGTCCGAGGCCGCCTCGCTGGCCGGGCACATGGCGCTCGGCAACATCGTCTACCTCTACGACGCGAACTCGATCACCATCGACGGCACGACCGAGGTCAGCTTCACCGAGGACGTGGGCGCGCGCTTCTGCGCCTACGGCTGGCAGGTGCTCGAGTGCGACGGCCACGATCGTGACGCGATCACAGCCGCCATCGAGGGGGCGCTGGCCGACACCGCTCGTCCGTCGCTGGTGGTGTGCCGCACGATCATCGGCAAGGGCTCGCCGAACAAGGGCGGCAAGTCCTCGTCCCACGGCGCGCCCCTCGGCAGCGAGGAGACGGCGCTGACGAAGGCCGCCTACGGCTGGCCCGACGAGCCGACGTTCGTCGTGCCCGCCGAGGTCTACGAGCGCTTCGCCGCGTGCGCCGAGAAGGGCGCTGTGCTGCGCGCCGCGTGGGAGGCCGAGATCACGCGCTGGGCCGACGAGCAGCCCGCGCAGCACGCGCTCTGGGAACGCCACTTCGCGCCCGGGCTGCCGACCGCTCCCGAGCTCCTCGCGCGGCTGCTGGACGGCTTCGAGCCCGTGAAGGCCGCCACGCGCAAGCACTCGGGCGCCGTCATCCAGCGCCTCGCCGCGCTGCTGCCCAATCTCGTCGGTGGATCCGCCGACCTCGCCGGGTCCAACCAGACCTGGATCAAGGACGCCCCCGCCGTCGGTCGCGGCGACGGCGAGACGTTCGCCGGCCGCAACATCAACTTCGGCGTGCGCGAGCAGACGATGGGCGCGATCGTCAACGGCCTCGAGGCCCACGGGTCGTTCATCCCGTACTGCGGCACGTTCCTCGCATTCCTCGACTACATGCGCGCTCCCGTGCGCCTCGCGTCGCTGTCCGGCCACGGCTCCGTCTTCGTGTTCACCCACGACTCCATCGGCGTCGGCGAGGACGGCCCCACGCACCAGCCCATCGAGCAGGTCTGGTCGGCGCGCATCATTCCCGGCGTCACCGTCCACCGCCCGGCCGACGGCCCCGAGACCGCTGCCGCGTGGGCCGACGCCGTCGCGCGCCGCGACGGCCCGACGGTGCTCGTCCTGACGCGTCAGGGGTTGCCGGTGCTCGAGCGCCCGGACGGTTTCGAGCCCGCGACGCTCCTACGCGGTGGGTACGTGCTCGCCGAGGCGCCGGCCGGAGACGCGACGGGAGACGCAACTGGGAAAACTGGGAGCGCGCAGGGGAGTGCGGACGGGCCGGCGGACGTGATCCTCGTCGCGACGGGTTCCGAGGTCGGCGTGGCCGTCGAGGCGCGCGCTCTGCTCGCCGCGCGCGGCGTGCGGGCGCGCGTCGTCTCGATGCCCTCGCTCGAGCTCTTCGACCGGCAGGACGCGGCGTATCGCGCGAGCGTGCTGCCGGAGGGCCCGGCGCGGGTCGCCATCGAGGCCGGTCGCACCGATGGCTGGTATCGCATCGTCGGCCGCGACGGCCTCGTGCTCGGCATCGACGGGTTCGGCCTCTCCGCCCCCGGCTCCCAGGTCTTCGAGCACTTCGGCCTGACCGGGCCGCAGGTGGCCGAGCGCGTGGCCGCCTGGCTCGCCGCCCGGTAGCCGCCCGATGACCGCCCGGTAGCCGCCGCCGCGCCCCGCGCCGGGGCCGACCCATCGCCTCCTGCCTCCACGACGGAGCCGGCCTCGATGGGGGAAGGGGGGGCGCGGCGCCGCGCGCGGTGTCCGCCGGCTGTCAGAGCAGCGGCGCGAGCAGTCCGAGCAGCCGCTCGGCGGCGCACTCGGGCGAGATCGTCTGCGCCACCCACGCGCGGCGCTTCGTGCGCCCCTCCGGACCGAGCGCGCCGGGGCGATCGGCGTCGATGAGGATGCGCCGCGCCGCGTCGCCGGCGTCGGCCAGACCGATGACGATCCCCAGGCCCCCGTGCGCGCAGGCATCGCTCTGGTCGCCGATCCCGCCCGTCAGCACGGGACGCACGCCGCACGCCAGGTACTCCCCGAACTTAACCGGGCACGCGACGCGGTTGACGTCGGAGGGCTCGCGCAGCAGCAGGCCGTAGTCGGCGGCCGCGACCAACTCGTGCGTACGGTCCGGCGACGACGTCTTCACGATCGCGCCCTCGAGCGCGGCCTTGTGGATCGCGCGCCGGGCGGTCGCCACGTCCGGCGTGATCATCAGCAGCCGCGTGCCCGGTCGCTGCCGGCGCACCGCGGCCGCGAGCAGCGCGGTCGTGTCCGGAAGCTGCCACGCTGCGAGCGTCCCCGAGTAGGCCAGCAGGAGATCCTCGTCCGTCACGCGCAGCCTGCGCCGTGAGCGCGCGCGCAGTTCCTCGGCGTGCACCACCGGCCGCGCGTGGTTGGGCAACCGCAGCACACGCTCGGCGGGCACCTCGTGCAGCGTCGTCACGCGGCGCGCCATCTCGCGGCTGACGCAGAGCACGGCGTCGGAGCGGCGACATGCCTGACGCTCCTGGTCGCGGTAGATGACGAGCATGCGTTCTTCCTCGTCGTCCAGCTCGTTCTCCTCGCGGCCGAGGCTGACCAGGTACTCCTCCGGCCGGATGCCGCGCATGTCATGCACGACGAGCGGCGCGTGGCCCGCGCCGCGCAGAGCCTCGCGCGCCGCGGCGGCGACGAGCGCCGCCCGCGGCTGACGGCAGATGAGGATCGCGTCGGCGAGGCCACGCGCGCCCAGGACGCGTGCCAGCCGCTTCCCGGTCCGCCCGAGCTGCAACTCGCGGGGCCGGTGCGAGACCACGAGCGGCGCCTTGCCGATCGCCGCCCGGAGGCCGGCGACGGCGCGTCGATGGGCGGCCCACTCGGCCGGCTGGAACAGGCGTCGCGGCGACGCGAAGGCGATGGCGTCCACGCCGTGTCCGGCAGCGCGCAGGGCGGCGAGCAGAGGGAACGTCTGCGACTCCACGACGGGTGCCGTGATCTCCGCGTAGGTCACCGAGGCGACGGGGCGCCGCGCGTTCATGACGGCCCCCGGCGCGTTCGCAGGCGCGCCCAGATGACCTGCGTGGACGCGTCCGCCGTATCGCCGGTCCCCGCATCGCGTGACGACGCGTCCGCGAAACCCTCGCCGAGCGCCTCATCGATCGCCGTCTCCGGCGTGAACGTCGCGAACGTCACGTCGCTCGTCGTGCCCGGTGTCGCCACGACGCACGTGTCGTCCGACGGGCCGGCGCGCCAGCGAGAATCGCCGCTGTCGGCTCGCGGGAGAGGAGCGTCCGGCAGCCGTGCCCACGATGCCGGTGGAGGCGGCAGGCGCTCGAGATCGAGCAGCAGACTGCCGCCCGGGCGTAGCTCGCGCGCCATCGCGCGCAGGACGCGGCGCCGATCGGCCGCCGGCACGATCGCCCGCCACGGCGCGGACGGGACGAGGATGCCATCGACTCCGCCCGGGATCTCGAACTCGCGGGGATCGGCGATCAGGAGCAGCACGTCGTCGCCGGGGCGCAGCTCGTCCTGCGCGCGGCGCAGTGCGGCGCGCGACGTATCGAGGACGACGACGCGGAGGCCGTGCGCCGCGAGGGCGCGCGTGAGCCCGGGTCGCGACGCTCCGAGCAGGGCGACGCGCGCTCCCGGCTGGGCGCCGGCGGCCCGCTTCCCGAGTTGGAGATCCGACCCGAGCTCGGGATCGACGAACGAGAGAGCGGCGAGGGCGGGGGGCAGCACGCGCAGAGAGTACCCGCCGGGAGGACCGGGACCACGCTCGCACGGCCCGCTATCCTGCGTCGTCGTGAGCTCTCCACCGACCCGTCGTTCCGGCAGCCGGCGCGCCCTGCACGTGCCCGCCGGCGTCGGCTGCCTCGTTGCCCTCATCGCTCTCCCGATCGCGCTGTTCGCGGCGTTCGTCGCTCTGCTGCGCACGCTCCTGCGTCCGGGGCGGCGCATTCCCGCGGCCCGCGGCGTGCCGCCTCGTCCGGGCGCCGGGCGCTCACCCGGCGCGGACGTGGATCTGCTCGACTTCGTCCGGAAGATGGCGCTCGACGACGCGTTCGACGTCGAGGATGCGCACTCCGCGGGCCTTCCGGTCGGGCGCGACGTCACCGTCGAGGGGTTGATCCAGGGCGGCCTCGCCCGCGGGTTCATCGAGCGCCGCGGCGACGTCTACGCCGTGACGTCGCTCGGCCGCGCGGCCGCCGCAGGGCACGGTCTCTGACCCGTCGCAGCCCGCACCCCCGCACGTCGCCGGGCCGCAGAGCCGCAGCGGCCCCGACCGCGACCGCGCGCCGCTACTGCTGCGCGCCGATGAGGCGGCGCACGTAGGCAGCGCCCTTGTCGGTCAGCGCGTAGCGGCCACGGCCGTGACCGGCCTCGAAGAACTGCTGCTTGCGCTTCATCATGCCCAGCGTGTTCGCGAGGTTGCTGGGCGGCGTCACGGCGATGACGGCGAAACGGTCGGCGATGTCACTGATGCTGAAGTCCGCGCGGGACTGCACCTCGCGGAGGTAGTAGGCGACGATCAGGATCGTCTCCTGCAGCGCGCCGCGGCCCTCGCGGCTCCGTGCCCGCCCGTGGAACTCGGCCAGCGTGGGGACGCGGGGCGCCGCGGGGGCGGGCGCTTCCGCCGCCGCGGCGCCCGCCCCCGCCGGCTCCGCGCCCGTCCCCGACGCCGCCGGAGCGTCTGCCGCGGACGGCGCAACGTCTCGTCCGGCCGCCGCCAGTTCACGCAGCACGCGGTCGCGCAGGATCACGATCTGCGCCTCGACGAACGACTCGGGACCCTCGAACTCCACCCGGATGCCCGGGCTCTCGAAGCGGAACGTGACCTCGTCCTCGCCTCCGCTCACGGCCTCTTCCCCTGTGGCGAAGCGCTCGCCTGCCGGATGCCGAGCAGCCCGCGGGCACGCTCGATGCCCGTCGTGTTGAGCATGTACTCGCCTCGCCGCTCGGTTCCGAGGATCAGGTTGTGGTCGCGCTTCAGCGTGCCGAGGATCTGGAGCAGGCTCTTCGGCTCCGGATGGCCGACGTCCTCGAACGCGCGGCGGATGTCCTCGGAGGTGAAGATGTACTTCTTGAACGTCCGCATCCAGAGCGCGAAGGCCAGGATGCTGTCCTGCATCGTCAGCCGCGTGCCGTCCGGGACGTGCTGCGCGTACCAGGTCGCGAGGTCCGAGGGGCCGCGAGGCGGTTGCTTGTCGGGGGACACCTTGCGGCGGCCCGCCACCCGCTCGACGAAGGGCAGGAAATCACCGAGGTGCCGCAGAACGAACTCCTCGGGACCGCGGAGCTCGAAGGAGACGCTGCCGGCTGCGAATCTGAATGTCGTGCGCTCGCCCAATGCCGTTGCCCCTCCCGGAACACACACCGGCATGCTGCCCCCCTCGACCACGCAGCCACCGAACCGCGGACAGCGTATCACTCGGAGGGTGTTCTCATAAGCAACGCGGCGTCGGTCACGCGACTTGCGCGGATTCGCGCCTTCCATGGTCGCAGCGTCCGGCGGCAATCCCTGGGCGCGGCAGGAGCGATCCCGGAGACTCGCCGACTTGCTCTTCCCCTACTCACGCGAGTTCCCAATGCAACCCCACTCCCTTCTTCACCGCATCGATGGCGATCTGCTGGGACGCGTAGTCGCCGCCGCGCTGTCGCGCGGCGGCGACTACGCCGACGTGTTCCTCGAGGAGCGCGCCGAGTCCTCCCTGCACATGGAGGACGGCGCTATCCGTGCCGCCTCGAACGGCACCGTGGCCGGCATCGGCGTGCGCGTGCTCGCCGGTGAGCGCACCGGTTATGCGTTCACCGAGGATTGCACCCCCGATGCCTTGTACCGCGTGGCTCGCACCGCTGCCGCCATCGCCGATGACGTGCGCGACGTCGCTCCCGTGCAGGTCGCGGCGCGCCGGCCGCGCGATCTCTATCGCACGGCGGTGCCGCTGGTCGGCGCGGCCCCCTCGGAGCGGGTCCCGTTCCTCGAGCGGGCGCCCGCCGCGGCGTGCGCCGTCGATGAGCGCATCCGCAAGGTGAACGTGTCCCTCAACGAGGAGGTCAAGACGGTTGCCGTCGCCTCGTCGGATGGTGTGCTCGTCGAGGACGTGCAGCCGATGATCTCGTTCCGGGTCATGTGCATCGCCGAGGACGGTGACCTGAAGACCTCCGGCATGAGCGGCGATGGTGCGCGGCGCGGGCTGGAGCTGCTCGACGGCGACGCCCCCGAGCGCATCGGCCGGCTCGCCGCCGAGCAGGCCGTCCGCAACCTCGCGGCGCAGCCCGCCCCGGGCGGCCCGCAGACCGTCGTGCTCGGCAACGCCTACAGCGGCGTGCTGCTCCACGAGGCCGTCGGGCACGGGCTCGAGGCCTACTTCAACCACAAGGGCTTCTCGCGCTACTCGGGGCAGATCGGCGAGCAGGTGGCGTCGCCGCTCGTCACCGTCGTGGACGATGGCACGATCGAGAACGAGCGCGGCAGCATCAACGTGGACGACGAGGGCAATGCCTCCGGCAGCACGGTGCTAATCGAGAACGGCATCCTGCGCGGCTACCTCCACGATCGCCTGTCGGCGCGCGTGATGGACGTGCTCCCGACGGGCAACGGCCGGCGCGAGAGCTACTCGTCGATGCCGCTGCCGCGCATGACCAACACGTTCATGCCCGCCGGCGAACACTCCGCCGAGGAGATCATCGCGTCCGTCGATCGCGGCGTCTACGCCGTGCAGTTCGGCGGCGGCCAGGTCGAGATCGGCAAGGGCGACTTCGTCTTCGCCGCCACCGAGGCGTATCTGATCGAGGACGGCAGGATCGGCGCGCCGCTGCGTGACGTCACGCTCATCGGCAACGGACCCGAGGTCATGCAGCGCGTCACCATGGTGGGCAGCGACTACCGCATCTCCGAGGGCATGTGGACGTGTGGCAAGGACGGGCAGTCCGTCCCCGTCGGCGTCGGCATGCCGACCGTCAAGATCTCCAGCATCACCGTCGGAGGTACGGCATGAGCGCCACCGATCTCGCACGTCTGGCCGTCGAGTCCGCTACGGCCGCCGGCGCCACGTCGTCCGACGCCGTCGTCATCGAGTCCGACGGCGTGACCGTTCTCGTCCGCGACGGACAGACCGAGCGCGTCGAGCAGGAGTGCTCGCGCGGGCTCGGCATCCGGGCCTATCGCGGCACGCGGCTCGGCCTGGCGTATACGAACGACCTCTCCGAGGACGCCGTGCGCGAGACGGCGCAGCGCGCGGCGGCGCTGGCGCAGGTCGCCGCCGAGGACGAGGCGGCGGGGCTGCCAGACGCCGCCGATGTCGGCACGTTCGACGGCGACCTCGACGCGATGGACGCCTCGGCGGGAAGTTGGACGGCCGACACCTGGATCACGCGCGCGCTGCGTGCCGAGCATGCGGCGCGCGAGGACGAACGCATCACCATGAGCGAGGGCGCGCGCAGCGGCGGCGGCACGTCGCGGCTGGCGCTCGCGAGCAGCAGCGGCTTCGCCGCCGTGCGCGAGCAGTCGCACGCCTTCACCGCGATGGGCGTCTTCGCCACCGGCGAGCAGGGGGAGCGGCAGCGCGATCACTACGCCACGCAGGCCACGCACCTGGAAGACCTCGACCGGCCCGAGGACGTCGGGCGCGAGGCGGCGCGGCGCGCGATCCGCCGCTGCGGCTACCGCAAGCCACGGAGCGGCGCGTTCCCGGTGATCTTCTCGCCGGACGTCTCGCGCGACCTGGTCGCGACGATCGCGCAGGCGCAGGCGGCGAGTCGCGTCGATCGGCGGGCCACGTTCCTCGCCGACGCGCTGGGTGAGAGCGTCGGGTCGCGCCACGTGACCGTCGTCGATGACGCCACGCTGCCGCGCCGCATGGCGAGCCGCGCGTTCGACGGTGAAGGCGTGCGCTCGCGGCGCACCGTCCTGATGGACGAGGGCGTCGTGAGCAGTTGGCTCGCGGACAGCTACACGGCCCGCCGCCTCGGGATCGCCGCCACGGGTAACGCCTCGCGCAGTTTCGCGAACCGGCCCGGTGTCGGACCGTCGAACCTCGTACTCGAACCCGGTGCGCGCGGCCCCGACGAACTGCTCGGTGACGTCGAGGAGGGGCTCTACCTGACCGAGTTGTTCGGCATGGGCGTGAACCTCGCGTCCGGTTCGTGGAGCCGCGGTGGCGCCGGGATCTGGATCGAGAAGGGTGAGTTGACGTATCCCGTCCAGGAACTGACCGTGGCCGGCGATCTGCGCGGCATCCTGGCCGGCGTCAGCGAGGTCGCGAGCGATCTCACGTGGCACGGCCGCATGGCCACGCCCACGCTCCGTATCGACGGACTCACGATCGCCGCCGGCTGAGCCGGGCCCCGCCCCGGCGCCCGATGGAGATCCGCGCGGCTTGAAATGGCCGCCCTGCTGCTGCTAGAAGAACAGTTGCTCATGCCCTGCGTACGGTACCACCGACGAGGGGCGGGGCGTCGCCACGCGATCTCGGGAGTCGTGGCCTGTGGTTTGTTGAGCGTCTCCTGTGGGCGTGCCTGCGCACCGCCGACCTAAGCTGAGCGCGACGTGGTCTTGCTGCGCGAGATCACCACCGCGGTCGGTGTGGACTTCGTGCAGCGCGTGCGTTCCGCGGGCGATTGCCGGCTGCCCGAGGTACTCGGCGGCGGCTGTGCGATCTTCGACGCCGACGGCGACGGCCTGCTCGACCTGTACTTCATCGACACCGGGGACGAGCCCGAGAACGGCGCCGCGAACCGGCTCTTCCTGCGCGGCGTCGATGGCCGCTACACCGATGCCACCGAGACGAGCGGACTCGGTGATCGCGGGTTCGGCACGGGTGTCGCCATCGGCGACATCGACAACGACGGCGACGCCGACGTCTACGTGGGCAACTGGGGCGAGGATGCCCTCTACCGCAACGACGGCACCGGCCGCTTCGAGAACGTGACCGCGCGCGCGGGGATCGGCGGCTCGCACGTGACGTCGTCGGTGGCGTTCCTCGACTACGACCTTGACGGCTTCCTCGACATCTTCGTGCTGCATCACGTCGTTCCGGATGCGCATCGCATCTGCCGCGGGCGCGGTCGCGAGCGCGAGTTCTGCAGTCCTCGCGCGTACCGTCACACCCCCGACACGCTGTACCGCAATCGCGGTGACGGTACGTTCGAGGACGTGAGCGCGTCGGCCGGGATCGGCGCCGTGGCGGCGGCGGGGCTCGGCGTCGTCGTCGGCGACTTCAACGAAGACGCGTGGCCCGACATCTACGTCGCCAACGACCAGGTCGCCAACCAGCTCTGGATCAACCAGAAGGACGGGACGTTCCGCAACGACGCGATCGCTCTCGGCGTCGCCTACAACGGGCAGGCCGCGCCCGAGGCCAGCATGGGCGTCACCGCCGCTGATGTGAACAACGACGGGCGTCTGGACATCCTCTGTTCGCATCTCCTCGGCGAGACGAACACGCTGTACCTCAGCCGCGGCACCAGTGGGTTCACCGATGCCACCGACGAGACGGCGCCCGGTCGGCCGAGCTTCCCGTACACGGGGTGGGGCGTCGCGCTGTTCGACATCGAGCACGACGGTGATCTCGACATGGCCGTGGTCAATGGCGCGGTCGATCGCAAGGCCGTCACGAACGTCGGCGTGACGGCCGCGTTCTGGCGCGAGTACGCCGAGCCGAACCAGTTCCTCCTGAACGAAGGCGCGCCGTCGTTCCGCCGTGCGGCGGGGGTCGCAGAGTTCACGAGCCCCGCGGAGGTCAGTCGAGGCCTTGCCGTGGGCGATCTCGACGGCGACGGCGATCTCGACGTCGTCATCACGAACATCACAGGCCCGGCGCGGATCTACGAGAACGTGGCCCCCAAGGTCGGACGCTGGCTGCGCGTGCGCGCGGTCGATCCGGCGCTGCGACGCGACGTGTACGGGGCCAAGATCGTGCTGGAGGGCAGCGATCGCCCGCAGTGCCGTTCGGTGAGCCCGGCCTCCAGCTTCCTGTCCAGTTCCGAGCCCACGGTCCACTTCGGGATTGCGCCCGGCGTCGAGGTCCGCCGCCTCGCCGTGCGCTGGCCGGGCGGCGACTGGGAGCGCTACGACGTCCCCGGCCTCGACCGCGAGCTGCGCGTCGAACGCGGCGGGGGGCTGCGATGAGGAGCCGCGTCTTCGCGACGTGCGTCGTCCTGCTCACGGCGGCGTGCGGTGCGCAGCCGGCTGCTCCCGTCGAGATTCCGCTTCCGGATCTGGCTCGGCTCGAGCCGCAGGTGGCCGACAAGATCCGCGCCGCGCGCGCGGCCGTCGCCGCGCGCGGCGACGGCGACGCGTGGCGTCATCTCGGCCGCGTGCTGCTCGCGCACCACCAGTGGCCGCAGGCCGAGCGCGCGTTCGCCGTCGCGGGAGAGCTGCCCGGCGAGCAGCGCGCCGAGAGCCTCTACCTGGCAGGCTGCGCGGCGGATTTCGCCGGCGCTCCGTACTAGACCGCGCTCGCCTACATCGAACGTGCGCTCGCCATCCGCGACGACTACGCGCCCGCGCGGCTGCGCTGCGGGCAACTCGCGCTGGACATCGGCCGCCTGGACGACGCCGAGCGCCACTACCGTCGTGCGTTGCGGCTGGAGCGCACGAGTCACGCTCTGCTGGGCCTCGGCCGCGTGGCTCTGCGGCGCGACGATCCGGAAGCCGCGCTGGCCTGGCTGCGGCAGGCACACGAGTTGGACGCGACGCACGCCGAGGTCACGGTCACGCTCGCGCGCACGCTCGACGAACTCGGCCGCCGCGACGAGGCGCGGCGTTTCGAGTTGCGCGTGCCCACCCGCCACCCGCGCAGGTTCTTCCGTGATCCCGTGATGTTGCGGGCGCTTGCCGAGACCGTCTCGTACCTCGGTCTGATCGAGCAGGCGGACCGCGCCGTGGCGGCCGGCTATCCGCAGGACGCCGTCGCGTTCCTCGATCGCGTCATCCGTGCGGAGGCGACGAACGCCGACGCGCGCGTGCGCAAGGGGCGCGTGCTGGCCGGCATGCGCCGCTACGACGACGCCATCGCGGAGTACCGCCGGGCGCTCGCGCTCGCTCCGACGTTCGGGCTCGCGCGCGGTCTCGAGGGCGCCTGTCTCGCCGCGATCGGGCGCGCCGAGGAAGCCGAGCGTGCCCTCCGGGAGGGTGTCGAGATCGACCCGGCGAACACCGAGACACGGCACCTCCTGGCCGATTTTCTCGCTGGCCGCGGGGAGACCACCGAGGCCATCGAGATCCTCGTGCAGATCCTCCGCGAGGCGCCGGATCAGGTGCCTTCGCGGCTGCTGCTCGCGCGGCTGCTGCTGCGCACCGGCGACCGTGCCGGAGCGCGCGAGCACGTGGACGCTGCGCTGCGCGAGGCGCCTTTCGATCGCAGCGCCATCGCGCTCGCCGGGCGCATCGGCAGGTAGTCAGGTCCCCGGCGCCCTGCGTCAGCCGCCGGGGGCGCGCAGGACGCGTTCGCGTACGGCGTGCCAGATGCCGCGGACGTCCTCGAGGAGCAGGCTGACGCGCCCGACGGTGAACGTGGGCAGCAGCTCCTCGGCGAGCAGGCTGCGGCGCGCGAGTTCGAGGGCCGCGGGCGAGGGGAAGTGGCCGATGCGCAGCGCGGGCGGCTCGGTGACGTGGGGCGCGGCGGGATCGAGCAGCGCGTCGTGGAGCGCCGCGCGCAGGGCCGCCGTCTCGCGCTCGCCGTGGACGAGGCGCAGCACGAGCGCCGTCCCGCGTTCCTGCGCCGCCCCGAGACGCGCCTCGAACGGCGCGCAACGGAAGGCGTCGAACTGCGCCAGGACGTCGCGGCGCACCGGCTCGAACGGTGGCAGGAGCGGGATGTGTGCCGGCATGCGGTGGAACGCCGGATCGTGCAGGCGACGGAACGCGTCGCCGTCGCCGAGCGCCGCGGGCGGAGGGATCAGGGCGACCTGGTACACACCCTGATCATCGTCCCGGGACCGCGCCGACTCGACAGGCTCAGTCGGGAGCCGGCTCCGCCGACTTCGCCTCGGCAGGCGCTGCCGCGCCGTCCGTGGCCCAGTCCCGCCGCGCACCGGGTCCGCTGCTGTGCAGCCCGCGCTTCAGGAACACGCCGTAGCGCAGGATGCACCACAGCGCGTTGACGCCGTCGCGCCAGCCGATCTTCTTGCCCTCGTCGTACGTGCGGCCGTCGTAGCCGATGCCGACCTCGTAGAAGCGCCAGCCGCCCTTGGCGAGCTTGGCCGTGAACTCCGGTTCGAACCCGAAGCGGTCCTGCTGGAGCGCGATGCTGTCCAGACACTCGCGGCGGAACATCTTGTAGCAGGTCTCCATGTCCGTCAGGTTGAGGTTGGTCGTCATGTTGCTCGCCGTCGTGAGCAGGCGGTTGCCGACGTAGTGCCAGAAGTACAGGACGCGTCCCGCCTCGCCGCCGCGGAAGCGTGAGCCGTAGACGACGTCCGCCTTGCCGTCCAGGATGGGACCGATCAGTCGCCGGAAGTCGCGTGGGTCGTATTCCTGGTCGGCGTCCTGCACCACCACGATGTCGCCCTTGGCGGCGTCGAAGCCCGTGCGCAGCGCAGCGCCCTTGCCGCGATTGACGTCGTGCAGGCACAGCACGTCGATGCGCTCCTCGATCTCGCGCAGGCGCTCGCGCGTGCCGTCCGAGGAGCCGTCGTCCACGACGATGATCTCACTCTCGACGCCGATGTCCTCGAGCGACGCGGCGCGCACGCGCTCGATGGCTGCGGCCACGGTGGCGACCTCGTTGTAGACGGGCATCACGATCGACAGCGTCCTCATGGCGCGCTCAGTGTGCGCCACGAGCCCGCT
Source organism: Planctomycetota bacterium (assembly GCA_024277065.1). GTDB lineage: Bacteria > Planctomycetota > JAJSAM01 > JAJSAM01 > JAJVHW01 > JAJRPF01. The sequence goes on from JAJRVY010000352.1 coordinate 19,002, forward strand.
CTTGTCGATTTGCGGCGCGGCGCGTGCGGGCCTATCTCAGCCCGATCAGCAGGCTCCGCAGGGCGCTCGTCGCCTGCGACGTGCCGAGCAGGACGCCGCCGTCCGAGGAGATCCCGTACCAGCGCGTCGCGCCCGGCGAACGGTCGTTGCCCGCGGCGTCCAGGATCAGATCGAAGACGTCTGCGGGCGGTGTCGCCGCCGCGAGCGCGACCGACGACGTCCACGCCGCCGCGCCGCTCGTCGGCGGTGCCGCGAGGGCGTAGGAGGCGCGCTCGACCGGCTCCAGCGCGACGGTCGCGCGGCCGCCGTCAACGACCGTGAACGTGCCGACACCCGGATCGACGTCGAGGAAGGACCGGAAGGCGTCCGCGCCGTCCTCCCGCGCCGTCAGGTCGAGGCGCGCGATGCGGAAGTCACCGCGGAACGTCTCGGGCGCGACGGTCGCCGGCTGGCGCACGGCGACCATGAGCTCGATCGCGCGCCCGTCGCGGTCGGCGTGCGTCGAGATGAAGATGCCGGCCGCCGGATGGACCCAGCCCGCGCGGCGCTGCTGGTCGGCCTGCACCTGCCCGCTCGGCAGCACGAAGAAGTCCTCACTGCCGCCGTCCGCAGCGGACGCCGCCGTGACGTCGTGGGCGCCGCTGCCGCCCGGATCGAACGTGCGGTCCGTCAGGAACGACGCGCCGCCGGCGTCGAACGTCAGCGTCGCCGTGTCGCTGTCCGCCTCGAAGCTCGTGAAGCTCGACACGTAGCGCGACGTGAACGGAGACTGCCCGGCGCCGACGAGCTGCGCGCCGAGTTCCACCGCGAGCCAGCGCCCGGAGAGATCCGCGTTGCCCGCTCCCTCGACATCGTCGCGCACGCCGACGCCGAGGAACTCGAAGGCCCCGCCGCGGCCCACGAACGCGATGACGTCGCCGGTTTGCGACACGATCGCCTCGGCTGTGGCGGTGACGCCGAAGGCGGTCGGGAACTCGAACGTGAAGCGGCCCGCTTCCACGAGTTCCCAGGCGTAGTCCACCGAACCGACGAGCCCCGGCGAGAAGCCGTCGATGTGGAACGGCGACGCCGCCGTGAAGCCGCGGAAGACGAGTGGCGCGCTGCCCGGTTCGCGGCGCCCGCTGCCGTCCGCGCGGAACGACCAGTCCTGGCCGGTGACACCGATGTTCTCCTCGGAGGCGACGGCGCCGTCCGGGCTGAGCACGTGCGAGACGAAGATCATCTGCACGTGATACGTGCCCGAGGGCGCCCCGAGCGGCGGCGCGAGGACGCCCGCCTGGAACTCCGCGAACGACGTCGCCTCGCCGGACAGCGTGCTGCTCGGCTCGATGGTGACGTCGAGGGTGGCCGTGACGCCGGCGCCGGTGCTGTGGAAGAGGGCCAAGTCGGCCGCGTCCACGTCCGGCGGCAGCACGAACGGCACGGCGACGCGGACCGGCTGGTTGAAGGCGACGCCCGCCGGCAGGAAGCGCACGGACGGGCCGGCCGCCACGTCCCGCCCGCCGACGAACGACGTGCCGGGCTCGATCGTGATGCGCCGCGTGGACGCGAGCGCCCCTGGAGGGATGATCACGGATGCCCCGGCGAGCGGCGAGTCGGCCGCGGCCGGGATGGCGACGCGCGCTCCCCCCGCGCCGACGTCGTCGCCCGAGCGCAGCCGGATGGGCGGCATCCTGAGGCCGCTCGTCGAGGCGTTCACGACCTTCTGCGCGCCCTTCTCGGCGCGCTTCAGCGCTGCGGTGATGCTCTTCTCGGCCTTGGCGTACGCCTTGCTCCGTGCCGCATCGTCGGCGGCGGAGCGCGCGGCCGCGCGCGCGGCGTCGAACGCAGCGATCTTCTTCCGGATCTTCTGCAGCGCCCTGGGGTCGGAGATCAGCGCGACGTGATCGCCCACGAACTCGCGTCGTTCGCCGAGCGCGATCTCGGCGCGCGCGAACGCCTCGTCCAGCGCGTCGCCCATGCCCGCCGCCGCGTCCTTCAGCTTCTTTGCCGTCTTGCCGGCGAAGAGCAGCTCCTTGAAGTCGCTCTTCATCGACCTCGCGACCTTGCCCTCCTTCTTGGAGAGCTTGAGGAGCAGCTTGCGCTCCTTCTTCGTGGCCTTGCCGGGCGCGGGCAGGGCATCGATCGCCGCCACGCGGGCGGCGGCGTAGGCGCCGAGGGGCTGCGCGATCTCGTCGAGATGGGTCTCGATGAAGGCGTGTGCGCCCGCGGACGCGGCGAGGAGCACGGCCGCCGCCGGGACGGCGAGACGACGCGCCGAGAGGGAGCGGCAACGAGAACGGGAGCGGGAGAGCGACAGGCGGATCATGGAGTCCTTCGGGCCGGGAGCGGCTGTGGAGCGGGCCGTCCATTGTAGGTGGGCCTGCACGACGCGCGGCGCTCCTCCGCCCCGAATCGTCATCCGCTGCACCGCCGCGACGGCGCCGCGTGACTACGCGTTGTCGCCGGGCTCGCCGCACTGGTTGCCGACGAGTGCGGCGATGGTCTCGGCGCCGCGCACCGACTCGAAGCGCACCGGGGGCAGAACGTGCGACCCGTCGTGGAAGTCGATGGACCCGGTTCCGTGGCGCAGGTGCTCGAGCACCGGCGTGGCGACGCGGTCGCGCGGCAACTCGCGCAGCGCCGGCCGCCCCAGCACGCCGCCGAGCGCCGGCCGCAGCGCGAGCACGCGCGTTGCCGTCACGGCGTACGCCGTGCGCAGCCGCGTGCGGTGGCGCACCGCGACGTGCCCCCCGAGGGCGTAGATCGAGACGGCGACGAAGGGCGCCGCGGCGACGGCCAGGAGCGCGACGCGCACGCCCAGCGAAACGCCCGCGAAGTCGTCGGAGAACAGCGTCAGCGAGAACCCCACGAACGCCGCGCCCGCGACGACCGTCCAGAAGACGCCCAGCGCGATGAGCCGCGGATCCACGCGCACGTAGCGCCGTTCGTCGGGACGGCCGGCCCACAGCACGGTCTCGTCCGGCGTCAGCACAGCGGCCAGATCACGCGCCGCGGCGGGGTCGCTGCGAGGTTCTTCGCTCACGCCCCGAGGTTCGCACGATCGTCGCTCCGGCCCCAAGGGTTCGCGCAAGAGCAGGTTCCCGGGACCGAGGGCGAGCGAGACGGTGCAGGGCAAGGCGCAACGACGACGCGACTCATTGCGGAGCCGAGTCGGGGAGGAGATGCAACGCCGCCATGCGCCGTCGCAGCCGACCGAATCCCGGAAGATGTTCTTGCGCGGGCCCTAACATGCGCGGCCTCGTGACGGGGAGCGCGCGAAGCGGAGGGCGACGTTGGGCAAGAAGGTGGACGACGAGGACGCGCGCATCGAGCGTCTCTTCAAGAAGCTGCGCAAGCGCAAGGACATCGTGCGCATGGGCGACGTCTACGTGGACGTCGTGGGCGCCGTCGAGCGCAAGATCGCGTGCTCCGACGGCATCTGCATGGAGCACCGCCGCGGCCGCAAGCTGGCGGGCAAGACCTGCTGCACGACGTTTCGCGTGCCCATCGAGCGCGAGGACGTCGAGAAGGTCGCGAAGGTCATCGACGAGGTGCGCAAGATCCGCGACGTCGATGACGCCATCGATCGCGCCGGCGGCTGGTGGAAGGTGGACGAGGATCAGCTCTGGCTCGAGGACCGCCCCAGCGGCGCGTGCGTCTTCCTGTCGGCGCCGAGGGGCGGTCGCCCGTGGTGCACCATCCACGAGTGGGCCGTCGCCGCGGGCGAGGACTTCCGCGACCACAAGCCGGAGACCTGCTGCCTCTTCCCGCTGTACATCCTCGAGTGCGATCACGAGGTGCTCGTGACGAGCTACGGTAGCGATCTGTTCAAGCAGGCCGACCCCGACGAGGCCGACCAGATCAAGTCCTTCGACTGCCTGCACCCGCCCCGCGGCGTGGGCCGCCCGGTGATCGTCGAGCAGGAGGGCGAACTGCGCTACCGGCTGGGGAGCAAGCGCTGGGGCAAGGTCCTCGCGAAGCTCCGCAAGCTCGGCCACGCGGTCTGAGACCCGGCCGCCCGCGCGCCGCGCGTCACGTCTTGCGCAGGCGGTTGCCGAGGAGCATCCCGATCACGACGCCGACGAGCAGCGTGATCAGAAGGAGCAGGACGCGCGGCATCGTCATCGTGATCCAGAGCACGCGCGTCTCGACGCTGTCCGTGTTCTGCAGAACGACGATGCCGATGAGCACGGCCAGCGCGACGGCGGCCCAGAGCTTCCAGTTCTTCATCATGGTTCTCCTCGGCCGTCTCGCCCGTGCGCGCGCTGCGGCTGCTGCGGCTGCTGCGGCTCGCGGTTGCAGTGCGGGGCGGGTCCCGACCATACTCCACGGCCATGCATCGCTACGCCGCCTTCTGGCTCGTCATCGCGCTGGTGATCTTCGTCCTCGGGTATCGGTACTACGCCGGGTTTCTAGCGCGCCGAATCTTCGAGAGCGACGAGGACGACACGCCGACGCCCGCTGTGACCATGGAGGACGGCGTCGATTACGTGCCGACGAATCGGCACGTCCTGCTCGGCCATCACTTCACGAGCATCGCGGGCGCTGCGCCCATCGTCGGCACCGCGGCGGCCTGCGTCTACGGCTGGATGCCGGCCGTCATCTGGATCGTGATCGGCGTCGTGCTGCTTGGCGCCATGCACGACTACGCGGCGCTCGTGATGAGCGTGCGCTTCCAGGGCAAGAGCGTCGGCGACGTCGCGGGGGAGTTGCTCGGCGAGCGGCCGCGCACGCTGTTCCTCTGCCTGATCGTGATCCTCACGTGGCTCGTGCTGGCGGCGTTCGCGTCGATCATCGCCACGCTGTTCCACGCCAACCCGGCGAGCGTCGTCCCGATCAACATCGAGATCCCGGTCGCCCTCGCCGTGGGCTGGTGGTACTACCGCAGGAAGGGCGGCATCCTGGTGCCGAGCCTCATCGCGCTCGGCATCATGTGGGGTTCGGTGTTCGTGTCCGCGCAGAACGAGTCGTGGCAGTTCACGATGCCCGCCGTCGCCGGGTTCTCGCCGGTCCAGGTGTGGGTCGTGCTGCTGCTCGCGTACTCGTTCGTGACGTGCATGCTGCCCGTGTGGGTGCTGCTGCAGCCGCGCGACTTCATCAACAGCCACCAGCTCTTCGTCGGCCTCGGCGCCATCTACCTGGCGATCTTCATCGCCAACCCCGAACTGACGGCGCCGGCCGTGAACATGACGCCGCCGGAGGTTGCCGGTCCTGTCTTCCCGCTGCTCTTCGTGACGATCGCGTGCGGCGCCATCAGTGGCTTCCACGCCCTCGTCGCGAGCGGCACCACGTCGAAGCAGATCCGCTCGCTGCGCGACGCCAAGCCCATCGGGTACGGGAGCATGATCGGCGAGGGCTGCCTGGCGCTCGCCGCCACGATGGCCGTCGCCGCGGGCTTCTCGGCCGCCGACTGGCATGCGCTCTACGACACGGGCGACGCGGTGCGCAAGCCCCTCGGCCCGTTCGTGGCGGGCACGGCGAACCTGCTCGAGAACGCGTTCTCGGGCATCTCCCACGACGTCGCCAAGACGATCGTGGCGGTGATCGTGATCTCGTTCGCCGCGACGACCCTCGACACCGCGTGCCGCATCCAGCGGCTCTGCCTCGGCGAACTGGGCCGGGCCTGGAACGTCAAGCCGCTGTCCAACCGCTACGTCGCGAGCGCCATCGCCGCGTTCACCCCGCTCTTCCTCGTCGTCGAGAGCGGCGACGGCGTCTCGATGTGGCGCCGCATCTGGCCCGTGTTCGGGTCGTCGAACCAACTCCTCGCCGCGCTGACGCTGCTGGTGGTCACGGTCTGGCTGAAGCGCCGCGGCAAGCCGCTCTGGTTCACCGGGATCCCGGCCATCTTCCTCTCCGCCGTCACCATCTCGGGCCTGATCACGTTGATCCGCGCGCAACTCACCCGCGACACCGCCCAGATGGCCGTCCTCGTCCCGGCCGCCCTCCTCCTGCTCCTCGCCCTCGCCATCATCGCCGAAGGAGTCGCCGCCCTGCGCCGCGCGCCCGATCCGTCCTGACACGCCCCCGGCGAGCGACCTGGCCGCTGAACGGGGACGTGCCCCTCGGACGCGCCCGTGCTACAGCCCGAGGTACTCGGTGGCCGTTGCGACGACGCCTTCGAGGCAGCCGGGGTCGAGCGGGCTGACGAGGCCCGCCGAGCGCACGAGGTCCTGGAACGGGGCCTCTCCACCGCGCTTGCAGAGCGTGACGTAGGCGTCCATCGCCTGCCCGCGATCCTGCTCGGCCTTGGCCAGGAACTGCATCGCGCACACCTGCGCCAGCGTGTAGTCGATGTAGTAGAAGGGCGCGCGGTAGATGTGCCCCTGGCCCTGCCACATGCCTCCCGCGGCGGGACGTGCGAGATCGCCCCAGGAGCGCCATGGCAGGTAGAGCGCCTCCAGTTCCTGCCACTTCGACAGGCGGTCGCCCGGCGTGGCCGACGGGTTGTCGTAGACCCAGTGCTGGAACGCGTCAACGGTGACGCCGTAGGGCAGGAACAGCAGGGACTGCGTCAGGTGCAGCCTGCGGAAGCGCTCGGCGTCGTCGCCGAAGAACCTCTCCATGTGCGGCCACGTGAGGAACTCGAGGCTCATCGAGTGCACCTCGGCCGCCTCGTAGGTGGGCCACAGGAAGTCGATGCACGTCTTGTCGCGGCTGGAGTAGTTCTGGAACGCGTGCCCGATCTCGTGCGTGAAGACCTCGACGTCGCCCTTCGTGCCGTTGAAGTTGGCGAAGACGAACGGCATCCCGTGCGTCGGAAAGCTCGTGCAGAAGCCTCCGCCGGCCTTGCCCTCACGGGCCTCGAGATCGAGGAACCGGCCGCTCTCCATCAGCCGGAAGAAGCTGCCCAGGCCGTCGTCCATCGCGTCGAACATGGCCCGCGCCTGGTCCATCTTCTCGGCGTACGTACCGCTGGGAGCGGGGTTGCCGTCCACGTCGTGGACGGACTCGTCCCAGGCCATCAGCCGCTCGACGCCGAGCGCCTCGCGCTGCGTCTCCCGGATGCGCGCACAGAGCGGGACGACGTGCTCGAGGATCGCGGCGCGATACCCGCGCACGTCATTGCGGTCGTAGTCGGTGCGGCCCAGCTTCTTGTAGGCGAGCTCGGCGTAGTTGCCGAACCCGAGCTTCTCGGCCTGCTGCGCCCGCAGGTGGACCTGCTCGTCGAAGATGCGGTCCAGCTCGGCCGCGTTCTCCTCGAACCAGTCCCAGCGCAGGCTCGCCGCCTGGTGGCGCACTTCGCGATCCGCGTGCTGCGTGAACTTGCCGAGCTGGGAGTGGTTGAGGGTCTCCCCCCGGAACTCGAAGCGCGCCGAGGCCACGAGCTGCGTGTACGCATTGCTCAGCTTGGACTCGGCGATGACCTCCGCTTCGATCGCCGGGTCGTAGCTCGCGATCTTGCACTCCCACAGGTCGAGCAGGTGCGCCCCGAAGTGCGCGGCCACCTCGGCGCCGTGCGGCCCGGAGCGGACGTGCCGCATCAGGTCGATGGCGAGTTCTCCGAACTTGGGCGCCAGCTCGTCGTGGGCCTCGAGCGCCGCCTTGCGCTCGGCGTCGCGCGTGTCCTGCTGGAAGCGCAGGCCCACCATGGAGCTCCACGTTCCGAGCTAGCGCCGCAGGGCGTCCCAGCTCCGCAGAGCCTCGAGGCGGGCGCCTGCGTCGTCGGCGCCGTCGTAGGCGGCGCGCAGCTCTTCGTAGCGGCCGCGAACGGCCTCGAGGGTCGGTGTCGGCGTCGGGATTCGTGCGAATGCGATGTCGGGCATGGGGGGCTCCTGGCGAGGGCGGCTGTGGTTCGCCGCGCGAGGGAGCGCGTGAGGCTACCGCCGCGGGCGCCGGGCCGTGAGTTCAGCCGGGTTTCTGATCAGTCGCCGGCCGCATCCGCGTCGTTCTCTTCATCCTCGATCCGCGCCGCCGGGAGTGGTGTGCCGGCGGCGGCCAGCGCCGCCGTGAAGTCGCCGTTGAAGCGGTAGCCAGGGCGTAGGCGGCGGGCCTCGAGAGCTGCTTCGCGCGCCTCCGGCAGTCGGCCGAGCCACCACAGCACGTACGCCTTGTTGGCCCAGCCGATGGGGTACTCGGGCCGGATACTGAGCGCCCGCTCGACGGAGTCGAGGGCGTCGCCGAGCAGCTCTTCGGCCTCGGGTGCGCGGTGCTGCTGCTTGGCGGCGATGCCGAGCCGCAGCAGCGCGATCGCGCGGTTGTTGAACGCCTTGGGGCTCTCCGGGATCAGCTTCAGGCTTTCGTCCAGGAGCTTCAGCGCGCGCTCGGCGGCGACCACCATCAGCTTGCGCACGTCCTCGCGGGGCGTCGTCCGCGGCGGCAGCGCCGCCAGCTCGATCAGCGCCAGTTCCGTCTGCGCATGGAACTGCCGCGGTTCGCGTTCGAGCGCGCGCCGCCACTGCTCTGCGGCCTGCTGCTGGTAGAGGTCGGCCTGTTCGCGCCGCCCGGCGGCGCGCGCCTTCTCCATCTGCAACCCCAGGATCTGGGCCAGTTCCGCGTGCACGGATGCCTGGAGAGAATCCTCTTCGACGGCGGTGCGGGCGAACAGCTCGGCGTTGTCGAGGTCGCCGCGCTCGCGCTGCAGCCGCGCCCGGAGTTGCAGCAGCCGCACCTCCTCGCCGCCCACGCTTTGCGCGCGCACGAGGGCCTCTTCGGCCGCCGCGAGGTGCCCGTCCGCCTCGTCGTCCTCGTCCCGCGACCGCAGTGCGTCGGCGAAGAGCAGGTGCGCGGTCGCGAGCGACAGGATGACGCGCGGGTTGCTTGCCTGCCTGGGGTCCGCGAGGAGTTTCTCGTACTCCTCGATGGCGCGTGCGTATTGCCGTGTGCGCAGCAGCCGGGCGCCGAGGTTCAGCTTCGTCGATGCCGGATCGTTGCGGTCGCCGGAGACGTAGCCGAGGGCGTGCAGCTTGGCGAGCTCCTCCTGCTCCTGCGGCGACAACGCGCGCTCGCTCTTCGACGCGTCATCGGCGGCCTGGGCGGCGAGCCGCAGGCGGCGGCGCTCCCCGAACCACGTCGCGACCGTCTCGTGGGGCAGGCCGTCCTCGAACATGCGGCCGAGCACGTCGCCGGGCATCTCCTCGGGGACCGGGTAGCCGAGGGCTGCCAGCACCGTGGGAGCGATGTCCCAGACGGTCGCGCCGTCGATGCGGAAGCCCGCTCTCACGCCTCCGCCCCACGCGTAGATCACGCCGTAGCGCCGGTGCCACGCGGCGCCCGTGCGCGCTCCGAACTGGCTGGAGTCCTGCGTGCGCAGCGCGCCGTGCTTGAAGCCGTGGTCGCTGACGACGATCACCGTCGTGTTCTCGTCGGCCAGGTCCATGTACTCGCCGAGCACGCGATCGTGCCAGACGTAGTTCGCCACGATCACGTCGCGGTAGCGCACGAAGAGCTCCTCGGGGATGTTGGGCATGCGCGGCGGCGCCAGCGGCATGAACATGTGCTCGAGGGCGTCCATGGCGTTGAAGTAGCAGGCGAAGAGGCGGGGGCGGTGCTTGCGGTAGAGGCGCTCGCCGACGGCGCGGTAGGTCTCGGCGTCTGCCATGGTGACGCGCAGGTTGCCGAGCAGGTTGGACGGGTCGTCGAAACTGCGCGTGTAGGAGTCGCGGTATTCCTCCTCGGTGACGTCCACGAACGCCCGCAATCTGGAGAGCGGGATGTCATCGACGGTGACGCGCGCCTTCGTGATCTCGGCGGCGATCTCGGGCGGCCAGACCGTCTGCGGTTCGTTCTCGCCGCGCTCGCCGAAGCGACCGGCCTCGTAGGCGAGGCGCGCGATGCGGTCCGTGACGATGAACCCGTTGATCGGGGCCGCGGGCCACGAGATGAGCCAGCCGACGACGCCCACGTCCTCGCCCGCCTGCGACATCAGCTCCCAGACGGTGTCGGCCTGCCGCATCCTCGCGCTGACCGGGCGGATGCCCTCGGGCGTCTCCGTCACGAAGTCGAGGATGCCGTGGCGTTCGGGCGGCATGCCCGTCGAGATCGTCGTCCAGATGACCGGCGAGAGGAGTGGCGTGAGCGAGCCCAGCGCACCGTGGGCGCCCTCGCGCCGCATACGGGCGAAGTTCGGCACGCGGCCGCCGCGGATCAGGTCCTCGAGCAGGTCGGGGTCGCAGCCGTCCATGCCGATCAGGATGACGCGCCGCTTCCAGGCCGCGGGGTGCGCCTCCTTGGACCTGCTGATCGCGGCGGCGACCTCGGGGGCTTCGTCTGCGAGGGGCGAGCGCTCACACGCGGTGAGCAGCGCGGCGGCGAGCGCCGTCGCGGTGAGCGCCGTTGCCGTGAGTACGGGGCGGATGCGGGAGGCGTGCGTGGGCATCGGTCTCACTTCGGGTGGCGTGGTTGCAGGTCGTGGGCCGGACGGAGGGTTCAATCGCTGGTGACGCGCGACAGGCTACGGACGTCGGTGCCCGTGCCCGCGCTGTTCGGACGCGCGATGACGAGCAGCGGGCCGCCCGGTCCGTCGCCGACCGCCAGCGCACGGCCGCTCCAGTCCTCGGACACCGGGCGCGGGATCAACTCCTCGAGTTCGCGGGAGAAACCGCTCTCGCCGCCGTTGCGCAGCAGGCGCAGACCGAGCCCCGTCGTCGTCGCGCCCGCGGTGGGGGGCGCGACGACGAGCAGCACGAGGTCGAGGTCGCCGTCGCCGTCGATGTCCACGAGCTGCGCCGCATCGGCCTGTAGGTGCTCGCAGCCGTCCACACCCGGCAGCAGGTCGTCGCTGCGCACGCCCCACGTGCGCGCGAAGCCGCGGTTCTCGACGACGTCCACGGACAGCCCGGCGCCGACCGTGCTGCGCACGACGACGAGATCCTCGGCGCCGTCGCCGATCACGTCGCCGGAGAGCAGGATGTCGCCGCGCAGCGGCGCGATGGCGTGGCTCAGGATGCTCGTCTCGTCCGTCATCACGTCGAGCCCCAGGATTACTTCGCTGCGCGCGATCTGCGTGGACGTCACCGGCGCGCCGTTGACCGTGACGACACCCGGCGACGTGACGGCGATGTCGCGGCGGCCGTCGCCGTCGAGGTCGGTCACCGCGAGGGACGTGCCCGTGAACGGTGTGAACGTGTCGCGGCACGCGTCGTCGCCGCACTGCACGAAGCCGGGGGTCTGCACCTTCGTGCCGATCACGTGCGGCATGCGCCGCGACTGCCAGGCGAACGCTCCGTAGCCGCCGCCCTGCGGGGTCGCGAACGAGAAGATGCGCGTGCCGGACAGGTAGTAGACGTAGTACGGCGAGAGCGGCGAGACGCCCTCCGGGATCTCGTCGTGCGTGGCGACGATGTCGTCGATGCCGCCGTCGCCGTCGAGATCGCCGATCCAGAGGTCCGCCGCGCGCCAGTCGTCGTAGTTCGACGGCGCGGACATGACCACACTCGTGCGGTCCACGAACACACGCGAGCCGTCCGGCGCGGCGCGGTTCGCGAGAATGCGCACGCGGCTGCGCGTCGCAGGCAGGACGCTGTCGTCCATCGTGCCGATCACGAGATCGGGCCGGCCGTCGGGTGGCGGCGAGCCGACGTCGCCGGCGACGTCGCCGAAGGCGATCGTGCGGCCGCGCCAGTCGTCGTCCGTGGGCGCGGGCATGACGGTCGTCGTGACGTCCGTGTAGCCCCCGGCGCCGTTGCTCTGCAGCACGCGCAGGAGGCTGGTCGCGGAGAGCGAGGGGCCGCCCTCTGCGATGAGGAACACGTCGAGGTCGCCGTCGTCGTCGTAGTCGAAGAGCGCCATGTCCGTGGGGGGCGGTCCGCCCGTGCCGTCGAGCGAGGGGCCGGCCGCGAACGTGAAGACCGTCACGCCGCCGGGCGTCAGGCTGGTCTGGTCCAGCGGATCGCGGACGAGCACGTCGTGGGCGCCGAGCGCCAGCAGGGGCAGGCGCAGCATCATCTCGTGCGCGCTGCGCAGCGTGATCGCGTCCGGCGGCGTGCCGCCGATCGTCACGGTCTGCTGCGCCGTGAACCCACCACCCCCGAGCGTCACGATCTCGTCCGCGAGCCGCGGCACGAGCGGTGGCCGGACCGACACGACGAAGGGCGCGGCCACGAAGTCGAACGTCCCCGGCGCGATGCGCTCCTGGCCCGTTCGGTCACGGACACCGAGCGTCTGCGGCCCGCCCGCGAACGGCGGGGTCGTGAACCGCAGGCGGCCCTCGTCGATGAACTCCGTGTGGCTTCCGAATGCCGTCCCGGCCAGCGTGACGGCGCTGCTCGGCCGGAAGCCCGAGCCGCGCACGAGTACCGTCGTGCCGCCCACCGCCGGACCGCGCTGCGGTTCGAACGACGTCGGGCGTGGCGGTGGCACGACGAGGAGCGCGTCGCGTAGCACGGCGGCGTGCCCGTCGCCGTTCAGGATGGCGACGTCCACGGCGCCCGTGATCCCGGGCGGTACGACGCCGCGCAGCGTCGTCTCGGACTCGAGCGTGACGTCGATGGCCTCGGCGCCGGCCATGAAGAGCCGCAGCGGCCGCCCCTTGGCGCCGTCCACGAGACCCACGCCCGTGATGCGCACGGGCGTCGAGACGCCCACCTCCGTGGGCGTCACGGCGGTCAGGCGCGGCTCGTCCGTGGGCAGCGCGCCGCGCGAGGCGGGCAGTCGTCCGCCGCGCGCCCGGATGACCACGCGCACGCCGTCGCGCGGTCCCCCGTCGGCGCGGACGATCAGCCGCCACGGGCCGAACACGCCGGATGCCGGAAGCGTGATGCCCTTGCCCGCGAGGCGCCCTGCGGCGTTCGCGCGGATGCTCCCCGGCGGGACCGGCACGAAGTTGCCGCGCGGGTCCAGGAGCGCGACGAAGCCCGCCGCGGTGGGCCGCGCCCGCACGGTGAACGCGACGCTCGCGCCGCCGCCGGCGGCGAACTCGAACGCCCGCTCCTCACCACCTGCGAGGCGCAGTCCCTTGATCTTCACGGTCGCCGCGCCCTTGACCTTCGCCGACACGGCGTAGTCGCCGCTCGTGCCCTCGGCCGCGGTGACACGCAACTCGTAGCGTCCGCTCTGCGCCACGTCGAAGCGGCGCAGGCGCAGCGCGCGTGCGGAGCGGCGGAACGGCGCGTCGAGCACCTCGCCGCCCGGTGCGAGCAGCACGACGTCCGGCACGAGGCCGGACCTGCGGGGGACGGACAGCTTGACGTCGAGGCGCGCGCCGCGGTGTGCTTCGACGAGGTACGAGTCGGAGTCGCCGCCGGCGTCGATCGTCGCCTTGACGGCGCGCCTGCCGAGCGGCACACCCCACGGGGCGCCGCCGGCCGCCGCCACGGCGAGCAGCACGAGCAGCCCCGCGCCGGGCGCCCACAGGCTCCCTTCGCGCGGTGTGCGCGGGCCCTTACCCAATGCTCTGTGCCCCATGCTGTGTGGCCCGGTGGTGTGCTCGTGCGGCGCGCCCGTGCCGTGTGCCCTTCGTGGCCGTGTCACGTTACTCCACGCGTGGGTTGCGCAGCACGCGCGTGTTGCGCACGGTCTGGTCCGACTCGTCGCGGACGATCACGATGTCGAGGTCGCCGTCGTCCTCCACGTCGAGCAGCAGCACGCCCCGCCCCCGTCCGTCGTCCGCCAGCAGCGGATTCGGCAGGCCACGCTCTCCTCGCGCGAACTTCTCGCCGTCCCACACCAGCACGCGGGCGCCGTGCTCGCCGGCGTTCGGCGCGCGCGCCGAGACGAGGACCATGTCCGTGCGGCCGTTCCCCGTCAGGTCACCGAAGGCGACGGACCGGCTCTGCAGGCTGTCGTCGTCGGCGGCGTCCGGGAGCATGTCCGCGGCGACCGCGGTGAACGCCGAGCAGGTGTTCTCGAACAGTCGCAGCGCAGGCATGTCCTCCCGCGTGCTGGTACCCGGTGTGACGAGGCGCGTGTCGGACCACACGGCGAGATCCGCGTCGCCGCTGTCGTCGAAGTCCACGAACGCGATGTGATCGCCTTGCAGGTACTCGGCGCCGGAACCGGCCGGCAGCCAGGTCGCGGAGTCGTCCGTGAAGACGCCGTCGCCGTCGTTCGTGAGCAGGACGGCGCGGCGCACGTAGGTGCCGGGAGAGTCCGGGTCCTCGCGGACGTCGTCGTCCGTCAGGATCAGGTCGATGCCGGGGCTGCCGTCGACGTTCGCGGCGGCGATCGTCTTGCCCTCGAAGCGCTGGGCCGAGTCCGCATCGACGGCAGGCAGCGCATCGGCGCTGCGCGAGAACGCGCCGTTGCCGTCGTTCAGCAGGACGCGAGTTCCGGCGAAGTAGTAGGTGACGAGCACCGGCGGCGGCGGCGGCTCCGGCGGCGGGTTGCCGAGCGGCGGCGACTCGTCGATCGTCTCCTCGAAGAACGTCTCGTGGATGATCACGACGTCCGGGCCGTTCACGCCGTCCACGTCGGCGATGACGAGCGCCGCGCCCTGGTTGTGGTCGCCGGCGGTCGTCGCCCCGGGCATGGTCGTGGCGGTGGCGTCCGTGAGGTTGCCGTCGCCGTCGTTCAGGAGCAGGCGCAGGCTGCTGCGCGTACCGCCCGAGAGCGTGTCGCCCGTCAGCAGGAGGACGTCGAGGTCACCGTCGTCGTCCACGTCGGCGAGCGCGCCGTCGCGGGCGCGCCAGTCGTCGGTCGCCGAGACGGCCGGGACGCCGTCCGAGGCGTCGGTGTAGGCGCCCGCCCCGTCGCCCGCAAGGATGCGCAGGCGCGGGCGATCGACGTCGGCGCCGGATGCGATCGACGCGCGCAGGAGCACGAGATCGGCGATGCCGTCGCCGGTCATGTCGCCCGACAGCACGCGCGACGCGCGCCAGCCATCGACGACGCCCGTGCCCGTCTTGGGTGCCGGAATCGCGCTCGTGCTGACGTCGCTGAATGCCTGCACGTCGATGGCCAGGGTCGAGGACTGCTCGTACGCGTCCGCCACGCGCAGGTCGTACGTCCCGCCTCCGTGGGCCGGCGCGACGAACGTCATCTGCGTGTCCGAGACCCGCGTCGCGCCCAGCGTCCTGCCGTCGAGTGTGAGCACCGAGTCCGCGCCGAAGTCGGACCCCGTGACGGTCACCGTCTCGCCGCCGATGCCCTGCAGGGCGGCCGGCGCGACCGACGCGATCGTGTTCGAGCCGATGTCCAGGTACGTGAACGCGACGGGCGACGTTGCCGTCTGGCCCAGATCGTCCCGCACACGCAGGGACACGGCTCCCGGCGCGTGCGGAGGTGCCACGACGTCGATGCGATTCGAGAGCACGAACGAGGGCTGGACGATGGTGTCGTCGAACAGCACCAGCGCGTCCGGGCGGAAGTCGGTCCCGAGGATACGGAAGGCGCGGCCACCCGCGGTGCCTGCCTCGACGGCGGTCAGCGACGTGATCGCCGGCGGCGGCACGAAGAAGAAGGCGTCCCTGGCGATCGTGCCCTGGCCGTCGGCGTTGCGGATGCGGATGTCGTACGTCGCGTCGGGCGCGAGCCCCTCCGGGACGGGGAAGCGCAGCACCTGGTCGAACGGGTTCTCGATGACCCGTGGGTGCACCTCGAGCGATCCCACCCAGACGCGCGGCAGGCGGTCGGCGTTCGCGCCGTCACCGCGTACGATCTCGACGTCCAGCGTCACCCGCGCGCCGGCGTCGTACTGCCCCCGCAACTCGTAGTAGCCGGTACCCCGCGTGACCTTGTACGGCGCTGCCGGCTTCGTGGCGGCAGCCGTGCGATCCGTCGTCACCAGGAACTCGGGGAAGCGCGCGTCCTCGCGGCCGCCCGGGCCGAACAGACCGTCCACGTCGAAGCCGCCGGCGGTCGAGGCGATGGTCACGTGCAGCAGCGAGTCCGCGACGATGCCGATGCGCGCGACGAACGTGCCACCGGCGGCGTCGTCGAACACGAGCCCGGTCTCGGACGGGCTGCCGCCGGAGCCGAAGCTGAGGTTTCGGCCGACGGCCGTCACGAGCGTGCCGCCGATACCCGACGACGGGAAGGGAGCCAGGAAGGGGTCGAAGCGCGGCTCCTCGTCGGCGATGCGGCGGTTCTTGGCGGACGCCGCGGGGCGCACCTTGACGGTGGCCTTCAGCGTCGCTCCGGGGTCGTAGCTGCCGCGCAACTCGTAGGTGCCGAAGCCGCCCGTCACGCGGAACTTCTTGCCCTTGGCGCTCTTGCGCCCCTTGACCTTCAGTGCCGCGAGAAAGCCCGGCTCCGGGCGTCCGTCGGGGCGGAAGAGGCCGAGGAGGTCGAAGCCACCCTTCTTGGCGATGACTTTGACCGTGAGCAGTGCGCCCTCGCTGATCCGCACGGGGATGACGAACTCGCCGCCGCCGGGCGCGGAGAGCTGGGTCTTGGGCGCCTTGACGCGCTTGATCCTGGTCGAGATCGTGTAGTTGCCCTCTGCGCCGCCGAAGCCGCCGGGATCCCCTGAGAGCGTGACGGCGTGCACGCCGGATTCGGTGGCTGTGTACGACAGCGACGGCTTGCGCGTGCCCTGCTTGGCCACGCTGACGGCGATGGGGTCGCCGTCCGGGTCGCGCAGCGCGAGCGTGGAGAGCAGCCCGCGGCGGGGGCCGGCGTCCTTGA
>JAJRVY010000039.1 GCA_024277065.1 Planctomycetota bacterium
ATCGCGCGTCGCGGCCTCGCCGCGCAGCGGCTCGCCGTGGTGACGAACGGTGTCGATGAGGTGCGCTTCACGTCCGGACCACGCGACGAGGGACTCGCGGCGCGCGAGGGGCTCGCGGGTCGCTTCGTCGTGCTCTACCTGGGCGCCCACGGCATCAGTCACGCGCTGTCACGCGTGTTGGACGCGGCGCAACTCGTGCGTGACCTCGCCGACGTCCGCTTCGTGTTCGTCGGCGAGGGAGCGGAGAAGGCGCGGCTGCGCAAGGAGGCCGCCGCACGCGGGCTCACCAACGTGGTCTTCCGCGGCGGCGTGCCGAAGGATGAGGTGGCGTCCTGGTACCGGCTCGCGGACGTCGGCCTCGTGCCGCTTCGCGACGTCCCGCTGTTCGACACGTTCATCCCGTCCAAGATGTTCGAGCTGATGGCGGCCGGCCTGCCGATCGTCGCGTCGGTGCGCGGCGAGGCGCGCGAGATCCTCGAACGCAGCGGCGGCGCCGTCGTCGTCGAACCCGAGGACGCCGAGGGCATCGCGGCCGAGGTGCGGGCGCTGCGCGGCGCCGCGCGACGGCGGCGCGAGATGGGCGCTGCGGGGCGTGCGTTCGCCCTCGCCCACTACACGCGGACGCGGCTCGGGCGGGAGTACCTCGACGTTCTCGCGGACGTCGCCGCGGAGCGCCGCCGTGGGTGAGGCGCGCGACGTCGTGGCGGTGGCCGGAGCGACCGGCTTCACCGGGCGCCGTGTGGCGCGCCTGCTGGCGTCCGAGGGCGCGTGCCTGCGGTGTCTCGTGCGGCCGACCAGCGACCGGGCCGTGCTGCCCGGCGGTGCCGCGTCGTCTGTCGGGGATCTCGCCGACGGTCCGTCGGTGCGCGCGTGGCTCTCCGGCGCGCGGAGCCTGGTGTACTGCGCCTCGATGGGCTTCGGTCACGTTCCGGACGTCGTCGCCGCCGCGCGGGACGCCGGTGTGCGGCGCGCGCTCTTCGTCTCGACGACGGGCATTTTCACGCGTCTCCCGGCACCGTCCAGGGCCGTGCGCATGGCCGCCGAGGACAGCGTTCGCAGCGGCCTGCCGGCGTGGACCATCGTGCGCCCGACGATGATCTACGGGGCGCCGGGGGATCGCAACATGGAGCGCCTGCTGCGCCGCGTCGCGACGCGGCGCTTCGTTCTCGTGCCCGGCCGCGGGGAGCACCTGCTGCAGCCGGTCCACGTGGACGACCTCGCCGCCGGGATCGTCGCCGCGTGGCGCGAGCCGGCGGCCGCCGGTCACGCCTACGCGCTCAGCGGCGCGGCGCCGCTCACGCTGAACGCTGTGATCGACGCGGCGGCGCGTGCGGCCGGGCGCCACGTGCGGCGCGTCCACGCCCCTCTCGGTCCCGTGGCGTGGGCGCTCGGAGTGTGGGAGCGATTCGGGGTGCCGCTGCCGATCCGGCGAGAGCAGGTGCTGCGCCTGGCCGAGGACAAGGCGTTCGACCACGATGCCGCCGCGCGGGACCTCGGTTTCGCGCCGCGGCCCTTCGCCGTCGGGATCGGCGAGGAGGCGCGGGCACTCTGACTGGCGACGGCCGGAGTGACGCCGCAACGCGGGGAGGAGGGCGCGTGAGCGACGTGGTCGCCGCCGGCGTGGCCACCGTCGCGCTCTCGTGGCTCGGCACGCGCCTGGCGCTCGTGATCGCGCGGCGTGCCGAGGTCATCGCGACGCCGAACGAACGATCGAGCCACACGGTGCCGACGCCGTCGGGCGGTGGAATCGGGCTCGGGGCCGCGGCCGTGTTGGTCCTCGCCGTCGCGGCGGCCTGCGGCGCGGGGGACGTCCTCGCCGTGGCCGCCGCGGCGCTCGCGGCGGCGTGCTGGTGCGGCTGGCGCGACGACGCCCGCCCGCTGCCGCCGGCGCTCAAGATGGCGCTGCTCACGGCCGTGGCGCTGGCCCTCGCACTCATCGCGCCCGTGCGCGGCGTCGATGTTCCCCGACTCGGGGCGCTCGACTTCGGCGTGCTCGCGATCCCGCTCACCGTGTTCTGGCTGGCCGGATTCGCGAACGCCTTCAACTTCATGGACGGCATCGACGGCATCGCCGCGGGCACGGCGCTCGTGTCCGGAGCCGCGTATGCCGTCGCGGGCGCCCTGTTCGGTGACGCCACGCTGGCGCTGGTGGGCGTCGTGACGGCCGGCGCGGCGCTCGGCTTCCTGCCCTGGAACTTCCCGCGCGCGCGGATCTTCATGGGCGACGCCGGGAGCCTCGTCCTCGGTCTCCTGCTCGCGTTCGCCGCGACGGCCGCCCAGCAATCCGGAGCGCTGCCGTTTCCGGCGTCCGTGCTGCTGCTGGGGCCGTTCGTCTTCGACGCGTCGTTCACGCTCCTGCGCCGCCTGCTGCGCGGCGAGCGCGTGTGGCAGGCGCACCGCGAGCACCTCTACCAGCGTCTCTCGCGGCTCTGGGGCGGGCATTCCCGCGTGACCGTCCTCTACGCCGTGCTGTCGTGCGCGAGCGCGACGGCGGCCCTGCTCTACCGCGGGCTCGGGCCGACCGGGAGGTTGCTTTCAATCGGTGTCCCTCTCGCGGCGATGCTAGCCTTCGCGGCGACCGTCCTGGTCGCCGACCGGATGGGGAAGTCCACTCGGATGGGGAGCCGGACCGAGCGACCTGAATGAGCGCACGCGCAGTCCTTCGATATCGCATCGTCGCCGTGGTCCTCGTCCACGCGCTCCTGTCCGCTGCGGCGTGGCTGGGCGCCTTCTACCTGCGCCTCGACGAGCGCCTCACCGAGGACCCCGCGCGCGGTGCCGGCTTCCTCGTGAGCTGCCTCGAGCTGATGCCCTGGGTCGTCGCCGCGCGGCTCGTGACGTTCGGCTTCTTCGGGCTCTTCCAGGGGCTCTGGCGCTACGTCTCGGTGACCGATCTCGTCAACCTCGCGAAGGCCCTGCTCGCCGGATCGGTGCTCTACACGCTCGGCATCCTGCTCGCCGGGCACGAGCTGCGGCCGGTCACCGTGCTGATCATCGAGCCCATCCTCTGCGCGACGCTCGTCGGCGGAATCCGGTTCGTCATCCGGACCTACCGCGAGGCGTTCGCACCGGCTCGCGAGGGGGCGCGGCGCGTTCTGATCGTGGGCGCCGGCGACGCGGGCGAGATGGTCGTCCGCGAGATGCGCACCCAGGTGCATCTCGGGTTCAGTCCCGTCGGCTTCATCGACGACGACACTCGGAAACAGGGCGCCAAGATTCACGGCCTCCCCGTGCTCGGGCGCGTCGATGACGTGCGCGCCGTCGTCGCGAAGACGCTCGCCGAGGAGATCATCGTCGCCGTGCCGTCGGCGAGCGGCGAGCAGTACCGGCGCATCCTCGACCAGTGCGACTCGACGGGCGTGCGGCTGCGGCGCCTGCCGCGCCGCATGGCCGACGTCGTGCGGCTGGCGGAGCTTCGTGACGTGGCCTTCGAGGATCTGCTCGATCGTGATCCCGTCGAGGTCGATCTCGAGTCACTGCGCGGCGCCGTCACGGGCAAGGTCGTCCTCGTGACCGGGGCCGGTGGCTCCATCGGCTCCGAGGTCGTGCGGCAGGTCGTGCCGCTCGGGCCGCGCCTCGTCGTCGCCGTCGATCGAGCCGAGAGCGCGCTCTACTTCCTCGAGCGCGACCTTCTCGTGAACAGCGCCGACGCGAACGTGCTCATCCGCATTGCCGACTGCCAGGATCCCGTGGCGATGCGCCGGCTGTTCGCTGCGGTCGATCCCGACTTCGTCATCCACGCGGCGGCCTACAAGCACGTGCCGCTGATGGAGGCGCACCCGGTCGAGGCGGTGTGCAACAACGTGGCCGCGACGCTGCTGCTGGGCGAGATCAGCATCGAGCACGGCGTCGAACGTTTCCTGCTGATCTCCTCCGACAAGGCAGTGCGCCCGACGAACGTGATGGGGACCACCAAGCGCGCTGCCGAACTCGCGCTGCAGTCGCTGGGCGGGCAGGGAACGCAGTTCATCGCCGTGCGCTTCGGCAACGTGCTGGGCAGCGACGGGAGCGTCGTCCCGCTGTTCCGCAAGCAGATCAAGCGCGGTGGCCCCGTCACCGTCACGCATCGCGACGTCGTACGCTTCTTCATGACCATCCCGGAGGCGGTGGGGCTCGTGCTGCAGGCCGGCGTCATGGGCAGCGGCGGCGAGGTGTTCCACCTCGACATGGGCCGTCCTGTTCGCGTGCTGGAACTCGCCGAGCGTCTGATCCAGTTGCACGGGTTCCGGCCCTACGAGGACATCGAGATCCGCTTCACCGGCCTGCGCCCCGGCGAGAAGATGCACGAGGAACTCCTGATCGACGGCGAGAACGTGTGTCCCACGAGCCACTCGCGCATTCACGCTCTCGTGTGCGGCGAGCAGGATCGCGAGGCGATCAGGCGGCGCGTGGATGATCTGCTCGGCGCGGCCTCTCACGGTGAGGGCGCCGTGATCGTCTCTCTGGCGGCGCTCGTGCCGGAGTATCGACCGAACAACGATCGCTTCACGCGCATCCTCGAGGCGCAGCGCGACCAGCCGTCAGGACACCGCGCCGCCAGATGAGCATGCCGCCGCTGCTCCGGGCCCTGCGTCCCCAGCAGTGGGTGAAGAACGTCTTCGTCCTGGCACCGGCGGCGTTCGGGCAGCGCTTCGACGAGACATCGATCGCTCGCGTCGGCGTGGCATTCGGGCTCTTCTGCGCGGCGTCCTCGGCGGTCTACCTGCTGAACGACGTACGCGACCGCGACGTCGATCGCCTGCACCCGGAGAAGCGCCGGCGACCGATCGCCGCCGGCGAATTGGGAATTCCGGCGGCGCTCCTGTCCGCCGCTGTTCTTGCCGCCGTGGCGCTCGGCGGCGCGTGGTTCGGCCTCGGCAGCGCGGCGACCACGCTCGTGCTGGCCGCGTACGTCGCCATCCAGGTCGCGTACTCGCTCGGCCTGAAGCGGGTCGTGGTCGTCGATGTGCTCGCGATCGCCTCGGGCTTCGTGCTGCGCCTGCTCGCCGGTGGCTGTGCCGCGGACGTGCCGCAGAGTCAGTGGATCCTGGTCTGTACGATCTTCGTCGCGCTGTTCCTCGCGCTCTGCAAGCGCCGCCACGAGGTCGTGCCCCTCGGTATCGACGCCGCCGAGCACCGCGAGATCCTCGCCGACTACCCCGTGGCGCTCCTCGATCAGCTCATCTCGGCGCTGACGGCCGCGACCATCGTCGGCTACACGCTCTACACCGTGGACGCGCGCACCGCACGCGTCTACGGCCTCGCGCACGACGGCGAGGCTCCGCCGTGGCTTCTCGCGACGGTGCCGTTCGTGGTCTACGGGCTGTTCCGCTACCTGTTCCTGGTCCACCGTCGCGACGGTGGTGGAAGCCCCGGCGAGACGATCGGGCGCGACGCGCCGAGCATCGTGAACCTCCTGCTCTTCGGGGCGACCTTCCTAGTGATCGTCTGGTAGACCGTCGGAGGGACGGCCGCAACTAACAGGCTCGAGCGCAACTAACAGGCTCGAGGAGGCGGTCCCGCGCACCGCCCGGCGTGTGGGACCGTGTGGCAGGCGTCGAGCGGTTCGGCCCTACGTCGTCGATCCTCTCACTACGTGGGCGCGCGCTCGGGCGCGGACAGCCCGAGGCGGATGAATGCCCGCTTCTCGGTCGCCGCCTTGCGCGCGTCGCGGTCTGCCGCTTGTGCCGGGGCGCGTGTTCATGCGATTGGACGTTGCGCCGCGCGCCGGGCTCGGCGTGCGTCGGCACGGCCGGTGCATGGTGCGTACGGAGAGACGTCTTGCCGTGCCTCGAAGTGACGCCTCCGCAATGCCATGACCCCGCTGCGATCCGTGACCGTGCTGTTGGCCGCGACCCTGGTCGCGGTCGGCTGCGTTGCGACCGGCGGGGGCGCGGCGTCGGCGCCCGGCAGTGGTGTGGATGCGCTGAACTCTGCAATCGGGCGCGGCGCGGGCGTCCACGGAGAGGGCGCCGCCACGCAGGACTACGTCATCGATCCGCCGGACGTGATCGCCATCGATGTCCGCGGCGACGACACGCTCGATGCGCCGCGTCTCGTGGTCGGGCCGGGTGGCGAGATCCACGTGCCGCTGGTCGGGAGGGTGCCCGTCGCCGGTCTCACCGTGCCGCAGCTCGCCGCGGACCTGCGGCGGCGCTATGCGCGCTACATCCGTGACGCCGACGTCTCCGTGAGCATCGTGGCGTACCGCTCCAAGCACGTCTACGTCACGGGCGAGGTGCGACGACCGGGACGTTACGCGTACACCGGCAGCGACCATGTCCTCGGCATCATCGCGCAGGCCGGCTTCCTCACGCGCCGCGCCGCGCCGGACGAGGCGTACGTGGCACGCGGGCGCCCCGGATTCACGGAGCGACTGGCCGTCCGCCTGACGGACATCGTCGAGCGCGGTGACGCCCGGACGAACTGGCGACTCGAGCCCGAGGACGTCATCCACGTTCCGCCGGGGTTCATGGCGCGCGTCTCGTACGCGTTCCAGAACGTGCTGTCGCCGTTCGCGTTGCCCGTGAACGTGCGTTCCGGCGACTGACACCGCTCTCGCGCCGGTTTCAGGCTCGCGCTGAGGCGAGAAGTCCCGCGACGCCCCTTCACTTCTTCGAAGGTGCGTACCGATAGGGATGCGTACCGCTTCTTCGACATGGGTGTCGAGGAAGCACGGCATGCGTCCGAAAGGTGAGATGGATGAACACGGGACGTTCACGCCAGAAGGCGACGGGAGTGCTCGGCCGGCGCCGGCTGCAGGTTGCGACCGTGGCGCTGGGCGCGCTCCTCGTGGCTTCGGGGGTCGCGGTCGTCAAGCCGCGGGACTACCGTGCCGAGACGCGCCTACAGGTTCGCGGTGCCTCCTCGATGCAGTCCGACCAACTGGCCCGACGCGTCGAGGCCATCGCGCGTCAGGTCGTCGCGCCGCGAACCCTCCAGGACGTCGCCGCGCGCCTCGCGGAGGCGGGCGTCACGGTCGATGGACTCTCCGAGAAGACGGACGTCGAGACAGCGCCCCGTGCGGCCTGAGTGTGGGAAGTGACGATCGCCCACACGGCTCGCGATCCGATCACCGCCGCGCGCGTCGTGCAGACGCTCGCAGCGGACTACCAGGAGTCGGCCGTGCAGCGGCCCATCGACGCGCAGGCCGACATCGTCGCGACGCAGGAATCGCTTGCGGCGGACGCCTGTACGGTACTGGCCGCGTGCCAGGACGAACTCGATCGCTACGTCCAGGTCAACCAGGACTATCTCGAGGGACCGGAGGACCGTCTGCGCGCCGTGCGCGAGCAGATCGACGGGCTCGAGCGCGTCGATATCGCGTCCTACGAGGGCGAGATCTCGCGCCTCGCCGAGATGCTGACGGAAGAGCCCGAGTTCATCGTCGAGGAGACCGAGGTTCACGACGAAGGGCGTATCGCGGACCTGCGCAAGGCGATCCGCAGCGCCGAGGCGGAGCTGACCGTCCTGCAGATCGAGCAGAAGCGCACCGACGCGCACCCGGCGGTCGTTGCGAAGCGCAAGATCCTAATGGACCTGCGCGATGAACTTACGAGGGTGCGGTCGGAAGCGACGACGCGCAAGGTGGAGACACCGAACGAGATGTACGCCTCGCTCGTGAAGGCGAAGATCGACACGGAAGCCGATCTTGCGCGGGCACGCCGCAAGCTGACGTTCCTGCGCACGACCGAGGCGGAGTTGCTCGAAGAGGTGCGCCGCGCACCGGACCTGCGGAGTGAACGCGATCGTCTGGCAGCGGCAGTTGCCGCGGCGCAGGAAACCGTGAACGAGCAGGAGGCCGCGCTTTCGGACGCGCAGGCCGCTCTGGATGCCCTGCACGCAGAGCGTCCGCTGGAGTTCGAGACTCTCACGCCTCCGACACCGCCGCGCAACCCAGCGGGCCCCGGCACGCTCATGATCGCCGCCATCGGACTCCTGCTGGGGGCCGCGGTGGGCGCGGGCCTGGCGTACGCCGCCGATGCTCGTGATCACTCGTTCCGCGATCCGACACGGGTCGCTGCCGTCCTGGGACTGCCGATGCTCGGCGCAGTCGGTGTGATCCGGACGCGGACGGAAGAACGCCAACTGGCCGCCGCGCGCAGGCGCAAGACGCACTTCGTGATCGGGATGGCGGCGGCAGCCTGTGTCCTGCTGGGCTTCGCGATGTATGGCAACGCGACGCCGATCCAGGAAATGGTGAGGACGATGCTGCCATGAGCGGCCCGGTGACGAGCAGCGCGCCGCACGTGCCGACACGGGCGCCGAACGATTTCGTAGTGACGATCGATCCGCAGAGACAGGACTCCGGCGCCGCGAATGCGCACGTCGCGCGGACGCGGACCAGGGGGGGATAGGACGATGTATCAAGAGTTCTACGGCCTCGACAAGATGCCGTTCAACACCACGCCGGACACCCGGTTCTTCTTCCACTCGGAACAGCACCAGGAAGCGCTCTCGAGCCTCCTCTATGCGGTGAACGAGCGGAAGGGCTTCGTGCTGCTCACGGGTGAGATCGGCGCGGGAAAGACGACCGTCTGCCGCGCGTTCCTGAACCGCCTCGACCCGAACACGAAGGTCGCGGTGATCACGAACACGCGTCTCACGGAGCGGCAACTCCTGCAGTCCATCTGCGAGGAGTTCGGTCTCTGGATCCCGGGCAACGTCGGCAAGGTGACGCTGTTCAACGAGCTGAACACGTTCCTGATCGAGCAGTATCGCCAGGGCTCCAACGTCGTGCTGATCGTGGACGAGGCCCAGAACCTGCGCCCCGAGGTGCTCGAGGAGATCCGCCTGATCTCGAACCTCGAGACGGAGCGCGACAAGCTGATCCAGATCGTCCTGATGGGGCAGCCAGAGCTGCGCGACATCGTCGAACTGCCGGAGTTGAAGCAACTGAAGCAGCGCATCGTCCTGCGCTTCCACCTGTATCCCCTCTCCGAGCGCGAGACCCAGGCGTACATCTTCCACCGCCTGCGCACGGCGGGCGCCGATGGTTCGCTGAAGTTCAGCCGCAAGGCCCTGAAGACGGTCTTCGAGTACGCGGGGGGCATCCCGCGCGTGGTCAACATCGTGAGTGACAACGTGCTCCTGCTCGGCTTCGTCCACGAGACACGCAAGATCTCGGAGTCACTGGTGCGCGAGGTCATCCGTGATCTGGAAGGCGCGCGAAGGCCCGTCGCAAACTGAAACGAGTAGCGCCGGCACGGCCGGGGAGTGGCTGAACGATGGGAAAGATGCACGATGCCCTGAAGAAGGCGCGCCACGCGCGGCCGATCGCCGTGGACACGGCCGTCGATTCGCCGTCCCAGGAGGGTCCGGCCGGTGAGCGCCCGACGTCGGCCGCGATCACGAACTCGTTTCGTTCGGACCTGGATCCGCACCTCGTGACGCTGCTCGATCCGGGCGGTTCGCACGCGAATCAGTACCGCATCCTGCAGCGTAATCTCGTCACGGTCGGTGAGACGCAGTCC
>JAJRVY010000353.1 GCA_024277065.1 Planctomycetota bacterium
GACTTCACGAACTGCACGTTCATTGCACCGAGCTATGCGGATGGCCCAGCCAACTCAGCTCTGATCATGCTCAAGTTCGAGGATGGCGTTGATAGCTGCGACGTTCGTGGGAGCACGTTCATCTGCGACGCTCCGAGCACAGAGAACATCAACGCGCTCAAGTGGGAGAACCCTGGCGGGACAGGTGAGGCGCAATTCGGCACAGCAATCGGAAACACTTTCAAGGGCTTCCGCATCTCGATCGGGTTCCTGGAATATTCGAATGGCCTCGTTGCTTCCGGAAACATGATCTATGGGCAGGGCGGCACTTCAAGCGACGGCATCTACTTCCAGGATGCGCAGAAGTGCGTTGCCACCAACAACTGGATCCGCAACGTCCGCGCGGGCTTTCGATTCGACAACGGCGACGACTGGCCGACACGCAAGAACTTCGACAACGCCGCGATCGGCAACGTGATTCAAGGCTGCACGTGGGCGTACTACGCGACCGTCAACAACGACAGCTCCAGCGTTCGTGCCGGAAACATCCTCATCAGCAACACGCACATCGGCACAGTTGACGAAGAGGTGACAAACATCGATGACCTCGCGACGTGGCAGGCAATCACGATTAGCGAGCTCACCGCGAACCATCCAGGCCTCTACAATTCGATCGGCGACGAGCTGCTCTTTGACAACTCCATCGCGGCAGCGTTGCGGCGCGCGCGAGCCTACCCGAATGCTGGCCGGTACCTGGGCTCTGGCGCTGGGCTCAAGCGATGACAAAGCCGAACGTGTGGAGCGATCGAAGCGAGGCCGTGCTCGCAACCGTAGACCCACGACTCCGCCGTGTCGCCGACTACGTGTTGCCGCTTTGGAACTGCACAGCGATCGAAGGCGCGCGCAGCGACGAACGGCAGCGCGAGCTGTTCGCGCTCGGGAAGACGCGCATCGATGGCGTGACGCGAAAGTCCAAGCACCAGGTGGGTGGCGGTCAAGCGCTGTCGCTCGCGCTCGATCTCGCTCCATGGTACCCGGATCTTGGGATCCCATGGGACCGCCCCGAACTCTTTCGCGCGTTCGCGAACTTCGTCCTCGGCGTCGCCGCCGTGAAGCGCGTCCGTCTGCGGTGGGGAGGCGACTGGGATGGCGATCATCGTTTCGATGATCAACGCTTCCATGACCTACCACACTTCGAACTCGTGTGACTGCCCAACAATCGGAAGGACTTGAGATGGACATTGCCGCAATTCAGAGGATGGCCTTCGCGTTGGTGAAGGCGCTCTCCGGCTTCGATGCACAACGCATCGTGCAGGAGAAACAGGAAGACGGCGAAGCCCTCGAGGCGGTCGGGCTCGCGATCGCCGCGGTCGGCGCGAAGGTCAAGAGCACCGCCGCGGATGGAATCGTCGAGGTCGCCGAGCTGCAGGAGATTCGCGCGGCCATCGACGACGCGAAGAACAAGCTGGAAGCGCTCGGGATCGAGATCATCGACCAGCAGATGGACGCGGCCCCGTGAACTGGGGGCGAATCGCGAAGGGCGCGGCCGGGGTCGTCGGCGTCGTCGCCGCGGCTCGTGTTGATCCGGGCCTCGGTGCCGCGGCCGCGGCGGCGATCGGAGGTGGTGGCACGGCCAAGATCGCAGGCAAATTGATCGAGTCGCGGCTTGGCGTGCGACCCCACAAGCTCGCCGGCCCGCTGGCCGCCGCCGGCGTCCCTGCCGCCCTTGCATCGCTCGGGGCGATCGATCTCACGCGAGCGTGCGACGTCGTCGCTCGTGTCTGCGCCGACCCCGAGCAGCTCGCGGCGGTCATCGGCGCGCTGGTCGTCTTCCTGCACCAGGTCGTCGGGGGCGCGGGGAAGGTGCGGGGGAGCCCGGGGGCGGGGTAGGTACAGACCAGGTACAGACATGCGGAGGCCCGGCTCAATCGGCCGGGCCTCCTCATGATCACCGAACTTGGGGACAGCTACACCGCTTCGAACTCGCTGATCTCGGTGACCTCAACCTCGAGGGCGCGAGCCCAGACGTTTGCGGTGTCCCGATTCCATGTCTCGCCCGCAATCGTCTGGGCGACTCGCTGGCGGGTCAAGCCGAGCTTGTCTGCCAGCTTGGCCTGGCTCAAGCCGAGCGACTCGAGGCGCGCGCGGATCGCGTCCGCCTTCGGTCGGGCCACGACGGCCACTGTCGAGCGGTGGCCGTTGCCCCAATCGATGACGATTGGGCAATCGGCGAGGACTGTCTCCGTCGCGCTTTCGCGGCCAAGGCCGGCACGGAGGAGGTCTTTCGCCGCGGCGATCGCGGCGCTCTTGTGCACGAGCTTCGCTCGGTGCTTGGCCTCGGGCGAGCTGGCGGTGGCGACGTAGTAGTGGATTCGAGCTTCGTGGGCGTTCAGGTTCGTCATTGTGGGCACCTTCCTAGTTCGTGGAGTTCTGGAGGAAAAAGTCGATGGAGCGGCTTGCCCGCTTCTTCGTGAGAACGAACGACGTGTTCGTATTGGTCCAGGAGGCGACAGTTTCGCCGGCTGCAATCAGGAGGCCGGCGAGAAACCAGCACTGCTTCTGCGTCGCGGGTTCGGACCCGACGACTTCTGCACGGGCGGCGAGTTCGTCGAGCTGGCGGGCGGTGTCTTTTTGAGCTTGGAATTGAGTCGCGGTCATTGTTCGTCTCCTCTTCTGAGTTCCTTCGGCGGCCTCCCCGCCGCCGACAACACCAATGTAAACACTGCTATTGCTGTTGTCAACAGCGATATTGACAAAAGGCGAGTTTTTTTCGAGGGATTCCGGAATCGGCCTCTATTCGCCGATCTGAGGCGGCGGCGTCACACTTTCATAGTCGCGCCCCACGCCTCCAGCGCCTCCCGCTTGCCGCGGCCGCGGCGGCCGCAGCAGTTCCACGTGGAACGAATTTTCTGTTGACAGCCCCGCAACCACTGTCTAGAGTGCCGCCATCATGAACGTGACAACGAATCAGACACTCCGCGAACTGCGCGAGAATCGCCGCCTTTCTCAAAGCGAACTGGCGCGGGAGGTTGGAGTGCATCGGACGTCAGTGTGGCGCATCGAGCGCGGCATGATCGCTCCCAGCTTTTCCACCGCCCGCCGCCTGGCCGCCGCCTACGGCATTCGGCTGGGCGAGCTCTACGAGCTGATCGAGCAGGAGCGGCAGGCGCGGAGCGGAGGGGTTGATTCGTGAGCTGAACCAGTAGCGGGGCTGGGCGCTCGCCCAGCCCCTTCCAACGGCGGTCAAAGGGCGAAAGTCTTGCAGGACAACCCGATGACCGCCTCCCACACTAGCAGGGAGGTTGCCTCGTGGCCACCAATTTGCCCACCATCACCGACAGTCGCGGCCAAATCTACGAGCTCACACCCGACGGGGTCCGCCGGGTAGAGCCGGACGAGCTCTCGCAGTCGCTGCACTCGCGGGTCTCGCTCGTCTGCATGGCCATCGTCATCGCCGTTGTGCTCCTGCGCCTCTTCGCGTAGGGGGGCGACGATGAAAGTCCAGCAGCCGACGCTGTTCGGCCCGCCGCCGCTGCCTCCGGCCAGCCGGAGGACGGATCCGGCGACCTCCCACGCCGCCGAGCGTGAGGTCAGCCGGTCGGGTCGGCGACTCACGCAACTCCAAGCCGTCCTCGCCGACGTGCGCTCGCACCCGGGCGCCACCGCCGGGGAGATCGCCCGCCGGACGGGCATCGACCGCAGCACTGTCTCCAAACGCACCGCAGACCTCGCCAATCAGGGCCGCATCGATCGCGGCCAGCCGCGCGAGTGCGCCGTCCACCGCCGTCAGATGACGACCTGGTGGGTCAACCCATTTTTTTCTGGAGGGAACGATCATGAGTAGTACAGCTCTCACCGTGCAAATCCAAGGCACGACCGGCGTGCAGACGATGGAGGTGAGCCGCTTCGTGAATTCGGCTCGCGTCGCGTCGGACCTCACTCAACCCGTCGCGGAGGGTTTCAAGCGGGTCGCGGTGCCGGTGCAGGTCAACCTCGAGGACATGCGCAACGGCGGCGACGTTTACCGCGTCGGCGGCGGGAAGGTCGGCATCAGCGGGCGCGTCTACGCCGACATGCGCAAGGCCGCCGGCATCCAAGTCGTGCGCTCAGAGAGCCGCGCCGTCGATGTCAACGGCGAGCCCGGGATTGCGGTCACCGTGTGGTGCGTCCGTCCTCGGCCGGGAATGCCCGCGATGATGACGTGCAAGTCCGTCTCCGCCAGCTACGCCGACTTCTTCCGCCAGCGGCGCGTCAAGGCCGACGACGCGCGCGCGGAAGCGCAGGCGCGTTACTTCATGCCGCGGCAGCTCGAGACGGCGGCACTCAATCGTGCGACGCGCGAGCTGCTCGGCGGCGAGCCGACTTGCTACAAGGAGAGTGATCTCCGCGAGTGCGGTGGGCTCTTCCTGGTCTTCGCCGACGTGCCCGATCCTGCGCACCCGACGGCGCAGCGCATGTTGATGCAGCAGTCGATCGGAGCCGCGCAAGATCTCTTCGGCGTACCGCCGCAGAGCGCCGAGCTCCCGGCGCCGTCCGAAACCGCGGCCATCGAGCCGCATGAGATTGAGGGCGCGGCCGGAGGCGAGCCGGTCGCGCAGGCGGGGGGAGGAGGCGACGACCCGTTTGCGACTGTTTCCTCCGCGAGCGAGGTCGCTCCCCCCGCCGTGGAATCGGTCGACCTCCCGGACTGGTGCAAGGGCTTTGCGCGCGACGAGATCGGCGAGCCGCGTTGGGAGACTCTGCCGGCAGCCGAGCTCAAGACGATCGTGCGGCGGCGGTTGCACGAGATCGCCTACGACTTCGGGGCGGACACGGCACAGCTCCTCGACGCCGGCAAAGCCGGGCAATGGGCGGTCGTCGCAGACAAGCTCCTCGCTCACGAGCGGCGAGGGGGTGGCAACAATGCGTAACCGAGCAATCCCCGGGCGCCAGGTCTTTCGCATCGAGGATCTCAGCGATCCCCGCGAAGTCCTCCCCGCCTACACGATTCGTGATCGCGTCTATGCGGCGCTCACGATCATGGCGCTGCCGACCTACCGCCGCGGGCGGTGGGTCGGCTACGTGATGGTCTCCCGCGACAGAGTGCGCTTCCTGGCGATGCACTTGCGCTTGACCTCGACGCAGGTGCTTCGCGCTCTGCATGGACTCGAGGACCGCGGCGACATCGCGTCGCTTGCCCATCGCGCCGGGATGGAGGTGGCGGCATGAGAATCCTGCACCTCGCCGACATACACTTCGGCGCGAAGTACCTCGAGGATCTTCGCGAGCCGGTCGAGCTGATCGTCAACTACGTCGCGGAGATCAAGCCGGACCTGGTCGCGATCGCAGGCGACCTCACCGTCGACCGCGGGGTGGTCGACAACGCGAGCGCACTCGCTTGCCGGACGATGATTGCGCGCATCGCAGACCTCGCGCGCGTTGCGATCCTGCCGGGCAACCACGACATCACGCACCGCGCCGATCAGCCGGACAACGTCTCGGCGATTCTCAGCGATGCGATCGGCTCCGTCATCGACCGTGTCGACGTGCACACGGCGCCCGGCGTGACTGTCTACGACGACGTCGCGCTCGCGGTCATCCCGTACCCCTCGACGGCGCTCTTCCAAGCGAACACGGGGGAGACTTCGCTCGAGTCTCTCAACGAGCGACTCGCGCAACTGTCGATCGGTCTCGCGGCGGAGGCGATCGCGACGGGCAAGGTGCCGCTGATGATGTTCCACGGCACAATTGAGGGAGGTCGGCACGGCGACGAGCGCTCGCCAGCGATGCTCACAAGAGGCACGGACGTCGTGCTTCCGGTGGCCGCATTGGCAGGCTTCCGGGGCGTTCTCGCCGGCCACCTCCACCACCCGCAGGAGCTCCAACTCCCAGACGGCGTCGCCGTCTACCCCGGCTGCGTCGCGCCGCTGACGTTCGGCGAGCGCACGATTGAGCCGGGCGTGGAGCTTTGGACGATCGACAACGACTCGCGCACGATCTCGCGCGAACGCCTGCCGTTGCCGGTGACGCACCAACGCATCCAGGTCGACGTGTCGGGCGACGACTGGGACACCGGCGCGGACGCGACGCTCAACCTCAAGCGGTGGATCGGCGGCGCGGGCGCGGACCTCGAGGGCGCTCGAATCAAGCTCGCGATCACGGCTTCCAAGCAGCGCCTCGAGCTGATCACGGGCGAGCTCTGCGAGTCGGTTCGCGAGCAGATGGCGCTCCATGAGCTTCGAATTGAGAAGACGCCGATCCCCGAGACTCGCGCGATCCTCGGCGACGATGCCGACCGAGCGGCTCGGGTGGACATCCCTGATGCGCTCACGATCTACGCCGAGCAGTGCGACGATCCGGAGTTCTCTGCGCATCTCGAGCAGGTCCAGGAGATCGCGCGGGAGGTCGAGGGGCTCGTCGAGGCGCAGGACAGAGACCCGCGCTACTCCTTCGAGCCGAGGTCGCTGCACGTCGAGCACTACAAGTCGATCGAGGTCGCCGACATCGACTTCGACGACCTCCCCGATCGAGTCGGCGTGTTCGGGCCGACGGGCATCGGCAAGAGCAACCTCATCCTCGCGATGTTTTGGCTCCTCTACGGTTCCAACCCCAAGAGCGAAGACGGCAAGGCGCGCACATCGCTCGGTGAGATCGTCCAGCGCGGGGAGAAGAAGGCGAAGGGCTCGCTGCGTTTTGCTTGCCGCGAGGGCGAGTTCGAGATCACGCGCGAAGTCGCTCGCTCGAAGAATGGGCAGGGCAAGGGCACGCTCTTCCTATCGCGCATCGTCGACGGCGCGGAAGAACCGATCAGCGAGGGGACAGCCCGGGAGACACAGCAGCGAATCAACGACCTGGTCGGACCTCCCGAGCTCTACTGGCTGATCCGGCACCTGCGCCAGCACGGCGAGAGTGCGATCAAGATGGGTGCGGCGAAGCTGGCCGATTCGATCAACTCGACGTTGCAGCTCGACTTCGAGGCTCGCGCGGAGCTGGCGAAGTCGATGCGCGACGATGCGGCGGCTGCGCGCAACACCGCGGGCACTCGCGCAGACACGTTGCTCGAGCAACTCCCGCTGAAGGGTGCACTCGACGAGAATGAGCGGCGGTGGGAGCAAGAGCTCTCCGTGGCGCGAGCGACCAAAGAGACGCAGACGGCGTCGCTCGCAGACCTCGAGGCCAAGCAGGAAGAGGTGCAGACGGAGCTGGCCACGGTCGAAGCGAAGGCCGCGGAGGCGGAGCGGCTGCGGCAGAAGCGCGCGGCGGTCCAGGGTGACGTGGAAAAGGCCTCGGTCACTTTGGAGCAACTGAGAAACCGCCTGTTGATGATACCGCAAACACCGGCGATGCCTGAGCTCGTGGCGGAGGAGCAGAAGAAGCGCAAGCAGCTCGACGATGCACGCGACCGCTTGCACATCTTGCGCGAAGCGCACACTGCGCAGCTTACCGAGGAGGCGTCGAAGCTCGGCGCACTGCAGCAGGCAGAGCGGGCGGCGTTGTCTGCGCTCAGAGACGCCGAGGCGAAGCTCGCGGGGTGTCGGAGCGGCGTGGAAGACGCCGCGAAGACCGCGGCGCTCCTCGACGAGGTGCCATGCGAAGGCGGCGAATGGTCGCGCGACGGCGAGTCGCGGCAGATGGCGGCTTGCCGACTTTTGGTCAATGCGACGCAGGCGCGCGAATCGCTGCCGGAGCTCACCGATCTGGTCGCCGACGCCGAGGAATGGTTGCGCGCGACGCAGTCGGTGTACGAGCGCGACAATCTCAAGGTCGCCCAATTCCAGGGCGAGGCGGAGAAGGCTCGCGACGATCGCGCGGCGCAGATGCGCGACCTCGAGGCCGAGGTCGCCGACTGCCAGAAGGCGCATGCGATGGCGAGTAGTCTCCTCGCAGATCTCCGCACTGCTGCGGAGCAGCGTGCGGAGCTCGAGCAGCGGATCGCCGAGCTCGAGCCGAGGGCCGGGCTCCTCGAAGAGCAGCTCGCCGAGATCGACCGACGCCTCGAGGGGTGCGAAGAGGTAGTCGACCGCGCGAAGGTGCTGCGCGAGGCCGTCAGCGAAGCGCGGGTTGCGGTGAGCAACCGGCGGGCGAAGCTTGCCGAGCTCGAGACGACGATCGCGAGCGCAATCTCTGGCCTCGATCGCGTCCGCGAGCAGCGCCAAAGCCGCGCCCAGATGCTCCTCCAGATCGAGGACCTGCGCGCGGAAGAGGCCAAGCACGACCACAAGCGCATGGCCGCCGCCTACTACCTCCAGTCGGTGCAGCGCAACGGGATTCCGTCGCTCCTCCTCGAGAGGCTGGCGCCGATCCTCGAGCAGCGCGTCAACGAGATCCTGATGCCTTCGGGCCGGCGGGTGCGCATCGAGACGGTGCGCGTAACGACGACGGGCCAAGCGAGGCCCGAGGTAAACCTCCAGTTCCAATCGCCGACGAGCGGCGGGGAGTGGATCCCCATCGCCGAGCTAAGCGGCGGGGAGGAGGACATCGCAAACGCTGCGTGGGCAGTTGGGCTCGCGCGGACCGCCGCCGAGATGAGCGGATCAACTCTCGGACTCCTCGTGCTCGACGAGCCCTTCACGGGCGTGAGTGCGGAGTACGACGAGGCGATTCGCGACGTTCTCGGCACCATCCAGACGCATGTGAATCGCGTGTGTCTGATCACTCATAAAGCCGACCTCAAGCCGATGGTCGAGGCTGCGTTGCAGCTCTCGCAAAACGGCAGTGGTGCGGTGTTGGAGGTGCAGAAGTGACCGAAGTAGTAGCTACGCGGAACCTCGAAGGCATGTTCGACGATGCGCTTGGTGCCTGGGTTGACGCCCAGGAGGCACTCGACAAGTGCAAAGAGGCATTCGAAGTGAAGCGTGCAGTCGTGATCATGGAGGGGAACGGGAAAAACGCGGACGAGCGGAAAGCAGTCGTGGATGCGGCGACCATCGAAGAACGATCGAGCGTCGCCGCGGCCAGCGCCGCGTGCACCGCAGCGTGGGCGCGCGTCCAGTTCATCACCGCACTCGCTCACGGGGGTACCCGATGACCAAGCACGTCGAAGGCCAGACCTACGTCGGCGAGGTGCAATCAATGAAGACGAACGCGCCGAAGTATGACTCGAATGGATGCCTGAAAGAAGAGTCAGCGATCGTCGCGACGATTCGATTCCCGAACTCTGAAGCGCTGGTGACGCACATCGCCGCCTTGGTGGCGCAAAACGAGCCGGTCGAGGTGTCGATCGAGCCGGTGCAGCGAGCGCTCGATGTATAACGGGCGCCAGCCCGTTAATGGGGGGCAGCTTGCCATGAGTCGCAACCTCTGACTGCTGACCTCCCAGGGGCGCCCGGTCGCTGCATCCAAGGGCAGCGCACGAGGGCCGGGCGCCTCGCCCAACATTCGAGGGGGTAACGATGAGATCCAACGACAGGGCGGTCCTCGCTCACAAGCAGCTCCGACAGATCTACGGCGAGCGCAACGACGACACGTGCGAAGCGTGCGCGCATTTCACAGACGGCGGCCGCGGCACAACGCTCGATCCGCGTTTCGTCCGATGCGATCTCACGGTTAGAGGCGGCTACAGAATGATGTGGATTGGCGTCTGGCGCGCGTGCGGGAAGTTTCAACGGCGAGAAAGTGAGGCGAACCAAGGATGATGACGGCAGGCAACTCATGGATGAGACGGACTCCGATGAGCGGTGCACGAC
>JAJRVY010000354.1 GCA_024277065.1 Planctomycetota bacterium
ACGCGTCCCCTGGACGAACTCGCAAGCGAAGTTCTCGAAGCGGCTCGCGCGCGCCGTCCATCAGTACGTCAAGCGCGCCGCGCTGCAGGTCTACCTCTCTCAGCTCCGGGCGTGGAAGGACGCCGGAAAGCCCGGCCCCAGACCGGACAAGGACAAGATCGAAGAGGCTCTTCGCAAGATCTTCGAGGAGGCTGCCGAAAGCGCGCCCGCGGATCCGACACCGCCACCGGTCGGCGAGCCGTCCGGCGCGGACGACCCATGCGCGGAGGAACGCCGCAAGTGCCAGGAGGACTGCGGCTGCGAGTGCGTCTGCACAGAGGTCGAGGAGACGGGCGGCGACACGTGGAACCCCGCCGTGGGCGAGTCCGCCCGCGGACTGCGGATGGACCTCGAGGCCACAGGCGTCTTCACCCCAGGGCCACCCCGGCCGGGCAACGTCGATGGTCCGATGACCGTCTCCGAGCCCGATGAGCCGGACTACGACCTGTCGCAGCTCGGCGACGGGGTCTACGCACAGATGCCGCGTATCGAGCGCATCGCAGGGCGTATCGCGCAGTTCACCGAGCAGCGCGACGACACTACCTCCACCAAGAAGCGCGCCAGGCTCGACAAGCGCATCTCGAAGTGGAAGGCGTGGCTGGAGGAAGCGCTCGAGGAGAAGAAGGACGAGTTCATCCGAGCGTTGTTCGATGCGTGGCGGGCCCGCCTCGCGGCACGAGGTTGGAGCGAGAGAGAAATCCGGCGCTTCCTAGTCCGCAATCAGGATCGCTTCGCGACGCTGTTCCACCTCAGCCTGGCGCGGCAGACGTTGGCCGCGAAACTCGAGAACGCGCCCGAGAAGTACCAGCGGGGTCTCGGGATCAAGCTCGCCGAGGTCGATCTCTCCGCCGCGCTCATCGGCTTCGAGTTGCGATCGGACGCGGGGCTCGCGCAAGCCTCCGATGTCGTCGGGCTGATCCGCTTCGCGAGCCTCCTCGATGACGAGTCCGTTGACTTCAACGGGGGCGACGAGTCCCTGCGCCAGTGGGTCGGCGTGCTCGCCCAACACCCACTCGTGCGGGAGAGGCTCGATGAGATCGACCCGAGCGTGACGTCGGCCGTCGCAGCACGCGGGCGCGATCTCGACATCTGGGACTTCGGGATCGCGGGCATCTACCGCAGCGCGGTGGCGGCGACGGACTACGCCGGCCGCTGGTTGAACAGCGAGGAACGACTCGCCGCCGAGGGCGTCGAGCAGGCTGACGTCGATGAGGTCCAGGCACTGCTCCGTCGCGCGGACGTCGCCCGGTCGATCGCCGCAGCGGAGAATGCTCTCGTGGCGCTCTACGAGTGGGGAGAGGAACGCAGCGCGCTCGAGATCGGCGTCTACGTCGGAGGCGCCGTCGCCCTCGGAGTGCTGACGGCCGGCGTCGGCTACGGCGTGGCGGCTGCCGCCGGCGGCGGTGTGATCGGCGCCATGACCGGGGCGGCCGCCGCAGGCATGGTCGGGGGGGCGCTCGAGAGCATTCTCACGCAGTCCATCGCGGAGGGCGGCTTCGACCCGAGCCGCCTCGACTGGGATCTGGTCAGCCGCGACGCCGCGATCGGAGGGGTCTTCGGAGCGGTGACCGGGCCGTTCAGCGCGTCCCTGCGGGGGGCCACTGCGGCCGGTTTCCGAGAAGCACTGTCGTCGCGTGCGCGCGAAGCTGTCGGCACCCTCCGCGAAGCAAGGTCCGCGATCGGGCGCGTGGGACGCTCCGCTGTACGCGTTCAGGGGGGTGCGGGGCCTAGCGGCGGTCGAGGCCTTTGGATCAAGCTCGTCAAGCCGTCCGGCGTCGCGGACGACGCGCTCGGCGCGGAGTGGCTCCGCATCGCGCAGACTCCCGAGATGGCACGAGCTCTTGAGCGGTACAACCGCGGTGCGCGCTGGCTCGGGCAGAAGACGAGCGCAAGTGCGGAGGAGATCGCCACTGCGCTGAGCCGTGGTGACGTGACGATCAGCCGCGTTCCGACGTGGAAGTCGGCGGTGTTCGCCCCCGGGGAGCACCCCGGCGCAACGCGGTTCTGGCTGCAGGGGAACCCTCTGACGTCATATGGGGAGCGGGCGGCGCGTCATGAGCTCACGCACTTGGGTGCGGCACTTCGTGGACAAGGTGACACGGTCCTGCACGAAGTCGCAGTGCAGGCGGCCACGACCCCTGAGAATCTGCCGATCGGCGGCGGGGTCTTCGTCACCATCGTCGGCGGTACGTACTGGATCGCGAGCGAGTGACTCGCGGGAGATTCTGGCTACAGGCGGCGACCTGCGCATCGATCGCGTGCGGCTTCGTCGGTGAGCGAATCGCACGCGGCATGGGCGTCCTCCCGGACGGCTGGGGTTGGTCGATGGCGGCCGCCGTCACCTCTGGGATCATCGGCTTCGTAACGCTGGTCGTCATCCTCACGAAGTGTGGCAGATGACGGCTCACCAGGATCCGGTCGCTGAGGGCAGCAGCGACGGCGGCCCGCGTCCCTGCGCGGCCACACTCATCGTCTCGACGAGGACTGCCAGCACGTCGCGTCCCTGCGCCCGGAGCGACTCGACGGTGGTGAGGATGCGCTCCACGAACCTGCATCCCGACTCACTCTGCGAACCGAGCGAAACCTTGCGCCACTGCACGGGCTTGCGCAGGCTGCGCTCCGACAAGTTGTTGTCAGGCGGACAGCCTTCGACCTCGGTGAAGGTCCACATCGACTCGGCCTTCTGGATCAGGTGCGCACAGAAGTTGGCGACGCGGTCGTGCTCGCCGTCGGCGCCTTCGACGAGCAACTCGACCATCGCCTCCCAGGTGGGGAGCAGCCGCTCGCGCATCAGCGCGCGGTCGTGATGGACCTGCTTGAACTCCCGGTACTCCGTGAAGGCGACGGCGATCAGCGCCCGGAACCGCTTGCCGAACGCCTTGGCGGCACCGCCCAGGGCATACCGTACCTGGATCAAACCGGCGGTTTCCGCACTCCACTTCTCCCCAGGCTCCGTGAACTGCCACGCCAAGCTTGGTCCTTCGGTCCCCCGTGTTGGCGGCGCTTCGCTCCGTGCCCTGCGGGCCGGGGGAGACTTCTTGCCTTTCAGCCTCGGCTCGGGGTGCGGGCGGCCGCCAAGGCGGGCAGGGCGCGCCTTGGCACGCCGACCGCGGCCACGCAGCGAACAGCCGAGGGCGTGCGGAAGAAGACCGCCTCGGCGCTGGCCCGCGCCGGCATCTCGGAGGATCTGCCAGGGGGCCCCGGCGCGGCGG
>JAJRVY010000355.1 GCA_024277065.1 Planctomycetota bacterium
CGGAAGGCATCGGTGACGCGCTCGAGGCCGAGCACGTCGCGGCGCAGCGTGACGGCGCGCTGCACCATGCCGCCGAACCACGCGTCATCGACGACCGGCTCCTCGTCGCGGGAGAGCAGCCGCAGGGCGATCTCGCTGCGCTGGTTCCAGAACGCCTGCCCCACGAAGTCGCCGTCGCGTCCGACGACGCGCACGACGCTGCCCGCCTCGATCCCGCCCGCGCCGCCACGCCCCCCTGGGGCGCGATCCACCATCTTGCGGAAGATCGCGGCGCCGCGCGGGCGCGCGCGCAGCCGGACGGTCTTCTGCTCGGGCGTCTGGCCTGGCATCGACGGGCTATGCCCCGGGGTGCGGCGCGGGCGGCCGGAACGTCAGTGGCAGGTCCACGCGGCGGCCGCCGCGCAGGACCTGCACGAGCACCGTCGCCCCGATCGGCGTCAGTCCCAGAACGTGGCGCACGTCCACCATGTCGGTGATCGGCAGGCCGTCCACGCGGTGGATCACGTCGCCGGCCTGCAGGCCGGCGCGCGCCGCGTTCGAGTCGTCCACGACGGACTCGACGAGCAACCCGCCGGGGAGCGGATCGATCGCGAGCATCACGCCCATGAGCCGGCGGGGCGGCACATCGACCGGTCGCAACCAGACGACGAAATCGCCGAGATCCCCCTCGACCTCGACGCGGGGCTGCGGCGCGGCGACCACCTCGTCATCGTCGCCGTCGCCGTCGTCGCCGGGCTGCTGCTCGGCGGTGGCCGGCGCCGGATCTCCGGCGGCCTCGTCAGGCGCGGTCTCCGTTGCGGCGGTCGTCTCGGCCCCGTCCGCCGGCGACTCCGGGACCTGCGTCCGCAGCGCCACGACGACGCCCCGCAGGCCCGGCATCCGGCGCGCCATGCGGTCCGGAATGCCGCTGAACTCCTGGACGTGCTGCGACCCCGCGATCACGAGCATGCGCGCGCCCGGCCCGGCGGCGGTCAGGGCGGCGGCGGCGGTCTCCGCCATGGTCTCGTCCCAGACGGTCATCGCCTCGTACATGGACTGCAGCGCGTCTTCGGGCATCGGATGGGCGCCGCCCTGGAAGACGCCCATGACGCGCTCGCGATGCAGCGGCACGTCCAAGTCGATGTCGGCCGCGATCTGTGCGCGCTGCGTGGCGGTGAGCCCGGCGATGCCGTTCCTGCCGACGGCGGAGACGATACTCGCCTCGGCGTTCAGCGCGACGATGCGCACGCCGCGCTCGCGACAGAAGCGCCACAGCGGCGCGTACAGCGTGAAGTCGAATTGCCAGCGGTCGATGTACTCGGTGCGCCGCAGCATCTCGCGCTCGTCGATGTGCCCGGCGACGTAGTCGTCCAGGTGCCGCTGGAAGGGACGCTGGAACATCTCCATCCCGAACAGCGCGGGCGCGTTCTCGCGCTCGGCGGCGTCCGTGAGCTCCTTCAGGAGCTCGAGCTGATACCCGTGGTGCGCCGGGTCGTCGTGGTACTCGCCGACGAACACGACGTCGGCCGCTGCGACGGCGTCCGCGATGCCGTCGGCCCCGCGGACCACGCCGGCCGTGGCGGACGGTCGCCCGAGCGAACGGCAACCCACGGCCGAGATCGCCCCGGCGATCACGAGAGCGCCCGCGAGGGCGCGGAGGCGCATGCTCTGCATGCGGGCACTCTGGACGACGCCATCGCCGCCGGGCAGGAATTCCGGCCGCGTTGACAGGACGCCCCGCCGCTGTAGCGTGGGAGCCGGTCGGGGGGATCCCGGACCAGGAGACAGTACCGATGAAGACGACCCGACGGGTGGCG
This sequence comes from Planctomycetota bacterium, assembly GCA_024277065.1. Taxonomy (GTDB): domain Bacteria; phylum Planctomycetota; class JAJSAM01; order JAJSAM01; family JAJVHW01; genus JAJRPF01. The sequence continues at coordinate 1,797 of JAJRVY010000355.1, forward strand.
CCGCGACTGGTGGCGCTGACGCTGTGTGCGACGCTGTGCGCGACATTGGGGGCGGCGCTCGCACACGACTCGGCCTGGGCCTGCGATGCGTCGCAGGAGTTCGCGGAGCGCCGCGCGAAGATCGCGGCGATGACGGACGCCGCGCCGCAGGAGCAGGCGCGTGCGCACTATCTGCTCGGCGTGTGGGCCAAGGAGAACGGGCTCACGAAGGAGGCGGACGCGGCGTTCGCCCGCGCCGTCGAGATCGAGCCCGATCACGCCGCCGCGCGCCAGGCGCTCGGCCACGTGCGCAGCGGCGAGCGCTGGCTCACGCAGGCCGAGGCCATGGAGGCCAAGGGCATGGTCCTGCGCGACGGGCGCTGGATCCTGCGCGAGGAGGCCGACATCCTGGATCTGCCCGCCAGGCAGCGCGAGCTGCGCCGCGCCGACCAGGCCAAGGTGCGCAAGCTGCTGGACACGTACGCCCGCGGCGGCGAGCGCGCGAAGAAGTTCGCCAAGGAGGCGCTGGGCACCATCGACAGCGCCCACAAGCTCGAGCCGATGGCGTTCGCGCTGCGTTCCCGCAACGCCGCCGTGCGCGCGCTCGCCGCCGAGGAGCTCGGCAAGGTGGGCAGCCGCCGTGCGCTGCGGCCGCTCCTGCACCGGGCGGTTTACGACCCGTCCGAGGACGTGCGTTTCGCGTCCATCGACGCCGCCAAGGTCATCGGCGACGCGAACCTCATCGCGCCGCTCGTGCACGCCTTGGCGTCCGAGAGCGCTAGCACGCGCATGCACGCCGCGCAGGCCATCGGCCGTGTCGGCGACGTGCGCGGTGTGCAGTACCTCGTCTATCGTTTCGAGGCGCGCGGCGGCGGCGGGCCCCGCGCGTACAGCATGTCCGTCAATCAGGTGACGTTCATCCAGGACTTCGACGTCGAGGTCGCGCAGACCGCGTTCATCGCCGATCCCATCCCGGGTGTCATCCAGGAGGGCACGGTGCTGGACGTGCAGGTCGTCGCGACGCAGCAGACGTCGTACATCGTCGAGCGCGAGGTCATCCACGGCGCGCTGCAGCGCATCACCGGCGCCACCGACGTCCCGATGGAGAACGGCGCGTGGGCCGCGTGGCTGAAGGAGCATCGCTCGGAGCTGACGGCCGCGCGGTAGTCACACCGGGCGCAACGAACAGGGCCGGGCGCGTTCGAGGGAACGCGTCCGGCCCTCATGATTGGGGGCGCGTGCTCGCGCTCTCGGTACGCTCCCCCCGATGCGCTTCACCAAGATGCAGGGCCTCGGGAACGACTACGTCTACGTGGACTGCTTCGCCGAGACCGTGCACGACGCGCCGGCGCTCGCGCGCCGCATCAGCGATCGCCGCTTCGGCGTCGGAGCCGACGGACTGATCCTGGTCTGCCCGTCCGACATCGCCGACGTGCGCATGGAGATGTACAACGCCGACGGCAGCCGCGCCGAGATGTGTGGAAACGGTCTGCGTTGCGTGGCGCGTTTCTTCCACGACCGCCATGGCTGCGGCGGGTCCATCGTCCGCGTGGAGACCGACGCCGGGATCAGGACCTGCGAGCTCATGGTCACGGGAGCGCAGGTCCGCGGCGTGCGCGTGGACATGGGGCCGCCGATCCTCGAGCGCGGGCAGATCCCGATGCTCGGCCCGGGCGGCGCCGTGATCGCCGAGCACCTCGCGGTGCAGGACCACGGACTCGTCGTGACCTGCCTCTCGATGGGCAACCCGCACTGCGTGTCGTTCGTCGAGAGCGTCGCGGACTTCCCCGTCGCCACGTGGGGCCGCGCGGTCGAGGAACTGCCGATCTTCCCCAACCGCACGAACGTCGAGTTCGTGGAGGTGACGTCGCGCAGCGGGCTGATCCAGCGCACGTGGGAGCGCGGCTCGGGCGAGACCCACGCCTGCGGCACGGGCGCGTGCGCTGCGGCCGTCGCGGCGCAACTGAACGACCTCGCCGGCGGCGACGTCACGGTGCACCTCACCGGTGGCGACCTGCGCATCGAGTGGGCGGGGGGCGCGAGCGACGCCGTCTACATGACCGGCCCCGCCGAGTTCGTCTTCGAAGGCACCTACGAGACGTAGGGGCCCGCGCAGGAATGCCTTCGGGATTCGGTCGGCTGCGACGGCGCGGGGCGGCGTTGCCTCTCCTCCCCGACTCGGCTCCGCAATGAGTCGCGTCGTCGAGGCGCCTTGCCCCGCGCCGCCTCGCTCGCCCTCGGTCCTACGAACTCATTCCTGCGCGAGCCCCAGGGCGCCCACGGACCGCCGACCACGGCGGGCGACCACGGCGGCGGGTCCTCCGCTACAAGAGGCGCGCCCAGTCGCCCGGCGCGGGGCCCTTGGCACCGGGCAGCCCGTGCTCGTGGAACCAGCTCTGGAGCGCCGCGATGCGATCCGTGTCACCGTGCACGAGGAAGATGCTCTTGGGCGGGCGCTCGAGGGCCTGCGCGTAGCGCAGGAGACCGCGCCGGTCGGCGTGCGCCGACAGGCCGTTGATGCGGCGCACCTCGGCCGTGATCTCGACGCGTTCGCCGTAGATCTTCACGGGGCGCGTGCCCTCGAGAATGCGCCGCCCGAGGGTGTGCTCGGCCTGGTAGCCGACGAAGAGCACGAGGTTGCGGCGGTCCGTCGCGTGATTGCGCAGGTGGTGCAGGATGCGGCCGCCCTCGCACATCCCCGAGGCCGAGATGATGATCGCGGATCCGTCCAGCCGGTTGAGCGCCTTGCTCTCGTCCACGTCGGCGACGAACGACGTCCGCGCCCCCTGGAACAGCGAGCCGCGGCACGTCAGGAACTCGTGCGCCTCCTCGTCGTAGAGGTCGCGGTTCTTCTTGAAGACCGCTGTGGCGCGCGTGGCCATCGGGCTGTCCACGTAGATCGGCACGTCGGGGATGCGGCCGTCCACGCGCAGGCGGTGCAGCAGGTACAGCACGAGCTGCGTGCGGCCGACGGCGAACGCCGGGATGAGCAGCTTGCCCCGCCGCCGCGTGACCGTCAGCACGGCGTCCTCGAGCAGCCCGAGCAGGTCGCCGGTGTCCTCGTGGTCGCGATTGCCGTAGGTGGACTCGGTCATGTACCAGTCCACGGCGCCGAGCGGCTCGGGGTCGCGCAGGATCGGCACGTCGCGGCGGCCCAGGTCGCCGGTGAAGCCGAGCGACGTCGCGGCGCCGCCCGCCCGCAGCGTGAGATGGATCGCCGCCGAGCCGATGATGTGCCCGGCATTCACGAAACGCGCGGTGACGCCCGTCAGCGGCTCGAACGGGTGGCCGTAGGGCACGCCGCGCACCTGCCGCAGCGTGCGCTCGGCGTCCGCGATCGTGAACAGCGGCTGCTTCTGCGGCTTGCCCTTCTTGGCGTGCCGGTTGATGCGCGCGGCATCGACCTCTTGGATGTGCGCGGCGTCGATGAGCATCACCGGGAGCAGGTCGGCGGTCGCCTCGGTGCACCACACGGGGCCGCGATACCCGCGCTTGACGAGGTTCGGCAGCGCGCCGCAGTGGTCGATGTGACCGTGCGACAGCAAGACGGCCTTCACGCGCGCGGGATCGACGGGCAGGTCGCGGTTCCACGCCTCGGCCTCGGCACGGTGGCCCTGGTACATGCCGCACTCGAGCAGGAGATCGCCGTCTCGCATGCGGATGCGGTGCAGCGATCCGGTGGTCGTACGTGCGCCGCCGAGGAACCGCAACGTGACCAGCCCCTTCTCCTTCGCATCCTCCGGGATGCGGTGCGGCCTGCGCCCGTTCGAGTTGCGGTGCGCGTTGCGCCGGTTCATCAGCCCCTCGCCTTCTCCGTCGTTCGAAAGTGCAGTTTGGCGATGCCGCGCAACGCGTCGAGACCACCCGTGCGGTAGATGCGGCGCGCCGCGACGTCCACGGGCGCCCCGGCGCCCTTGGGCAGCTTCTCACCGGCCGCCCGCCCGAGCCGTCCGAGGTCGCGCAGGAACCGCGCACGCGCCACGATCGACGCCGCCGCCACGGCGGGATGCGCCTCGGCGCGCACGCGCTGCTCGAGCCGCAGCCCCTTGCCCTTCTCCATCAGCGCGTCGCGGATCAGCCGTTCGCTGCCGAACTTGTCGGACAGCGCGCGGCCGCACTCGTGCTTTTCGAGCACGTCCTCGATGGCCCGCGCGTGCCCCCACGCCAGCAGCCGATTGAGGTTGTCGCCGAACTTCCCGTGCAACTCGTTGTACCGCGCGGGGGGCACCACGACGACGGCCACGCGGTCGCCGTAGCCGGCGGTGATCTCCTCTGCCACACGCAGTGCCTCGGCGTCGCCCATCGATTTGCTGTCGCGCACACCCAGCGTGCGCAGCACGGCCACGTCCTCGGGGCGCACCAGCACGGCGGCCACCACCAGCGGCCCGAAGTAGTCGCCCTTCCCCGACTCGTCCGTACCGATGATCGGCTCGTCCAGCGCGTCGTCCGTACCGCTCGTGCCGCCGGCGCCGGCGCCGGTGTCCGGCTCGGCGAGGAACGTCGCCGCGAAGTCCTCGGCGCCCTTGCCCTGCACGAGCAGCTTGCCACTGCAATAGAACGTGATCGAGACGCCCGGCCCCTTCGCGGCGAAGTGCGCGTGCGGCGCCTCGCCGAGCGTGAACCCGGCGGCCACGAGCGCCTGCCGCAAGCCGTTGCCCTCGGCGGCGCCGAGCTTGCGCACCACGTTGCCCATCAGCGGCGGACACCGGCGCGCAGCACGTCGTTCATGAGCATCATTCTACGCCCCGCGTACCGCAATCCACGCGCCCGCGCCGACGACGGGATGCGGGACATCGCGCCGATCGCGCGTGCGGAGCGCGGCAATCTGCGCGGGCCCTTAGTTGCGGCCGTCCCCGCGAGGCCCGTGCGCCGAGTCGAGATCTCGAGACGCTGCGTCGTGAACTACGAAGCGTGGACACGGCCGGCTCTTCGCAGTAGGTTTCGCAGCATGTCGATCGAAGACCTGCTCAGTCGCCCCGAGGGCAAGGTTCTCGAATTCAAGCGTGACCTGTCGTCGCCGCAGCCCGTCCTGCGCACCTTGGTCGCGTTCGCCAACTCCGCGGGTGGGCGTCTCGTCATCGGGGTCTCGGACGGTCACCGTGACGTTGTGGGTGTGTCGCAGCCCCGCGTCCTGGAGGAGCGTCTCGCGAGCCTCATCGCGGATTCCATCGAGCCGCGCCTACTGCCGGAGATCGAGATCATCCCGTGGCGGAGCATGCACCTGGTCGTCGTGCAAGTCCATCCGCGCGCGCTGCGGCCGCATTGCGTTCGCTCCGAGGGCAACGAGCGCGGCACCTACGTACGGCTCGGCTCGACCAACCGTCGGGCCGACGCGGCGCTGATCGCTGAACTCTCACGACGCAGCACGTGGGTGGGATTCGACGAGCAGCCCGTACCGGAACTCGACTCCGAAGCAATCGACTTCGCAGCAGCGTCCGAGTGCTTTGCCGAGACTCGTAGGCTGCGCCGCAAGGACCTGACATCGCTCGGTATCCTCCGAGAGCATGAGGGCCGAAGCGTGCCGAGCGTGGGAGGTGTGATCCTCTTCGGCATCGAGAGACTCGATCGCCACCCGGACGCGTGGATTCAGGTGGGCCGATTCGCGGGGCGCGACAAGACCCGGATCGAGGATCGGGCCGAACTGCGCGACTATCCGGTCCTGGCCATCGAGCAGGCGATCGCATTCGTGGAGCGTAGCACGGGTGTACGCGCCGAGATCTCGCGGTTGCGTCGCAGAGACGTTCGTGCCGTGCCGCCGGCCGCACTGCGCGAGGCGCTGGTCAATGCAGTCGCGCATGCCGACTACTCGCAGTCGGGGGCTCCGATCCGCGTGGCGGTGTTCGACGATCGAGTGGAGATCGAGAATCCCGGCATCCTGCTCCCGGGCCTCACCATCGAGGACATCCGCGACGGCCTGTCGCGGCTCCGCAATCGCGTGATCGCGCGCGTGCTGATGGAACTGGGGCTCATTGAGCAGTGGGGCAGCGGCATCCAGAGGATGGTCAGCGCGTGCACCGGCGCCGGTCTCCCGGAACCGGGCTTCGCCGAGGTGGGGCTGCGGTTTCGCGTGACACTCCACACCGTGCCGGTGGCGCCCGTCGTCGCCGACGACGTGGAGAGCGCCATGCTCGAGTTCCTCGGCGCCCCCGACGGACGGTCCACGGCCGCGATCGCGGCGCACATCGGACTCTCGACGCGGGCCACCCAGCATCGCCTGGCGAAACTCGCGGACCGCGGCCTCGTCATCGCGATCGGAACCGGTTCGCGGGATCCGCGGCGGCGGTGGTTCGCGGTGCGTTCTGCTCCGGGCCCTAACCGATAGCGACCCTCCGGAACCGGATCGGCGGGACGAACGGAGTAGCGGCCGCGGGGCAGCCTCCTCGGCGCAAGCGCATCGGCCAGCAAGGCGTCGCTCGGGGCTGAGAGCGTGAGCAGGAATCCCGGGTGCGCGCCGATTGCGTCCGACGGGTTCGCTGCAAGGCGGCGCGACGAACCCGACTCAATGGAGCGAGTCATGGAGGAGCGCCAACGCCGCAGCGGGACCGTCGGGCGTAACAACTCGCTGGCGCGCGGTTTGCGCTCGTCCGGCGACACACACGCGCAAACCGCGTGCTCGGCGCCGCGTGGGATTCCTGCTCACGCTCTGAGTCGGTGCTCCATGCCTCCGATCGCATGGTCGTGCTCCGGCGAAGTGCCGTGCATGCGTTCGCAGCCAGTGGTACAGGGGGCACGCCGGGGGGGCGCGGCGGCGAGGCGGGCATGCCGGAGGGGTTGCGAGGGCGGGTACACTGGTCGGGCGTTGCGTCGAAACCCCACCGCCTGCTCCCGCCACGCCGACCGGGCACCCCCGATCGTGCGTATCCCGGTGTAGGGGCCGGGCATTGTCCCGGCCCCGGAGGTTCGAGCACCGCCTCGGCAACGGCGTACCCAGGCGGGCGGAGCCCGCCCCCCGAGCGGCCGGTCGGGCGAGTTCTCGCGTCTCCGCGTTCCCTCGATCCCGCAACCGCCGGCAACCGGAATACGTCGCGAGACGCAACGACAGCTGTGCGCGCCAGGGACCTCCGGGTTGACCACAATGGGTCAACCCTACGCCGGGGGTCGCAAGGGCGAGGGGGGGGGGCACGCCGGAGAGGTCGCGAGGGCGAAGCGGGGGCACGCCGGAGAGGTCGCGAGGGCGAAGCGGGCACGCCGGGGGGTCGCGAGGGCGGGGGGAGGGGGGGAGAGGCAATGAACCATGGGTACCGGGTTGACTACAGCGCAGTGACGGACGTAGGCTGCGGCTCCGGTGCCGCGACCACTGCTCAGCGACAACACTTGTGCCTGATAA
>JAJRVY010000040.1 GCA_024277065.1 Planctomycetota bacterium
GGCCGTCCCTGCGGCGTGGAGGGCGCGTTCCAGCACCTCGGCGATGGCGTTCACCTTCTCGGGGACGATGTCCATCGCGGCGAAGGGCGTGAACTCGCGGACGAGGAGGTCGCGGCGGATCTCGATGCACAGCGTGCGTCCGGGGTGCGCGGCGGCGAGGGCCGCGGCGGACGTGGCCGGGTGCAGGTGGTACGCTTCGTTCTCGGTGGGGGAGAGGCCCACCGCCGCGAACCCGGCACGGACGGCCGCGACGAGCGCGGGGTCGGCCAGGAGCGCGCCGTCGTCGTCGCGCGTGATCAGATCCACCTCGGCCCGCAGTGGCCAGGTCTCGACGCGCCCGGGGCCGTAGGCCTCGTGGAGGCTCGCGACGATGTCGTCGTCCACCGCGACGTCGATGCTGCGCGGCGCGTAGGTGTGCAGCATGAGGCCCCGGCCGCCGCTGCCGCAGACGGCGTCGAAGGCGGCGCGCACGAGGGCGCTGTATTCGGCGTGGCGCGCGAGGAGGAGCGCCCGGTCGCGTGGATCGCGGACGTATGTCGCGAGCCCCGGGGTGACGACGTTCGTCGGCATCGCCCCGTCTGCCGTCGTCGCGCCGTCGTCGATCAGGCGGTTGCAGTCCACGAACGTGCGTGGGATCAGGCAGCGGATGACCGCCACGGTGCACGCTGCGCCCGAGGCCGCCAGTCGCGCGGCGACGCGCAGCCCGAGCTCGCTGCACCCGACGTCGGTGTTGACGAATAAGAAGTCCTTCAGCGCGTCCGGGAGCGGCCCGCGCAACTCCGCGGCGAGCGCGTCGAAGTGCGCCTCGCGCGTGGCGCCGTGCGGCATCTCGAGCAGGAGATCGGGCACGGCGCCGGGCGCCGCGTCCGCGCCGCGCACGATCGTGACGTCGCACACGTCCGGGATCGACGCGGCGATCACAGGTCGTCGAGCCGTGACTGCAAGGCGGCGTGGATGACCTTGGCGATCTTCTCGTAGGCCGCCGGTCCGTGGCCGAAGGGATCGGGAATGTCGCGCCCGCGGCGATCGAGCGGCCGGATGCGCTCGGCGGCGTCCGGCGCGAACTCGACGATCGAGCCCCGGTGCCGGGCCGTCATGACGAAGACCTCGTCCGCGCGCTCGAGGATGGAGATGGTCAGGGGCCGCGCGCGATGCGCACCGAGGTCCAGGCCACGCGCTGCGGCGACGGCCTCGGCCTCGGCCGTCGCCGGCTCGCCGCGCAGGCACCCGGTTCCCGCGGACTCGACGCGGTAGCCCGCAGCGAGCAATTCGAGCTCGTCCACGCCCTGGCGGCGCGCGAGGAGCTGCGTCGCCATGGCCGCCGCCAGCGGGCTGCGGCAGCGATTGCCCGAGCAGACGAAGAGGATCGTGCGGGCCGTGGTCTCGCGGATCAGGTCGGTGGGCAGCACGCCGTCCGCGAGCACTTCGACGTCGCCGCCGGGGAAGACGCGCACGACGGACGACGGCGCGCCGTGGCGGCACGGCCCGGCGTCGAGGACGGCGTCGATCACGCCGTCGAACTGCGCGGACACGTCCTCTGCCGTGACGGCCGGCGGTCCTCCGGCGGGTGCGGCGGCCACCGCGCCGACGCGGCAGTCCGTGGCGCGCAGCAGCGCCCGCGTGACGGCGACGTCCGGCACGCGGTAGCCGGTGGGCCGGCCGTGGCGGTCGGAGACGACCAGCGTCAGCGGCCCCGGCCAGAAGCGCGCGGCCAGTTTCCGCGCGGCGAGGGGCAGCGCGCGGACCTCGCGCGCGAGCATCTCGGGATCGGCCATGTGGACCGTGGCCGCGCCGTCCGCCGCGCGGCCGCGCACCTGCTCCAGGCGTCGCACGGCCGCCTCGTCGCGCAGATTGACGGCGAGCCCATAGACCGTCTCGGTGGGGATGGCGACGATGCCCCCGTCCATGAGCAGCCCCGCGAGCCCGCCCAGCGCGGGCCAGGGGCCCTCGCCCGGGGCGGCAGTGACGATGCGTGTGCGCACGCATGGAAACTAAGGGCCCGCGCAGGAATAGCTTCGGGATTCGGTCGGCTGCGACGACGCGGGGCGGCGTTGCCTCTCCTCCCCGACTCGGCTCCGCAATGAGTCGCGTCGTCGAGCCGCCTTGCCCCGCGCCGCCCTCGCTCGCCCTCGGTCCTACGAACTCATTCCTGCGCGGACCCTGAGAAGGTGTGGACAAGAGAAACGGGGCGCCGGTCACGCGACTTCCGCGGATCCGAGCCTGGGATTGTCGTAGCGTCCAACGGCGCAAGTCGCGCGCCGCAGCCCCGCTCGTCCGTGGAGCCCGCCGGGCTGCGTTGCGCTCGCTCGATGACTCGGTCAGGGGAGTCACGTTCGCAACCGCGCCTTGCCGGCAGGCTCCACGAACAAGCCGACACTCCCTCTTCTCTTGTCCACACCTTCTCAGAGGGTGTTCCGGCCGCGTGCGCAACGATGCACGGTGGTCGTCCCGGCGGCCCGCTGAATAGGACGGTCCGCAGTTCGCATCCCGCTACAGTCCACCTGTCAAAAAGTCATGGACGAGCATCTCAAGGACCGACTGGCCTTCATGGGCAGCCTCGCCGGCGGGCTGGCCCACGAGATCAAGAATCCGCTCTCGACGATGACCATCACGCTCGGGCTCCTGCGCGAGGACTTCGAGCACGCCGCGACCGCGCGTGATCGCCGCACCCTGCGCAAGATCCAATTGCTCGAGGCCGAGGTGGGCCGCCTCGAGAACATCCTGCGCGATTTTCTGCGCTTCGCCGGGGGGCATGCCGTGCGGCCGCGGATCGTGGACGTGAACGCGTGGCTGCGCGACCTGCTCGACTTCTTCGAGCCCAGTTGCGAGGGCGCGGGCATCCGGCTCGTGCGCAAGCTGGGGCACGGCCTGCCGCAGATCCTCGCCGACACGGAACTGCTGAAGCAGGCGCTGCTGAATCTGCTGACCAACGCACAGCAGGCCATGGAGCAGGGTGGGCAGCTCACGGTTCGCACCTGGTCGCCGGGCGACAGCGTGCGCATCGACGTGCACGACACCGGGCCCGGCATCCCACGCGACGTCCTGCCGAACATCTGGCAGGTGTACTTCTCGACGAAGGATCGCGGTTCGGGCCTCGGGCTGCCGACCGTCAGGCGCATCATCGCCGAGCACGGCGGGCATGTCGGCGTGCGCAGCTCACCGGGCGGCGGCACGACGTTCAGCATCTTCCTGCCCCTGCCGCCGACCATCGGGGGTGCCGAGCCGCTGCGGCTGCCCGGCGCCGGGAACGCGGCCGGGAACGCCGCCGAGACGAGCCTCACGACGGTGCTCGCCCCGCCGCCCGGACCGCGCGCCGCCGCCGCCGCCGCCGACGACGACGACGCGCGCGCAGGACATGACGGAGAGGAGACGCCATGAGAAGAGCCGCCGCCACGGTCCTCGTCGTCGATGACGAGCCGGGCCATGCCGTGATGATGGCCGAGGCCCTCGAGCGCATCGGTTGCCGCTCGCTCCACACCACCAGTTCCCGTGAGGCGCTGCGCATCCTGCACGAGCACGAGGTGGATCTCGTGCTCACCGATCTCAAGATGCCCGAGGTCTCGGGTATGGACGTGCTCCGGGCGGCAAGACAGCGGCACCCGGACTGCGAGGTGATCGTGATCTCGGGCCAGGGCGGCGTGGACGCCGCCGTCGAGGCGATGCAGGCGGGCGCGGCGACCTACGTGCGCAAGCCCCTGCGCATCGAGGAGGTGCGCGCCGTCGTCCAGAAGCAGATCGACAAGCTGGAACTCCTGCGGCGCCGCAAGGAACTCGAGCTGCAGGTCGATGAGAGCTACGGGATGCCCGGGATCGTCGGGCGTTCGCCGCTCATGCGGCAGGTGATGCGGCTGGTGCGCCAGGTGGCCGACACCCAGGCGACCGTGCTCATCCTCGGCGACTCCGGCACGGGCAAGGAACTGATCGCGCAGGCCCTCCACCGGCTCTCGCGTCGCCGCAAGTACCCCTTCGTCGCCATCAACTGCGCGGCCATGAACGACACGCTGCTCGAGAGCGAGCTCTTCGGGCACGAGAAGGGCGCGTTCACAGGGGCCGTGCGGGGGCATCGCGGCAAGTTCGAGTACGCCGACGGCGGCACGCTGTTCCTCGACGAGATCGGCGACATGCCGCCGACGCTCCAGGCCAAGCTGCTGCGCGTGCTCGAGACGCGCGAGATCGTGCGCGTCGGCTCCAACGCGCCCCTCAAGGTGGACGTGCGCGTCGTGGCCGCCACCAACCGCGATCTCGAGGAGGCCGTGCGCGAGGGCCGCTTCCGCGAGGACCTCTACTTCCGCATCAAGGTGGTCACCGTCGCCCTGCCCGCGCTCCGTGAGCGCCGCGAGGACATCCCGCTCCTCGTCGATCGCTTCCTGAAGGAACTGGGCGAGCTCCACGGCCGCAGCGCGCGGTCCGTGACCCCCGCGGCGGGCGCCGCGCTGGCGGCGTTCGACTGGCCGGGCAACGTGCGGCAACTGCGCAACGTCGTCGAGACGGCGTTGCTCGTGACCTCCGGCGACGTGATCGACGTGGCGGCGCTGCCCGCCGAGGTGCAGTCCGTGGCGCCGACCGGGCGCCTGCCGGCGCTCATCACGCCGTACGCGCCGGTGCCCACCGAGCCGGGCGCGTATCGCGGCCTGCCGGCACTCGACGACGTGCTCGTCTCGCTGGACGACGCCGAGCGCGTGCTGATCCGCAACGCGCTGCGCGCCGGCAACGGCAATCGCGAGCATGCCGCCGCCGCGCTGGGCATCTCCGAGCGCACGCTTTACCGCAAGATCAAGCAGTACGGCGCCGCTGTCACCGGCTGACGGGGCCTGCCATAATGGCAGTCGCGGGGCCGCTGTGGCCGCGATCCTGACACCATGGCAAGCGCCAGGGTGACCGTAAGCCTCTGTGCCAACGCGAGTTGCACGTCGCCGGCCATGTCCCGGCGCGGGCACGCGGTTTGTGAAGTGCGCCTCTGAACCCGGTCTCCGGAGCAGGACCTCCAGGAGCGCCGGGACCGTAGCGCCAGGACCGTAAGGAGCGACGATGACGCAGAAGAGCGGCAAGATCATCGGAATCGACCTCGGCACGACGAACTCCGTCGTGGCCGTCATGGAGGGCGGTGAGCCGAAGGTGATCCCCAACGCCGAGGGCAGCCGGCTGACGCCGAGCGTGGTGGCGTACATCGAGGGCGGCGAGCGACTCGTCGGCGCGCTGGCCCGCCGCCAGGCCGTCACCAACCCGCGCAACACGGTCTCGTCGATCAAGCGCTTCATGGGGCGCCGCCACTCCGAGGTCTCGTCCGAGGAGAAGATGGTGCCCTACGAGGTCATCGGCGGCAGCGACGAACTCGTGCGCGTCTCCGTCCACGGCAAGCAGCTCTCGCCGCCGGAGATCTCGGCCATGGTGCTGCGCTCGCTCAAGGAGGCGGCCGAGGACTACCTCGGTGGCGAGGTCACCGATGCCGTCATCACCGTGCCCGCGTACTTCAACGACTCGCAGCGGCAGGCGACCAAGGAGGCCGGCAAGATCGCGGGTCTGGGCGTGCGCCGTATCGTCAACGAGCCGACCGCCGCGGCGCTCGCGTACGGGCTCGGCAAGCTCCACGAGGAGACGCGCATCGCCGTCTTCGACCTCGGCGGGGGCACGTTCGACATCTCCATCCTGCACCTCGCGGACGGCGTGTTCGAGGTGCTCTCCACCTCCGGCGACACCCATCTCGGCGGCGACGACTTCGACGAGGTGCTCGTGCACCACGTCGCCGACGAGTTCAAGAAGGACCAGGGCGTCGATCTGCGCAATGACCCGATGGCGCTGCAGCGTCTCAAGGAAGCCGTCGAGAAGGCCAAGTGCGAGTTGTCGTCGGCGATCTCCACCGACGTCAACCTGCCCTACATTACGATGGACCAGGCCGGTCCCAAGCACCTCGCGATGTCGATCTCGCGGGCGAAGTTCGAGCAGCTCACGGAGGCGCTCGTGGAGCGCACGCGCGGCCCCTGCAAGAGCGCGCTCGACGACGCCAAGCTGGGCGTCGGCTAGGTGGACGAGGTCATTCTCGTCGGCGGCTCGACGCGCATTCCGGCCGTGCAGGCGCTCGTCAAGGAGATGTTCGGCAAGGACCCCAACAAGAGCATCAACCCCGACGAAGCCGTGGCGCTCGGCGCCGCGGTGCAGGGCGCGATCCTCAATCAGGAGGAGGGCGTCCAGGACATCGTGCTGCTCGACGTCACGCCGCTGTCGCTCGGCGTCGAGGTGCAGGGCGGGATCATGGCGCCGCTGATCAGCCGCAACACGACGATCCCGACGTCCAAGAAGGAGATCTTCTCGACGGCGGCCGACAGCCAGCCGGCGGTGGACATCCACGTGCTCCAGGGCGAGCGCCAGTTCGCGCGCGACAACCGCACGCTCGGCAAGTTCCAGTTGACCGGCATCCCGCCGGCTCCGCGCGGCGTGCCCAAGATCGAGGTCGCGTTCGACATCGACGCCAACGGCATCTTGAACGTCAAGGCCAAGGACCTCGGTACGAACCGCGAGCAGGAGATCCGCATCCAGGCCAGCTCGGGCCTCAGCGAGGACGAGGTCGAGCGCATGGTCAAGGATGCCGAGCGCCACGCGTCCGAGGACAAGGCCCGCCGCGAGGTCGTCGAGATCAAGAACCGTGCCGAGCAGCAGGTCTATCACGTCCGGAAGCTGCTCGAGGAACAGGCCGAGAAGCTGTCGGACGACTCCAAGCGCGATCTCGAGGAGGCCGTAGAGGCCGTCGAGAAGGTGCAGGGCGGCGACGACAAGACGGCCATCGAGGACGCGCTGGCCCGTCTCGAGAAGGTCTCGCACAAGGTCTCCGAGGAGATCTACAAGACGACGGGCGGGGCCGAGGGCGGGGTCGATCCCGCCGCGCAGGCTGCGACCGCGGCCGCGGCCGCGGGAGCTGCTCCCGACGCGCCGTCGGACGGCGCTGCCGAGGGCGCCGCCGATGAGGTCATCGACGCCGACTACGAGGTCAAGGACTCGGACTGACCACCGGCATCGCGCGGCGTGACACGGCGCGACGGGACGTAGCGCGGCGTGGACGTGCCGGGGGCGGATGCTCTGTCGTCTGCGTTCGCGCCTTCGTCATGGCATCATGCCGCGCAGGTCCGGAGGAGTGCCCATGCCGCCGCGGAAGATCGATCTCGCCGCCACGTTCGCCTCGTTCGACGAGACGTGGGTGCCGAAGGTCGTTGCCGAGCTGAACGGCCAGCAGGTCCGGGTCGCCAAGCTCCTCGGGCCGTACGTGTGGCACCGGCACGCGCACGAGGACGAGCTGTTCCTGGTCGTCACGGGGCGCCTGCGCCTCGAGTTCCGTGACGGCGACGTCGAACTGGTGCCGGGCCAGCTCTGCGTGGTGCCCCGCGGCACCGAGCACCGGCCCGTGGCCGACGAACTCGTCGAGTGCGTCCTGCTCGAGCCGGCGGAGACGCGCAACACGGGGGACGTGGATCACCCGTACACGATCGAGCCGGACGAGCTGGAAGTGATCTGACGTCCGCCGCGTGGGCGGCGAGGCCGGAGCATGGATTGCCCGGGCGCGCCATGGGCCGGCGGCGCATAATGTGTTGCGGCGTAGGAGCGCACGGCATGGAGACGCAGGCGACCACGATATCGACCGGCGGCAGGCTGCGCATGTGGGGCGGTTCCCTGCTCGTCGCTGCCGTCCTCGGCGCTCTCGGCGTGTTCGTCGTCTCGCTCGTCGAGGACGCGCACGCGAATGGCCTCCGCGCTCATCTGCGCACCATTCTCGCCGCCGACACCGAGGCCCTGCGCATCTGGCGCCGAGGTCAGATGCGTGTGACCGCGGCCGTCGCCGGGGACATCGGCTGGCGGCGCCGCATGATCGACATCCTGGACGCCGGACCGGAGCTGATGACGCCCGCCGCCCTGGCCGGCGCGAAGGCGCATCGCGAGTTGCGAGAGGGCCTCGACGTGATCTGCGGCGAACTCGGCCACGAGGCGTTCAGCGTGATGGACACGACCGGCCGGATCGTGAGCGCTAGCGACGAGAGCACGCTCGGCACGCTCGCCGGCGGGACCTTCGGCGAGAGCGTGCGCCGCGCGCTCGCCGGCGTGGACCACTTCTCGATCCCGTTCCGGGCGGGCGCCGACGGGAGCGGCAGTCCCGTGATGACGGTCTCGGTGCCGATCCACGACGAGAGCGCCGTCGTACGGGGCGTGCTGACGTTCTGGATGCGTCCCGAGCGCGACTTCTCGCGCATCCTGCAGGTTGCGCGCCCGGGGGCGAGCGGCGAGTCGTACGCCTTCGACCGTGACGGGCTCATGCTCAGCGGGTCGCGCTTCGAGCAGGAACTGCGCACGATCGGGCTGCTCGCCGACGACGGCGACAGCGAGCACGGCGCGGTCCTGCGTATCCACATCCGCGATCCGGGCGGCAACATGCTCGAGGGCTTCCGCCCGGGGCAGGACCGCCGCGCGTTGCCGCTGACGCGCATGGCGGCCAGCGCCGTCGCCGGGCACGACGGCGTGGACGTCGAAGGCTATGCGGACTACCGCGGCGTCCCGGTCGTCGGCGCGTGGACGTGGATGCCGGACGCCGGGCTGGGCGTCGCCACCGAGATGGACGCGGGCGAGGCGCTGCGCTCCGTCGTGATTCTGCGCACGGCCTTCGGCGTGCTCTGGGGCCTGCTCGTCGCTGCGGGAGCCGGGATTGCGCTCTACGCCTTCTTCGTGGGGCGGCTGCGGCGCCGCATCGAAAAGGCCGAGCGGCGCGCGGAACGGCTCGGTCAGTATACGCTCGTGCGGCGCATCGGCTCGGGCGGCATGGGCGACGTGTACCTCGCCAAGCACGCGCTCCTGCGTCGCCCGACGGCGGTCAAGATCCTGCAGCCGGACCGCACCGACGAGCACTCGCTCATTCGCTTCGAGCGCGAGGTGCAGCAGTCCTCGCGGCTGACGCATCCGAACACGATCGCGATCTACGACTACGGCCACACCCCCGACGGTACGTTCTACTACGCGATGGAGTACCTCGACGGCATCGCCCTCGATCGCCTCGTCAAGACCGAGGGGCCCATTCCGCAGGGCCGCCTCATCTTCATCCTGCGGCAGGTCTGCGCGTCGCTCGTCGAGGCGCACGGGCTCGGGCTGATCCACCGCGACATCAAGCCCGGTAACCTGATGCTGTGCCGGCGCGGCGGGTTCTTCGACGTCGTCAAGGTCCTCGACTTCGGGCTCGTGAAGGACCTCACCGGAGGTGACACCGTCGAGCTGAGCATGACGGGCGCCATCACCGGGACGCCGCTGTACCTGTCGCCCGAGTCGATCCGCGACGCGCGCAGCGTCGATGTCCGGAGCGACATCTACTCCGTCGGAGCCGTCGCCTACTATCTGCTGACCGGCGAGCACGTGTTCCGCGGTGAGACGACCCTCGATCTCGTCATGCACCACGTCAAGTCGGCGCCCCGGCGCCCCTCCGAGCGCTTCGGGCGGCCCTTCTCGCGCGATCTCGAGGACGTCATCCTGCGCTGCCTGGCGAAGGCGCCGGACGATCGCTACGCGACGGCCTCGGAACTCCGTGCCGCGTTCGCCGCGTGCGCGGCCGCGGACTCGTGGGGGCACGACGAGGCGCAGCGGTGGTGGGAGGAGAACACCGAGCGCCTGCGCGTGACGTATCAGCTATCGCTGCCGTCCACGCCGGGCACGCCGCTGTCGGTGCCCGAGCTCGAGGTCGATCTGGACGGGCGCCTGAGCACCGACGGCTGATCCCGCCCCGCGCCGCCCTCGCTCGCCCTCGGTCCCACGAACCTATTCCTACGTGGGCCCTTTCCCACGTGAGGCGCGCCGCCCGTAGTACCTTCGTGGGTTTGGACCGCTCCCCGCGGGCGCATGTCGCCCGTCTGGCGTCGGAGGGCAGATGCCGGCCATCGAAGTACACGACCTGACCAAGCGCTACGGCGCACGCACCGCCGTGGACACGATCTCGTTCACCGTGGACGAGGGCGAGATCGTCGGATTCCTGGGGCCCAACGGCGCCGGGAAGACGACGACGTTGCGTGTCCTGACCAGTTTCCAGCCCGCCAGTTCCGGCAGCGCGCGCGTGGCGGGATACGACGTCTTCAGCCAGGGCGTCCAGGTTCGCGAGAACACCGGCTACCTGCCCGAGAGCACGCCGCTCTACACCGAGATGCGCGTGTTCAAGTACCTGTGGTACCGGGCGACGCTCAAGGGCGTGGCGCGGCGCGAGCGGCGCGCCTTCATCGAGTCGGCCATGGAACGCTGCGACATCGTCGATGTGCGCGATCGCATCATCGGGCATCTGTCCAAGGGCTACCGCCAGCGCGTCGGGCTCGCCGACGCCCTCGTGCACCGCCCGCGCGTCCTGATCCTCGACGAACCCACGGCGGGCCTCGATCCGAACCAGGTGCGCGACGTCCGTGATCTGATCAAGGAGATCGCCGGCGAGACCACGATCCTGTTCTCGACGCACACCATCCCCTGGGTCGAGCAGGTCTGCGAGCGCGTCATCGTGATCAACCGCGGGCGCATCGCCCTCGACGGCACGCTCTCCGGGATGCGCGAGCGCGTCGCGCCCTGGGCACGTGTCGAGTTCCGGACCTCGATGGACGCCCGCCCGGCGCTCGATGTCGTCCACGCCGCGCCGTCCGTCATCTTCGCCGAGAACCTGACGGTCGGCGAGCGCACGATGCTGCGCTACCTGACCGAGAAGTCGAACCTCGCGCGCTCCCGTGAGCTGGTCGCCGCGGGGCTGGCGTCGAGCGGCGGGACGATGGAGGACGTGAAGGTCGTCGATGCCGTCGTCGAGGACCTCTTCACCAAGCTGACCCGCGGCAGCGAGCAGGCCGTCGAGGTGCGCGCATGAGCCGCCTCCTGGCCCTCACGAAACGCGAGCTCTCCGCGTACTTCTTCGCGCCCGTGCCGTGGGTGCTGACGTTCTTCTTCCTGCTGCTCACCTGGTTCTTCTTCCAGTGGGAGGTCAGCTCGCTCTACGTCACGGTGACGTACGCGCCGGTGTTCGCGGCGCTGCAGTTCATCCTGCTCTTCCTGATGCCGCTCCTGACCATGAACTCGGTGGCCGAGGAGCGCAGCCGCAACACGCTCGAGACGCTCCTGACCGCGCCCGTGCGCGACTGGCAGGTGATCGTCTCCAAGTGGCTGGGCACGTTCGCGTTCTACGTCGCGATGCTCGTGCCGACGCTCGTCTACTGGGCCGTGCTCGCGTACATCGGGCGGGCGATCGGCAAGCCCGACGCGGGCCCCATCCTCGCCGCATACGTGGGCGCGCTGTTCCTCGGCGGACTCTACATCGCGGTCGGCATCTTCGCCTCGTCCCTGACGGAGAACGCGCTGATGTCGGCGTTCCTGGCGTTCTTCCTGCTGATCTCGATGCTGTTCATCGGCGTGATGCCGTTCATGCACGACGCGGCTCCGGAGTGGCTGCAGCAGTTCGCGCAGTACCTCAGTCAGCAGACCCATTTCGCGCAGTTCATGAAGGGCCGTATCGCCCTCTTCGACATCATCTACTTCGTGTCGATGACGGCCTTCTTCCTGTTCCTGGCCGTGCGCAGTCTCGAATCGAGGAAGTGGCGATGAGCGACGACGACAACAGCCGCGCAGGCGACGACGTGGCCCCCGCAGGATCGCCGCCGGCCACGCCTCGCGAACCGCCCGGCGACGCGGCGAACGCCCCCCCGATGCCGTACCAGGCGGCCGCGCGGTCGTCCCCCTGGGGCTACGTGTTCTTCGCCGGCATCCTTCTGCTGCTCTCCGGTTTCTTCTGGATGTGGGTCGAGAAGGAGACGGGCACGATCCTGCGTGTGTGGCTGTTCGCCGGACTCGTCGCCACGCTCTCGCCGCTGTTCTGGCACATCGTGGACGTGGTCGAGGCGATTCGCTCGCGGCGTGGCGCCGCGAGCGGCTTCGTGATCGTGACCACCGTGCTCGGCTTCGCGGCGTTCGGCATCGTGACCAAGATCAACATCGACCGTGGCGACGGCGGCTTCGCCATCGACACGACGACGACCGGCAAGTACACGCTCGGCGAGGCCACGCTCAAGCTCCTGGACGAGGTCCCCGGCACGATCTACCTGACGTACCTACAGCACACGTCCACGCCGCCCGGACTGCGCGAGGAGGCGACGGATCAGATGACCGTCTACGCGGCCGTCAGCGACCGCGTGGAGACGAGAGTCCTCGATCCGCTGCGCGACGCCGCCCGCGCGCAGGCCTACCTGCGTGACGTGGGCGTGCTGCAGACATCGTCGGGCGAGAACGACGACGTCATCGTCCTGTCCTACGCCGAACCGGGCCAGGAGCCCGCGCCGGGCCGCCACAAGGAGGTCCGCGTCGAAGCCTTCACGTGGACCAAGCGTGCCGCGACCGGCGAGTCGCGCTGGCTGGGCGAGCGTGTGCTGTCCGACGCGATCATGGAACTCGTCTTCACGCGTCACAAGGTGTACGCCACGGGCGGTCACGGCGAGCGGGCGATCGGCGAGGAGCTGCGCGCGCTCCGCGAGGCGCTGCAGGGGCAGAACATCGAGGTGGCCGGGGCGCCCCTCGATCTGCGCAGCCGCTCCGACGTCCCCGACGACTGCGACATCCTGATGATCCTCGATCCCAAGACGCCGTTCTCGCCCGAGGAGGCGACGGCGCTCACCGCCTACCTGGACCGCGGTCGCACGCTCATCGTCGCGCTCGACGTCGCGTCCGAGCGGCGCAAGACCGGCCTGGACGAGCTGCTCGACCCCTACGGCATCTACCTGCGCCCGAACTACGTCGTGATCGCGCCCTTCCGCGTCGCGACCGGCATGACCGACCTCTACAAACTGCGCCCCATGCTCGTCATCCGGCCGCAGGACTACACCGGCCATCCGGCCGTCGCCGCGCTCACGTCACGCGCGGGTTTCGCGACGCTCTTCAACTACTCCACGTTCGTCGAGATCGAGGACGAGCCGATCGACGGCGTGGACGTGCAGGCCGTCATCTACGCACCATTCGTCGAAGGACTCGACGTGCCCGGGTTAGCGGCGCGCGTCGATCCCACGCGCCGCGACTACTCGGTGCCGAACAAGGACACCGACCGCATCGCCGCGCGGCTGCCGCTGGTCGTGACGGCCACGCGCAGGATCGCGGGCGCCGCGGGCGAGGGCGACCGTGACGCACGCGTCGTCGTGCTCGGCGACACGGACGTTCTCACGGACCAACTGATCGCACAGGTCCCGCCCAACCTGGACCTCGCGCTCGGACTGATCCAGTGGGGCATTCGCCGTGAGGGGCTGGTCGCCGTGAGCGAGCGCACCCTCGAACAGGACCGCGTCGAGTTGCGGGATCCCCGCAAGCAGCGCATCGCGATCGCCTGGCCGCTCGGCGTGGCGCTGCTTTCGCTCGTCGGCGGCAGCATCGTCTGGTGGACACGCAGGAGATGACCCCGTGACCTGGCGCAACGTTCTCGGAATGGTGATCCTCGTCGGCGTGTGCGCACTGGCGCTGTTCTGGGCACAGGGCGGCGGCGACGCGCCCGACCGCGGTCCGGCGACGCTGTTCGAGCCGTTCGACAAGAACGACGTGACGGCGCTGACGGTGACCGGCGAGTCGGGCGCGCTCGAGCTGCGCCGCCGCCCGGACGACTCGGAGCTGTGGGACCTCGAGGTCGGCGTGGAGTGGGCGCGGGCGGACGCGATCGCCGTGGACGAGATCCTCGGCGCGCTCGTGCGCTGCGACGTGCGCCGTTCCTTCC
Source organism: Planctomycetota bacterium (assembly GCA_024277065.1). Lineage (GTDB taxonomy): Bacteria > Planctomycetota > JAJSAM01 > JAJSAM01 > JAJVHW01 > JAJRPF01. Next base: position 13,730 of record JAJRVY010000040.1, read on the forward strand.
CGGTGGAGGGACTGACCGCGACCGATGTCGCGAACTACGGCCTCGCCGCCCCTGCACTGACGGTCGTGCTGCAGCTCCCCGGCAGCGAGCGCACGGCGCGCTTCGGCGCGCGCTCACCGGAGGGCGCCAACGTCTATGCGGATCGCGGCGCGAACGCGACGGTCATGGTCGTGTCCACGACGGCCGCGGACGAGCTGGCCGCGGCGCTGCGCAGCGGCCTGCGCGACAAGCGCATCACCGATCTGCGGCCCTACGACATGAAGGGCATCGAGATCGCCCGGGGCGGCGTGACGACGCTCGAGGCCGAGCGCGACGTGACGCAGATCTGGCGCGTGACGCAACCGTTCAAGGGCTACGCGGCCCCCGTGCGTTTCGATACGCGCATCGCGCAGATCGTCAACGAGCAGTGGCTGAGGGTGGCCGAGGACGGCGCTCAGGACCTGGCGCGCTACGGTCTCGCCCGCCCGGCCGCCGAGGTCACGCTGACGTCCAAGCGGGGCGCGACGCGCGTCCTGACGCTCGGCGCGGAGCCCGGCGTGGACGGCAACTGGTTCGTCGTCGAGCAGGGCTACCACTCCGTCTACCAGGTCTCCACGCGCTTCGCCGAGGCGGTGCTGGCGGACGCCGCCGAGTTCCGCGACCGCATCTTCACGCGGCTGGGGTTCGGCATCGAGAGCGTGACCGTCAACGTCGGCGGCATTTCGTGGGTGCTGCGCAAGGCGTACAAGGACTGGGAGATCGAGAAGCCGGCGCGCGAGCCCGCCGAGGAGTCCGTCGTCGAGGGCTTCCTGGAGCAGCTCCGCCAGTGGCCGATCCTCGAGTTCCTGGACGGTGAGGACGCCGCGGCCTACGGCGTCGCTCCGGACGGCGACCAGATCCAGGTCGAGAGAGAGGGCGGATCGCTCGTCACCTTTCTGATCGGCAAGGAGGCCGCGGACGGTAATCGCTATGCGCAGCGCAAGGACGACGGCGCGCTCGTACTCGTGCTCGGCGCGCCGGTGCGGCGGGTGCTGGACGGCTGGCTGCAGTTCAAGCGCCGCGCGGCGTTCGACATCGCGCTCGACGACGTCGAGTTCATCGGCCGCGAGGCCGGTTTCGGTCCGGACGGCGAGGCGAGCACCGACGAGAAGTGGCGGCGGGACCTGGACGGCCGGGACAAGTCGTGGAAGCCGCAGCTGGGCGAGCCCGGCGCGGGCCTGGACTCCGAGGCGATGAATCGCATGCTCGCGGCGCTGCGCAGCATCAAGGCCCTCGGCTGGCACCATCTCGACTCCGCGAACGCCGAGGAGATGGGCTTCCGCAAGGAAGGCGGGAAGGCGGCCACGGCCTGGTTCGAGATCGGCTTCCGCTCCAGCGACGCCGACGTCTTCCTCGAGATCGGCGCCCGCGTGCCCGGCCGCGACGCCTTCTACGCCAAGCAGCGTGGCAAGCCGTTCGTGTTCGAGATGGCCGCCGACGTCGTCGCGACCCTGACGGCGCCCCTCCTCGCGCAGGAGTAGGCCCGCAGGCCCCGGCAGGCCCGTGGGCGCGCACACCGGCTCCCGCGGCCCGCCGCACCGCCCGCCGACGCCACGGTGACGGGACTTACTGTGTCACCGGCAGCCGCGTCGCAGCCATGATGCTCATGAGGTGACGGTCGGCCCGGAGGGCGAGGAGGTCGTGCAGCCGCGCGACGGCGACGACGAGGCGACGGTGCGCCGCCGGCTCGAAGAGGGGTACACGTCGGCCTTCGAGGAACAGGTGGCGCGCTACGCCCCGATGCTGCGCCGTTTCGCCGAGGAGCGACTTCCGGCACGACTGTGGCGCCGCGTGTCCGCGGCGGACGTTCTGCAAGAGGCGCATCTCGTCGCGCACGACCGCCGGCACGAGTTCCAGGATCGCGGCGAGAGCTCGCTTCGCAACTGGCTGCTGAAGATCGTCGAGTTGAAGGTGCGTGAGGCCGTGCGCCGCCACGAGGGCGCCCAGCGCCGCGCCGTTGGTCGTGAGGAGCCGCGCGGCACCTTCCGCGACCCGAGTCGCGTCGCCGGACGCGGACCGACCCCCAGCCAGGCGGCGATCGGGAACGAGATGATCGACCGCGCGTGGCGTGCGCTGCTGGAACTCCCGGAGGCGCAGCGCGAGATCGTGCGACTCGTGCGCGACGAGGACCTGACGCTTGCGCAGGTCGCCGAGCGCCAGGGCATGACGCGTGAGGCGACCAAGAAGGCGTACGGCCGCGCCCGAGCGCCTCGACGCGTTCCGGGTGGAGCGCGAGCTCGGGGCCGGCGGAATGGGGACGGTCTACGCCGCCACCGCGGTGGAGGACGTGCCGGGCCTGCACAGCGGTGATCGCGTCGCGCTGAAGATCGTGCATCCGCACCTGCTCCGCAGACCGGGGTTCTTCCGCCGCTTCGTGCGCGAGGCGGAGCTGGGCCGTCGCGTGCACCACGACAACGTCGTTCGCACGTTCTTCGCGGATGCCTGCATGGACGGCACGGCACCCGCGCACTACCTCGTCATGGAGTACGTAGAGGGCCAGACCCTGCGGAAACTGCTGGCGGAAGTCGGCCAAGTGCCGGAGGAGCTGTGCCGACAGATCGGGAGCGGCGTCGCGCGGGCACTGGTCGCTATCCACGCAGCCGGCGTCGTCCACCGCGACCCGCAGTCTGGTCGCCGAGCGTACGACCATCGTGCTGATCGAGGACCTGCACTTCGCTCCCGAGGACGGACGCGCGCTGTTCGCGTCGCTGGATCTGTCGCTCCCGGGCCATCGCGTGCTCCTGATCGCGAGCATGCGACCAGGAGTCCCGGCAGAGTGGCGCTCGCAGGTCGAGAGCCTCGAGCACGTGCAACGCATCGAGATCCCCCGCCTCAGCCCGAAGGACCTCGTCGACCTGCTGTCCGAGACGCTGCGCTCGGAGCATCTCGCCACGGAGCTCGGTGGCCTGGTCGCCCTCAAGTCCGATGGCAACCCGTTCTTCGTGTTCGAACTGCTGCGGGGGCTGCGCGAGGGCCAGTTCCTTCAGCAGCAGGCCGATGGGAACTGGCGCACGACCGGGATCATGCGCGAGATCCAACTGCCGTCGTCGATCTCCGATCTCGTGAGCGTGGCCGGCCTCGGCGACGAGGGGCGCAATCTCCTCGATGTCGCCGCGTGCGGCGGATTCGAGTTCGACGGTGAACTGGCGGGCGCTGCGCTACTTCGATGCCGGGTTCAAGCACCTGCGGCACGGCGCCCGGATCGTGGACGCGGTCGATCTCACCGAGCGCGCGCTGTCGGTGAGCGGCCTGCTGGAGGGCAGGCGCCGCGCAGAGGTGTTGCTGGAGCTTGCCCGGGACGGCGGCCCTCTCGACCATCTCGGGCGCGCCGAGAGACAGGAGTCGGCGGCACGGGAGGCCTACGTGTTCATCATGAACACGGACGGCAGCGACCTCCAGAACCTGACGGACCAGTCTCTCGGCAACTTCTACGACATCCGCTGGTCCCCCGACGCGACGCAGCTCGGCGCCCTCGGCCCCTACAATCTCAAGGTCTTCGATCTCGACGAGAACAACGACGGCACCGACGTGACCACCCTGTACTCGACGACGAAGTTCGTCGGCGATCTCGACTGGAAGCGGTGAAGCGGTAGGGAGTCGCTGGAGGAGAGTGCACGCCGGGGCCGGGAAACCGGTCCCGGCGTTGCGGCCGGCTTGCGCCGCGAGCGTCCGTGTCCGCCTCCTTCTCTCAGCAGCAGGATTGGCAGCAGGATCACGTTCGCGACCGGCGCCGGGGAGCCTGCCGGCGATCGGGTGTCCCTGCCTCGGGCTACGCTCCGCGCATGCTCGACCGCTTCTTCCGCGACCTGCGCACGGCGCCCGATCTGGCGCCGAACATCGTGCGCTGGCACAAGGAGGCTGCGCAGAGCGCGGTGTTCGCCGACTTCCCGGAGTGGACGCCGGACTGCATTCGCGAGGCGTTCGCGCGGAGCGGGGTGACGCAGCTCTGGTCGCACCAGCGCGAGGCCGCCGACCTGGCGCACGCCGGGCGGCACGTGGCGGTGGTCACGCCCACGGCGTCGGGCAAGACGCTCTGCTACAACCTGCCCGTGCTGACCGCCCTGATGGGGGAGGCCGGCGTCAAGGTGGAAGGTGGCGTCAAGGTGGAAGGTGGCGTCAAGGTGGAAGGTGGTGTCAAGGTGGAAGGTGGTGGGGCGGCCGACCGGCCGAGCGGGCGGGGCGCTGCCCGCGCGCTGTACCTCTTCCCGACGAAGGCGCTCTCGCGCGATCAGCTCGCATCCTTCGCCAAGCTCACGAAGGGGCTGCCACGGCCCGTGCGCGCGGGGGTCTACGACGGCGACACGCCGCCCGCCACGCGGCGCACCTTGCGCGCGGCGGCCGACGTCGTCGTCACGAATCCGTACATGCTCCACGCGGGCATCCTGCCGCACCACCTGCGCTGGGCGTCGCTGTTTCGCGATCTGCGCTACGTGGTGGTGGACGAGATGCACACGCTCACGGGCGTGTTCGGCAGCAACGTCGCGAACGTGCTACGGCGGCTGCGCCGCATCTGCCGCCACCACGGTTCCGATCCGACGTTCCTGTTCTGCTCGGCGACGTTGGCCAATCCCGGGGAGCTCGCCGGCGCGCTCATCGGCAACGGTGCGCAAGTCGGAGACGGTTCGCGACGCGGAAGCGGTGCGCAAGTCGGAAGCGGGCGCACTCCGGACGATCGCGTCGAGGTCATCACGCGCTGCGGCGCGCCGACCCCCGAGCGGCATCTGCTGCTGTTCAACCCACCTGTCGTGGACGAGGCATCAGGCGCCCGTTGCAGCGCGCTGGAGGAGGCGCGGCGGGTGGCGTCGCACGCACTTCGCGCGGGGCTCCAGACTCTCGTGTTCGCGCGTTCGCGCAACAGCGTCGAGGTGCTGACGAAGTACCTCAAGGACACGGCCCACGAACTCGGACTCGATACAGACGTCGTGCGCGGCTATCGCGGCGGATACCTGCCCAAGCTGCGCCGTGAGGTCGAGTGCGGGCTGCGCGACGGGAGCGTGCGTGCCGTCGTCGCCACGAACGCGCTGGAACTGGGCATCGACGTCGGCGGGCTCGACGTCGTGATCATGACGGGCTACCCGGGCCGGGTCGCCAGTGCACGCCAGCAGGCCGGGCGCTCGGGGCGCCGCGACCGTCCGGGGACGGCTGTTCTGGTGGCCCGCTCGGACCCCCTCGACCAGTACGTGCTGCAGCATCCCGAGACACTGCTCGAAGGGCATGCCGAGCGCGCCGCCATCGACCCGGCCAATCGCCTCATCTTCGCCAACCACGTGCGCTGCGCGGCATTCGAGTTGCCGTTCCGTGAGGGCGAGCTGCTGTGGGAGCAGGAGCGCACGACCGAGGTACTCGAGGGTCTCGCCGCGCCCGGCGGACCGCTCAACCGCTCGGGAGGCCGCTACCACTGGTGCGACGCCAGCTTCCCCGCCGACACGGTCTCGCTGAACGGCTTCGACATCGACAACGTGGCCATCTACGACCTCGAGGCGCGCGTCGTCCTGGCCGAGGTCGATCGGCAGTCGGCGCCTTTCTTCGTGCACGAGGGCGCCATCTACGGCCACCAGGGCGACACGTACTACGTCGAGCGCTTCGACTACGACGGGCGGCGGGCCTACGTGCGCAAGGTCGATTGCGACTACTACACCGACGCCGAGGCCGAGGTCGACGTGCGCACGACGGCGCGCGACGACGGCGAGGACTTCGGCGAGTTCTCCTCGTCCTGCGGCACGGTGCTCGTCTCGACGACGGTTCCCCTGTTCAATAAGATCCGCTACTACACCGGCGAGAACGTGGGCGCCGGCGAGATCCGGCTGCCGGCCGAGGTGATGGGCACCGGCGCGTGCTGGATCGACATCGGGCCCGAACTGGCCACCGAGATGCGCATCCTCGAGGGCGGCCGCTCCCAGGCGCTACGCGGCGTGGCGTCTCTCCTGCGCGCCGTGGCGCCGGCGTTCGTGCGCACCGACCGCGGCGATCTGCGGGTACACGCCGAGGTGCGCGCGGCGGCGACGGAACTGCCGCGCATCCTGGCCTACGACCGTGTGCCCAACGGTGTCGGGCTGGCCGAGGCGGTGTTCGTCTGTCTGCGGCCGATTCTCGCCGCGATGCGCGAGATCGTCGCTACGTGCGCATGTGACAAGGGCTGTCCGTCGTGCGTCGGCCCCGTCGGCAACGTGGGGCCGTACGGCAAGGAGGTCGCAAGGCGCCTGCTCGCCGCGCTCGTCACGGCGAGTCGCGCGACGCCGGAGCGCTCGCTGCAGGATCTCGCACCGCCGATCTCCGCAGCGCCCCGGCCCGGGCTCGCCGCCGACGGCGGGAATCGCAACGGGGGCGACGACGAGGGGGCGCGGCAGCCCGATCGACTGGGCGCGTACCTGCTGCCGCCGCCGGGCCCGGGCTAGCCATGGTGCGCCGACCCGATCCTGCCGCCGCCACCGGCCTGCCGCCGTCCACGCAGGGCGTGGTCGTGCCCGCGCCCCGGCTCGACGAGCGGCGCTACCCCGGCGGCCGCGTGCTGCTGCGCCGCGAGACGTTCCCGGTAGACGTGTTGCGCGGCAGTTTCTGCCTCGCCGACGCCCTCGCCGCGCCGCTCTCCGACGTGGCGTTGCTCTGCGCCGGCGGCGACCTGGGTGACCTGGGCGACGTGCTGTTCCTCGACACCGAGACGACGGGGCTCGCCGGTGGCGCGGGCACGTTCGTGTTCCTCGTCGGTCTTGCGTCGTTTACGGGCGGCGCGTTCGAGATCCGTCAGTGGTTGCTCCCGGACCCCTGTGAAGAGGAGGGCCTGCTCGACGCGCTCGAGGAAGAGGCGCGGGCCGCGCGCGGCATCGTGTCGTTCCACGGGCGCGGCTTCGACGTGCCGCGCATCGAGGAGCGCTTCCTCCTGGCGGGGCGCACGTCACCCTTCGGTGCTCTGCCACACCTCGACCTGCTCGTCGGCGCGCGCCGCGTCTTCCGCATGCGCGCGGGCCGCGTGAACCTGCAGCACCTCGAACGACTCGTGCTCGGCACGACCCGCCTCGACGACCTGCCCGGCGCGGAGTGTCCGCAGGCCTGGTACGACTATCTGAAGGGCGACGACGGTCCGATGCGGCGCGTGCTCGAGCACAATCTGCTCGATCTGCTCTCGCTGCCGACGCTGCTCGCGGCGCTCGCACAGCCCGCCGCAGGCGTCGGACCGTCCCCCGACGTCCACGCCGCCGGCAAGGTGCTGGCGCGCGCGGGGCTGCGTGATCGCGCTCTCGACCTGCAGCGCGGCGCGGCGTCACGGGCGGTGGATGCCCACGTTGCGGCGCGCGCTCATGACGAGGCGTCACGGCTCCTGCGCCGCCAGCGCCGGGCCTCCGAGTCGGCGGCCGAGGCGCTCGCCGCGACGATGGCCGATCCGTCGTTACCAGCGCCGTGGCTGGCCCTCGCCAAGGACCACGAGCACCGCACCAAGAACTTCGCGCTGGCACTCGAGTGCTGCGCGCGCCTCGAACGTATTCTCTTCCTCCGCAGCCGCAGCGAGGCGCGTCGCCGGGACCTGCACAAGCGCGTCGCGCGCGTCGAACGCAAGCTGGCGGCGGAGAACGCCGCCGCGTCGAGCGCCGCCGAGTAGGGGCGCACATCGGGCGCCGCCGGAGCGCACAGGGGGGGGCCGGCTGCGAGATCCGGTCGGGGGTGCGGGACCGCCGGCACGTGCGGCGCGCGATCGCACCGCGATCGCTGCGGGCGTTCTCGGCGCTCTTCCGGAGGTCGGTTAGCCTCGCGGTCTTCCCCACGAGAATGGCGTCCAGGAGGTTGACGATGGGCTATCAGATGCGCGGTCTGCACTGGGACGACTTTGCGCCCGAGCGGGTCTTCTACTCGGCCTCGAGGACGATCACGGAGGCCGACGTGGTGGCCTTCGCCGGGCTCTCCGGCGACTTCAACCCGTTGCACACCGACGAGACGTTCGCCGCCAAGACGCCGATTCGCACGCGCATCGCGCACGGCATGCTGAGCATGGCAGTGGCGACGGGCCTGGCGAACCAGATGGGTATCTTCGAGGGCACGACGATCGCCCTCATGCAGCAGACCATCAAGTACACCGGCATGGTGCGCTTCGGCGACACCATCCGCATCGAGATGACCGTGATGGATCGCAAGGAGTCGCGCAATCCCAAGCGCGGCGTCGTGACGTTCAAGGTCGAGATCAAGAACCAGGACGACGACGTCATCGTGGACTCGGAGTGGATCCTCATGATGGCGCGTCAGGTCCAGGAGTAGGGAAGCCGGACGGGTTCGGAAGCACGGGCAACGGCGTCCCAGACGCCGTTCAACGACGGAGACAGGAAGATGAGCAAGAGCGGCAAGGTGGCGATCGTGACGGGTGCTGGACAGGGCATCGGCGAGGCGACGGCGAAGCGCTTCGCGGCCGACGGTGCGGCCGTGGCGGTGTGGGACGTGAACGGCGAGTCGGCCGAGGCCGTTGCCGGCGCCATCCGCGACGCGGGCGGCAAGGCCGTCGCCTGCACGGTGGACGTATCGAGCAAGGAGCAGGTGGTGGCGGCCATGGCGCAGACGGGCGAGCAGCTCGGCGGCCTGCACTATCTCGTGAACAACGCCGGCATCACCCGCGACAAGTACGCGAAGAAGCTGAGCGAGGACGCCTGGGATCTGGTCCTCGGTGTCAACCTCAAGGGCACGTTCCTGGTCTGCCAGGCGGCGATCAACGTCATGCTCGAGCAGGGCTTCGGGCGCATCGTCAACACGGCATCGGTCGCCGTGGAGGGCAACTTCGGCCAGGCCAACTACTCGGCCTCCAAGGCCGGCATCGTCGGGCTGACGCGCACGCTCGCGATCGAGTGCGCCAAGGGCGGCATCACCGTCAACTGCGTCGCGCCGGGCGCCACGGACACGCCGATGTTCGACGTCGTCCCGGACGAGGTGAAGCAGGCCATCTGCAAGGCGATCCCACTGCGTCGCATGGCGGCGCCCGCCGAGGTCGCGTCGGTGCACGCGTTCCTCTGCAGCGATGACGCCAGCTACGTTACCGGACAGCTCATCTACGTGGACGGCGGCGCCACGCTCGGCATCTGAGCTGCCGGGACCTCGGGCGTCCATGAGCGATGACGCGCCGGCGGTGGGGGAGGACGACCTGCCCTACCGCTGGCTCGGACACGCGACGGTGCTCCTCTCCGGATCCCCGTCCGTTGCTCTCGACCCATGGCGGTGGCGGCTGCCTGCCGTCGCGGGCCTGGCGCTCGTGACGAGTCGGCACGTGGACCACTGTTCGGAGGACGACCTCGCGGCCGCGCTCGCCGCGTGCGGTCGCATCGGCGCGCCGGCGCACCTCGCGCCGCGTCTCGAGAGCGTCTTCCCCGGCCGCGTCACGCCGTTGCGTGAGGGCGACGACGTGCGTCTCTCGGGAGCGCGCATCGTCGCCCTGCCGGCGGCGGGACCCGGGCGCGGAGGGCGTCCGCCGGGCTTCCATCCGCGTGGCACGGGCCTCGCCTACCTCGTCGAGACGGGTGACGTACGCGCGCTCTGTCTCGGCGATTCCGTCGTGCTGCCCGAGCACGAGGAGTGGTCGCCGGACGTCGCGTTCGTGGCCGTCGGCGGACTGGTCACGGCGACCCCGCACGAGGCGGCAGAGAGCGCCGGGCGGCTCGGCGCGGGCGTCGTCGTGCCCGTACACTGGGGCGATCTGGAAGCGCGCTATGACGATGCGCGTGAGTTCACGCGACTCTGCGCCGCGCGCAACGTGAACGCGGCGCTGCCGCGCCCCGCGGGGAACGCGCCGGGCGACGCGCGAGCGGGTAGACTGGACCGCCAAAAGGGGAGGAACACATGCTCGTAGACGCCATCATGAACACCGAAGTGGTCACCGTCACGCGGGACCACACCGTCCTGCGCGCGGCACGGCTGATGCGCGAGCAGAACGTTGGGTCGATCGTCGTCTGCGATGATCTCAGGCGGCCGATCGGTCTGCTCACCGATCGCGACATCGCGGTGAAGCTCGTCGCCGAGGGCCGTGACGCCGAGTCGCCGATCGACGAGCTGATGTCCACGCCCGTCTACGCCGTGCCGGAGACCATGTTGATCTTCGATCTCCTGCGCGAGATGTCCCGCCGCAAGGTGCATCGCGTGCCGGTGATCGACGAGCACAAGCGTCTGATCGGCATCGTCAGCGTCGATGACGCGCTGCTGCTCCTCACGACCGAGCTGGTCAACGTTGCCGACGTCATGGGGCACCGCACCCGCGTCCTCGCGTAGGCCCGTTCTCGGCTCACCGTGTCGGCTCACTGTATCGACACAGCGGGGCGGCACACCGTGTCGGCTCATCGGGTCCGCTCAGCGGCGAAAGTGTGCACGCAGGGCGGCGCCGGTGTGGCTGCCCTCGGCCAGCGCCAGTTCCTCGGGCGTGCCCGTCGCGACGACGTGGCCGCCGCCGGCGCCGCCCTCGGGGCCGAGGTCGATGACGTGGTCGGCGGCGGCGATGACGTCGAGCGCGTGCTCGATGACGATGACCGTGTTGCCCTGATCGACGAGGGCGTCGAGTACCTCGAGCAGGCGGCGCACGTCCTCGAAGTGCAGGCCGGTAGTCGGTTCGTCGAGAACGAACAGCGTGCGGCCGGTGCTGCGCTTGGCGAGCTCGCGGGCGAGCTTCACGCGCTGCGCCTCTCCACCGGACAGTGTCGTGGCGCTCTGGCCCAGCTCCAGATAGCCGAGACCGACCTCCACGAGCGTGGCGAGCACGCGCTCGATCTTGGGGTGGTTGCGGAAGAGCTTGTGCCCGTCCTCGATGGTCGTCGCGAGCACCTCCGCGATCGACTGTCCGCGGTACAGGATCTCGCGCGTGGCGGCGTTGTAGCGCGTGCCGTGGCACGTCTCGCAGGGCACGTACACGTCGGGCATGAAGTGCATCTCGATCAGGATCTGACCAGCGCCCTGACACTCCTCGCAGCGCCCGCCCTTCACGTTGAACGAGAAGCGCCCCGGGCCGTAGCCGCGTGCGCGGGACTCCGGCAGCTCGGCGAACACCGCGCGGATCGGGTCGAAGACCTTGGTGTACGTGGCCGGGTTGCTGCGCGGTGTCCGCCCGATGGGGGACTGGTCGATGTCCACGATCTTGTCCACGTGCTCGAGGCCGTGGATGCGCCGGTGGAGGCCCACAGGCGCCGCCGCGCCGTGCAGCGCGCGCGCCACGGCAGGGCGCAGGATGCCGTTCACGAGAGAGCTCTTGCCCGCGCCGGAGACGCCCGTCACGGCGATCATGCGCCCCAACGGGAACGTCACGTCGATCCGCGCCAGATTGTGCTCCTCGGCGCCGTCGATACGGATGCGACGGCCGTTCCCGCGGCGTCGCTCCGTGCGCGGCGTGAGCGCCTTGCGGCGTGAGAGGTACTGCCCGGTGAGCGACTGCCTGCTGCGCAGGAGCCCCTTCACGCTTCCCGCGTAGACGATGGCGCCGCCGTGCACCCCGGCGCCCGGACCGAAGTCGATGACGTGGTCCGCGGCGCGGATCGTGGATTCGTCGTGCTCGACGACCAGTACCGTGTTGCCGATGTCGCGCAGGTGCAGGAGCGAGCCCAACAGACGCGCCTGATCGCGCGCGTGCAGACCGATGGACGGCTCGTCGAGCACGTAGATGACGCCGGTGAGCTCGCTGCCGATCTGCGACGCCAGGCGGATGCGCTGGGCCTCGCCGCCCGACAGCGTGGCCGCGCTGCGATCGAGGGTCAGGTACCCGAGTCCGACATCGCGCAGGAAGCGCAGCCGGGAACGCACCTCGCGCAGCACCTCGGCGGCCACCGTCGCGCGCCCTCCCTCCCACGACAGCGACTTCACGTGGGCCAGCGCATCGGCCACGGCCAGCGCCGTGGTCTCCGAGATGGTCTTGCCGCCGATGCGCACGGAGAGCGCCTCGCGGCACAGGCGGCGCCCGTCGCACTCACGGCACGACGTGTCGCGCATCCAGCGCGCGTGGTGCTTGCGCATGGAGTCGCTCGTCGCCTCGCGCCAGCGCTTCTCGATGCGCGGCAGGAGCCCCTCCCACGTCGTCTCGAAATCGGTGGTCCAGCGCTTGCCCGACATACGAACGCGGAACTTGCGCTCACCGGCGCCGTGCAGGAACAGGTTGCGCTTCCTCTTTGGGATCTTGCGCCACGCGACGTCGAACGGGATGGCGAGCTGCTCCAGGATCGACTGCGCGTACTCGGCGTTCATGCCGGTCTTGCCGCGCACGAGGCGCGTCTTCCAGGGCAGGACGGCGCCTTCCCAGAGCGTGAGCCGCGGGTCCGGGACGACGAGGTCCTCGTCGGCCGCTGGCGTGCGGCCGAGGCCGTCGCAGACGCGGCATGCGCCGCGCGGGCTGTTCCACGAGAAGAGCTGGGGCGTCAGCTCCGGGAAGGCCGTGCCGCAGGCGACGCAGACGCTGCGGTCCGTGTAGGCGCGTTCCTCGCCGTCCAGGAACGCGGCGCGCAGGCGGCCCTCTCCCGTGCGCAGCGCCGTCTCGACGGAGTCGGTCCAGCGCTGACGCGTCGTGCGCCCGGTGACCAGCCGGTCCACGACCGCCTCGATGGTGTGCCTGCGCTTGGGGTCGAGCCCCGTGACGTCGTCCAGAGGCATCACGGTGCCGTCGATGCGCGCGCGCACGAAACCCGTCCGGCGCGCGGCGTCCAGGAGCTCGCGGTGCTCGCCCTTGCGATCCTCGACGAGTGGCGCGAGGAGCAGCATCCTGCGTCCGTCGGCCTCGTGGTGCAGCTCCTCGACGATGGCCTCCGCCGAGCCCGCGCCCACCGGACCACCGCACCTGGGGCACGCGGGCTCGCCGAGACGCGCGAACAGCACGCGCAGGTAGTCGTGGATCTCGGTCACCGTGCCCACGGTCGAGCGTGGATTGCGCGAGGCCGTCTTCTGCTCGATGGAGATCGTCGGCGCCAGGCCGCGGATGGCGTCGAACGACGGACGCGGGAGCTGGCCCAGGAACTGCCGCGCGTAGGCGGACAGCGACTCGACGTAGCGGCGCTGCCCCTCGGCGAAAATCGTGTCGAAGGCGAGCGACGTCTTGCCGCTGCCCGAGACGCCGCAGAAGACCGTGAACGAGCCCTTCGGGATGCTGACGTCCACGCCACGCAGGTTGTGCTCGCGGGCACCGACGACGACGAGCGCACTCTGCGGCGGCATCAGGCGCCGGCCTCTGTCCCACGGCTCATGCCGGTGCGGGCAGGATCCGTACGCGCCCGCCGTCGATACGCAGGCGATCCGCTCCGAACAGCGCGATCGCCTCGGGGTAGGCCTCGCACTCCTCTGCGAACACGCGCGCGGCCAGGGTGTCGGGCGTGTCCTCGTCGTGGACCGCGACCGCACGCTGCACGACGATCGGTCCCTTGTCGTACTCGCGGCTCGCGAAGTGCACCGTGCAGCCGGAGATCTTGGCGCCGCTCGCGATCACGGCCTCGTGGACGTGCCTGCCGTACATGCCCTGCCCGCCGAATGCCGGCAGCAGCGCGGGGTGGATGTTGAGCACGCGGTCGTCCCAGTGCGCCGGGAAGTCCCACAGGCGCAGGAAGCCGCCCATGATCACGAGCTCGGCGTCCGCGGCGTCCACGGCGCGCGTGATCTCCGCGCTGAACTGCGCGGCGTGCGCCGCTCCCGGCCACGGTACGACGACGCAGGGGATGTCGTGGGCGGCCGCCCGGCGCGTTCCGCCGGTGTTCTCCCTGGACGCCACGACCAGCGCGACTTCGGCGTCCAGACGACCGTCCGCGATGCGGTCGATCAGATTCTGGAGCGTCGTCCCGCCGCCGGAGACGAGCACCGCGAGGCGTGTTCCGCTCACGCAGCGCCCTCCGGCTCGGTGCCCTGCGGCACGGCGCTCTCACCGGCCCCACGGAACGGCCGGCAGCGGTCGCAGAGGGGATCGCGCTCGGCACCCGGCGACGCCACGTTCGCGCGTCGCCGCCAGCAGCGCGCGCAGCGCTCCAGCTTCGATCGCTGCACGTGCAGGTCGAGACCGGGCAGCCCGGTCGGTTGCAGCGCCTGCGAGGCGCTGGGATACTCCTCGACGTTCACGCGCTCGAACTCGGCCACGCCGAGGATCTCGAGCAGGCCCTCCTGCCAGTCGTCGCCCATGATGTCGCGGGCCTCGTCGAGCAGAGCGCGGTCGAGTTCGCCGTCGCGGGCCACCCAGCGCACGGCGACGTCCTGTCCGGACCCCACGACCTTCTCCTTGCGGAGCGGATCGACGAGCCGCTGGATCTCGGTGCGCACACGGCGCAACCGCGCGACCCACTCGCGCCGCGACGTGTTCGCCGTTCCGTGATGGGGCCAGGGGGCCAGGTGGACGCTGCCCGAGAGCCCTAACTCGGCGAGCGCCGCCCACGCCTCTTCGCACGTGTGGACGAGCACCGGCGCCCACAGTTTGACGAGCACCGTCGCCAGCCGGAACAGCGCCGTCTGCGCGGAGCGATGGTCCACCCCTCCCGGCTTTGAGCAGTAGAGGCGGTCCTTGACGATGTCGAGGTAGAAGGCCGACAGGTCGCGATCCATGAAGTCGCGCAGGAATGAGGAGGCGCGCTGGTACTCGTACGCTTCGTACGCCGCCTGGACGCTCTCGATCAGGTCGTCGAGGGCCTGGATGACCCAGCGGTCCGGGGCGCGCATCGCAGCGATCTCGACGTGGTCTTCGCGCGGCGCGAACCCCGAGAGACCGCCCAGGATGAAGCGCAGCGTGTTGCGGATCTTGCGGTACTGGTCGGCGGCGGGCTTGACGAGTGCGCGTGAGACCGGGACGTCGTCGAAGTAGTTCCCGGCCAGGAAGAACAGGCGCATGATGTCCACGCCGATCTCGCGAAAGATGACGTCCGGGGCGAGCTGCTTCATGCCACCCTTGGACTTGCTCACCTTCTCGCCCCGCTCGTCGTTGAAGAAGCCGTGCGTCACACACGTCTTGAACGGCGGTTCGCCGCGCGCGGCGAGCGCCGGCAGCAGCGAGAGCTGGAACCAGCCACGGTGCTGGTCGTGGCCCTCGAGGTAGACGTCGGCCGGGAAGCGCAGCCCGCGCTCGGCGGTCAGGACGCTGCGCCACGACGAGCCGGACTCGAACCAGACGTCGAAGATGTCGGTCTCGGTGCGGAACGACGTGCCGCCGCAGCCGCACGTGAGGCCCGCGGGCACGAGGTCCGCGACGTCGCTCTCGAACCACGCGTCGGCGCCCTCACGGGCGACCACGTCGCGCACGTGCCGCACCGTCTCCGCGGTGCAGTGCACGGCGTCGCAGGACTCGCAGTAGAACGCCGGGATCGGCACGCCCCATGCGCGCTGCCGTGAGATGCACCAGTCCGGGCGATCACGCAGCATGCCCAGAATGCGTTGCCGGCCCCAGCCGGGCACCCAGCGGATGTCGTTCTCGCAGGCGGCCACGGCGCGCCCCCGCAGCCCGCGGTGATCGACGCGGACGAACCACTGGTCCGTGGCGCGGAAGATCACGGGCTTCTTGCAGCGCCAGCAGTGGGGATACGAGTGGACGAAGGGCTGCACCGCGGCGAGACGGCCCTTCTCACGGAGGATCGCGAGCACGGGCTCGTCGGCCTTGAACACGTGCACGCCCTCGAGGGACGGCACGCCGACGTCGCTCGTGTAGACGCCGCCGCCGCCCACCGGGCAGCAGATGTCGAGCCCCTCGCGGCGTCCGGTCTCGAAGTCGTCGGCGCCGTGGCCGGGGGCCGTGTGTACGCACCCCGTGCCGTCCTCGTCGCTGACGTAGTCGGCGGCGACGACCGGCAGCTCCCGGTCCAGGAAGGGCCGCTCGAGGAAGGGATGATGCAGGCGCAGCCCGACGAGCTGGGCACCCTTGACGACGAGCGGCGTCTGGTGATCGCTGCCCTCGACGGCGGCGAGGTAGCGACCGACGAGCGCCAGCGCGACGATCACGCGCTGCTCGCGCTGCGGACCGTCGTGGGTGACGACGGCGTAGTCCAACTCGGGATGGACGGCCACCGCGCGGCCGGCCGGCAGCGTCCACGGCGTCGTCGTCCAGATCACGAAGTCGGTTGGCTTGCCGCCGACGCGGGCGAGATCCTCCGCCACGACGGCGTAGCGGACGAGGACCGACGGCGACGTTTCGTCGGCGTACTCGAGTTCCGCTTCTGCGAGCGCGGTCTTGCAGCTCACGCACCAGTGGATGGGGCGCAGCCCGCGCGTCACGTAGCCACCCTCGACGAGGTCGGCGAAGACGTCGAGCGTGCCTGCCTCGTACGCCGGCGACATGGTGAGGTAGGGGTGCGCCCAGTCGCCGAGGCAGCCGAAGCGCTCGAAGCTCTCACGCTGCTTCGCGACGAACGTCGTGGCGTACTCGCGGCAGAGCTTGCTGATCTCCACCTTGCTCGCCTCGCGAGCCTTGCGGCCGAGCTTCTTCATCACGTTGTGCTCGATGGGCAGACCGTGGCAGTCCCAGCCGGGCACGTACGGCGCGTCGAGCCCGCGCATGGTGCGATAGCGCACCGTCATGTCCTTCAGCACCTTGTTGCGCGCCGTGCCGAGGTGGACGTCGCCGTTGGCATACGGCGGCCCGTCGTGCAGGACGAACGGGGGCGCGCCGCGCCGCGCCTCGCGAATTTGCGCGTACAGTCCGGAGTCCCGCCAGCGCGCCTGGATCTGCGGCTCGCGGTTCACCAGGTCGGCCTTCATCGGGAAGTCCGTGGACGGCAGGTTCAGCGTCTTCTTCCAGGACATCGCGGTCTCCGTGACGAATGCCACAGGGTACGGTCAGACGCCCGCGGGGGCGTGGATCGTCCGATGGTGCCCGGGCCTCGCGGCGGGCTCAGATCCGGAGCCGCGCACGCACGTCGTCGGGGCCGAGTCCACGGACGTGCGCCGCCTTGCGCCGTGACCCGTGTCCGGCGGTGATCCGGATGTCCGCGCGGCGGACGCCCAGCACCCTCGCGAGGAGCGCGATCACGGCGCCGTTGGCGCGGCCCTTCTCCGGCGGCGCGGCGACGCGGATGCGGAGGGCGTCACCGTGAGCGCCGACGATCTGTTCGCGGGACGCGCCGGGAACCACCAGGAGCGCGATCCGCGAGCCACCAAGGGCCGCCTCGACGCACATCGCCCACCTACTCCGGGCGTACGCCCCAGGTCTCGATGAAGCGGTCGCGGATGCCCTGCGGCAGCAGGGCGGGCAGGCGATCGGCGGGGCGCCCGTCGAGGAACAGGAACATCTCGGTGTGGACGTGGCGGCTGCGCCACGCCGTGACCTTGGCCATGCGCTGCTCGCCATTGAGGTCACGGGCCGTGCGCAGCTCGTCGTACTCGGCGAGCTCGGCGACCTCGGCCTCGAGCGTGACGCGGGCGGCTGCGTCGAGATCCGCCCCTGCGGACATCGCGCGGGCCAGCAGGTGCGTCGCGCCGTCGGCATGTCCGACCTCGACGAAGACGCGCGTCAGCCCGAGTGCGAGATCGCCGGGGAGGCGGTCCACGCGGTCGCGCAGGAAGACCTCCCAGATCGTGCTGGGGAGCAGGTCCGCCCACCTGAACGTACGGCCCATCTTGGCGGGACCGGCTGCAACGTCGAGCACCACGGCCGTGCGGGTCACGGGCTTGCTGGACGAGAGCGTCACGCGCGCGCCCGGGGGCATCTTCTCGAAGCCGACGAGGAACTCCTCCGGGCCGACGATCTCACCGGCGTCGAGCGCCGCGACGAACGTCGCCCACGCCTGGTCGGCGGCGCGGAGCTGCTGGACGCGCTGCGTCATCCGGTCCTCGTAGACCCACGTCTGCAGCTCGGGAAGGCGCTTCTCCAGTGCCGCTGCGCAGGCACCGAAGTCGTAGTCGAACACGGACGTCTCGCCCGGCGGCAGGGTACGCACCTGACGCGTGGCGTCCACGTACGTGAACCGATCCTGTGTCAGGAGTTTGGTCAGTTCGCTCTCGAGCGCCTCGGAGCGGTCGTTGATCCAGTCCCGCCCCGCGTCCGCGAGCCTCGCCAGCTCTTCGTGGGCGGCGGCATGCTCGCGCATGCCCCGCTCCCATGCGTCGATGCGCGTCAGCGCTTCGGAGGGGCGCCCGCCGTCGAGCAGAGCCTGGGCAGCGGTGAGTTCGTCGTCGAGCGAGGAGCGTGCGAGCTGCAGCACGCGCGCCTCGAGCCCGGCGAGGTACCGCGCCGCATCCGGCACGTACTGCAGGTTGGTCTCCGCCTCCGCCGTGTCTGCGATGTCGCTCGCGGCTGCCAGCACCGCCGTCCAGTCGCCCGCCGCGAGTTCGCCGTCGATCACCGCCTGCTCCCGTTCCCACCACGTCCTCGCCGCGCCGACGGTCTCGGCCTCCTCGCGCTCGAGCCGCCGCAGTGTCTCGCGGATCTCCTTCGCGCGGGCGATGGCGTCGGTGGCCGCAGGCGTGTCGGCGTTCTCGGCAGCCGCGGCGTGCGCGTCGTAGGCGTCGGCCTGGAGCAGCCAGCGGTCCTTGTCGGCGAGACGTACCTCGTCACCCGGATCCCTTAACTGGATGCCCTGCAGCGCGATCGTCGCGGCCATCTCCTTCGCGCGCCGGATGTCCGCCGCGGTCCTGACGGGGCCCGTCGGTTTCACCGGATCCCGGTCGCGGTACTTGACCTCCTTGATGATCTTCTCTTCGGGGTCCTTCGAGAGCTGCCACGTCACGACGCCGATCAGTCCGAGGATGACCACGGCGGCCGTGGCGAGCAGACCCTTGTTGATCTTGCGGCCGCCGGCGAGCTCGATGTGGTGCTCGATCTGGAACGCTTCGAGGGCCTCGAGGAGCTCCGTCGCGGACTGGTAGCGATCCTCGACGGCCTTGGCCATCATCTTGTCGAGGATGGCCGAGAGGTCGGGCGGGAAGTCCTCGATCTCCTGCACCAGCGGCGTGTGCGGCTCGTTGATCTGCGTGCGCAGGATGTCCTTCACCGTCTCGCCGTTGAACGGCGTGCGGCCGGCGACCATGCGGTAGAACGACGCGCCGAGCGAGTAGATGTCCGCCGGATGCGAGACGTCCTTGCCGCGCGCCTGCTCGGGGGCGATGAAGTGCGGCGTGCCGAAGATCTTGCCGTCGCCCGCCTCGTCCGACTTCGCGGCCAGTCCGAGGTCGCCGATCTTGACCTTGTTCTCGACCGTGAGCATCAGGTTGTCGGGCTTGATGTCGCGGTGCACGATGTGGTGCCGCTCGGCGAACACGAGGCCACGCGCCGCGTCCATCACCATCGGGAGCGCCTCGGTCCAGTGCAGGCGCGAGTTCTCGGCCTGCGAGAGCACGTCCTGGACGGCGCCGCCCTCCATGAATTCCATCGAGAAGAAGTGCAGGCCGCCGACCGTGCCCACGTCGAACACCTGGACGACGTTGGGGTGGTTGAGCTGCGCGGCGGCGCGCGCCTCGGCGACGAACTTCTCGACGAACGACGGATCGTTGGCGTAGCGCGACGAGAGCAGCTTGAGGGCCACGATCCGGTTCAGGCTGATCTGGCGCGCCTTGTAGACGGTGCCCATGCCGCCGCGTCCGACGCGTTCGAGGATCTTGTACCCGGCGATGTCCTTGCCGGCGAGGCCGCCAGCCTTGCCCTTGTCGGCCTGGTCCTCGGCGAGGAACGAGAAGACGGTCTCGCCGACCTGGATGCGGTCCCCGAACGCCAGCGCCTGCTCGTGTTCGAGCCGCTTTTCGTTGACGTACGTGGCGTTGCGCGAGCAGAGGTCGGCGATCAACCAGATCCCGTCGCGTGAGCTGATCCGGAAGTGGCGCCGCGAGGCGGCAGGGTCGGAGATGATGACCTGATTGGCCGGATCGCGCCCGACCACGACGTCGGCGTGGGATCCCAGCGCGAAGCTGAAGCCCTTCTCCTGACCGCGCTCGATGACGAGACTGGGCAAGGCCGATTCTCTCCCGGTTGCTTCCTGAACTACAGCGCGCCGTCGTAGAGGGCGCGGCCGATCCGCACGATCGTCGCGCCTTCCTCGACGGCGATCTCGAAATCGCCGCTCATACCCATGCTGAGCTGGCGACCATCAAGGTAGCCGCGCGTGCTCGCTTCGTCGCGGATCTCCCTGAGGGATGCGAAGACGGGGCGTGCGCGCTCGGGGGCGCTCGTGAACGGCGCCATCGTCATCAGGCCCCGCACCGTGATGCCGTGCAGCGCCCTGATCTGCGGCCAGGCCGCGCTCAGCTCGTCTCCGGACAGACCGCCCTTGGACGCCTCGCCGCTCACGTTGACCTGCAGCAGCACCGGCAGCGGCGCCCTCCCGCTACGCCGCACCTCGGCGTTGAGCACGTGCAGCATGCGCAGCCCGTCTCCGGCGTGCAGCAGATCGATGGCGGGCAGCGCGCGCCTCACCTTGTTGCGCTGCAGGTGCCCGATGAGGTGCCAGCGCACGGCGCTGCCGACGGCGGTGCGCTTCGTGAGCAGCGCCGACACGCGGTTCTCGCCCACGTCGCGAACGCCGGCTGCTGCCAGTCTCGCCACGACGCTCGCGTCCACGTACTTCGTCGCCGCGACGAGACGGACGTCCCGCGGATCGCGCCCGCTGCGCTCGCACGCTGCCGCGATGCGCTCGCGCACGGCGCGGACGTTGCGCTGGACGGGGTCTGCGGAGGTGTTCACGGCGGCCGGTGTCTCTGTTGCGTCGCGGGTGCTCGCCGCGACGAGTTCCGGCGCGCCGCGCCGCGCCCGCGGCGCTCATGCCGGCGCCTGAGCGTAGGACCGTTTCGCCGCCACCGTCAAGCACGAACGGGCCGCGCGGCGGAACCCTCGGATCCGGCGTGGTTTCCGTTCATCGACCGGGGCTGACAATCCGCTTGACTCGGGCTTGCGCCCGTCTCTACGATCCGGCGCTCAGGGCATGGCGTGAAGGGCGTCCGGGCGTCGTATGGCGGCGGCCGGAGCGAGCCTGCGTCGAACGGGGCCCTCTTCTCCAGGGAGGAGACGGAATGCGGCTTGCGTCGGCCACAGCGTGGCTCATGTTGGGACTAGCGACCGCGGCTTGCCGTAGCACGCCGGCACCCAGCGACGATGACATCACGGCCCGTCTGGCGGCGCTCGGCGTCGAGGGCAAGACCTACGTCCACGATCTCGGTGAGACCGCTTCCATCCAGGTGCACGCCGTGCACGAGATGGACGGCGACTTCCTCATCGAGGACGTGCACGGCGACCTCACGTACGTCGATGGCGCAACGCTGAACGTCCGCTGGGAGTACTACGGACTCGATGAGCCGTTCGTCGAGGCCCCGTCGGCCACGCCGTCGGCGATCATCGGCATCTCGAACGACCAGTTGCACGTCATCACGCGTGACGCGGGCGTACCGAGCCCGGCCCCGCGCTGGGTGGACGTCATCCCGTCGGCGGCACCGGTCGCCAACGATTCGACGATGTACGTGGCGACCTACCCGACGCCGTCCGGCAACCGGACGGTCTACTCCATCGGGCTCGGTAGCGGCTTCAAGGGCTGGGGTGCCCGCACGCGCGGCGACGTCATCGCCGCGATGGCCAAGGGCGGTTCGCTCGGCGGCGACACGTTCTACTTCGCGACGACCAACGGCGCGATCTTCGCCTACCCGACCTACGCGGCCACCGAGCGCAATCCGGAGCCGGCATGGCAGGGCCATGCGGCGTCCCCGGTGCGCTTCGACCTGACCGTGGACGGCGACGACCTCGGCGTCGTCACCGACGACGGCCGCATGATCTGCTACGACCGCATCACGGGCAACGTGCGCTGGGAGGCGTATCCGGCCATCGGCGCGCACGCCGAGTCGGCGCCGCAGTTCTCCGACACGCTCGCGTTCTACCGCCGCGGCGGCAAACTGTGGGCGTTCGATCGCGCCACGGGTGCTCCGCAGTGGTCCGTGGACGAGGCCGAGTCATTCGTGGCCCAGCGCGGCGATCGCATCCTGCTGACGGCCGAGGAGGACATGGTCGTCTCCGTCGATGCCGCAACGGGCGAGGTGCAGGCCCGCGCGTCGATGCCGCACGTGATCTTCCCGACGCAGCGCGTCAAGGACGGGACCGTCACGGCCATCACCGACACGGGCATGCTCGTGTCGGTCGAACTCGGCTGGTAGACCGGCACTGGTAGGACAGGACGTCTTGGGAACCTCGGTTCCGGGATGGGAGGGAAGTCGCCCCGGCGCCGAGCGCCGGGGCGGCTCGATTCACGGCTGCCGTTCACGCCGGCGGGGCGCGGTGCGCCGTCACACGCAGCACCGCGATGCGGCGCGTATCGGCCGTGACGCGCACGCGATCCGCGAGCGCCACGCCGACGGCCCAGACGATGCCGTCCGCGTCGCAGAGCAGCGGCAGCAGCCGGCGCTCGGCCGCGGCGATCCCGCGGCGTCCGAGGACGTGCGTCAACCGCGCCTCGTGATCCCAGCCGAGCGGGCGCAGTCGGTCGCCGTCGCGGCGCGCGCGGACGACGAACGGTGCGCGCAGCCGATCGACGGCGGCGATCTCGACGCTGCCGTCACGGCACGCCAGCCGTTCCAGGAACGCGTCGTTGCCGGCGTTCACGACGTCGATGACAAGCTCGCGGCCGTCCCAGATCGTCGTCGCCCCGGGAACTGCGACGTGCACGGCAGCGGGCACCTCGGCGGCCATCGGCGCGGGCCGCGCGGCGACGATCGCCCACGCTCTCCCACGGCGCTCCACCGCCAGGCCGGTCACTTCCCCGGTCACGCCCTCGGTCGCGTCCTGGGCGGCGTCGCCGGCAACGAGCGTGAGCAGACGATCGAGCTCGTTGCGCGTCAACGGGCGATCGCCGCGCAGCGCCGGTGCCGACTCCCGCAGCGTGGCCGCGCGCAGTGCTCGAGGGAGGCGTGCGAAGCCCTCGTGCAGAACGATCCCACCCGGCTGCGCGTGCACGAACGCGCGCGCGACGTCGCGCGTCGCCGGCGCGCTGCTCTCCGCCATGTTGCTCGCGAGGCGCGCCAGCAGCGGGACGGGGTCGCGCTCGACGCACGCGGCGAGGGCCGGGATGCCGGCGTGGCGCAACCGCGCCCGCTCGTTGCCGTCCAGGTTGCCGGGGTCCTCGAACCACGTTACGCCGATCGCGCGTAGCCAGGTGCGCAGCGCCGCGGCGCGGAAGGGCAGCAGCGGACGCACGAGGGCGACACCGTGGGCGAGAGGCCGCCGTTCGGGGATTCCCCCGAGGCCGGCCGGTCCCGTGCCGCGCAGCACACGCTGCAGCACGGTCTCGGCCTGATCGTCCATGTGGTGCGCCGTCAGGACGTGCGTCGCGCCGGTGTCGCGCGCCACGTCGCACAGGAACGCGTAGCGGACGCGCCGTGCGGCCTCCTCGGGGCTCTCGCCGGCGGCCCGGCGCACTTCGCGGCGCTCGCAGCGGGCCTCGTAGCCGTAGCGGCGGGCCAGTGCGGCGACGGCGCGGCTCTCGTCCGCGGAAGCGGCGCGCAGGCCGTGGTCGAGGTGTGCCAGGACGAGCGCACGCGGGACGAGGGCGTCCCTCGTCGCGGCGACGAGGAGCGCGAGCGCGGTGGAGTCACCGCCGCCGGAGCAGGCCACGACGACGCGCGATCCGCGCGGCACGACGTCGTGCTGCCGGACGTGCTCGAGGAAGCGTTGCACAAGGCTCACGACGCGATCCTACGGGCCTGGCCCGGTGCGGCGCGCGGTCCCAATCCGTGGGCCTTCGGACGGGGTGCTCGATAGCATCGTCGCTCCGCGGACGACCGCGGCGTCGCACAGGCCACCGGGCAGGGAATCGCCGTCGCGGCGGCACCTGCGGACTTCGGGGCGCTCGAGGCGGCGGTGGACAGCGATCGGCGCCCCGCGGGGCGACAGGAGAAGGAGACTCGCGTGGGCATTCGCGTTGCGATCAACGGTTTCGGACGCATCGGGCGTCTGGTCTTTCGTGTGCTGGAGAAGGACGACCGCTTCGAGGTCGTCACCATCAACGACCTCTCGAATCCCGCCACCCTCGCGCATCTGGCGCGCTTCGATTCGACGCACGGGAAGTTCGACGGCAGCATCGCCGTCGCCGGCGAGGGTCGGCTCGACGTGAACGGCCGCGAGGTCGCGATCACGGCCGAGCGCGATCCGGCGGCGCTCTCCCACGCTGACAACGGGATCGACTGGGTGGTCGAGGCGACGGGCGTCTTCCGCAAGCGCGCGGCGCTCGAGAAGCATCTCGCGGCGGGCGCGGGACGGGTGCTCCTGACCGTGCCGCCCAAGGACGAGATCGACGCGCTCGTCGTGATGGGCGTCAACCAGGAGATTCTGAAGACGGAGCATCGCATCATCAGCAACGCCTCGTGCACGACGAACTGCCTGGCGCCTGTCGCGAAGGTCCTGAACGACGCGTTCGGCATCCATCGCGGGCTGATGACGACGGTCCACGCCTACACCAACGACCAGCGCATCCTCGATCTCGTCCACAGCGACCTGCGCCGCGCGCGCAGCGCCGCGGTCAACATGATCCCGACGAGCACAGGGGCGGCGCGCGCGGTCGGCAAGGTGCTGCCCGAGCTCGCGGGCAAGCTCGATGGCTGCGCCATCCGCGTGCCCGTACCCGACGGCTCCATCGTCGATCTCGTGACCAAGGTCGAGCGCGACGTCACGGTCGAAGAGGTCAACGCCGCCATGCAGACGGCCGCGGAGGGAGCGATGAAGGGGGTGCTCGAGTACAGCGAGGATCCGCTCGTCTCGACCGACATCGTCGGCAACCCGGCGTCCTGCATCCACGACTCCCTGGCGACGATGGTCAGCGGCAATCTCGTCAAGACGCTCACCTGGTACGACAACGAGTGGGGCTACAGCAACCGCGTCGTGGACGCGATGGCGTTCACGTCGTCGCTGGACGGGTAGCGGGCCCGCGCCATGTCCCCCAAGCTCTCGGTGCGCGATCTCGCGTGCAGCGGTCGTCGCGTGTTCGTCCGCGTGGACTTCAACGTGCCACTGGGCGACGCGCGCAATGTCACGGACGATCGCCGCATCCGCGCCGCGCTGCCTACCATCCGGCTGCTGCAGGGACGCGGGGCGATCGTCGTCCTCGGCAGCCACCTGGGGCGCCCCAAGGGCCGTGTCGTCCCCGAACTGCGGCTCACGCCCGTCGCGCAGCGGCTGGCCGAGTTGCTGGAGCATCCCGTGCGCGCGCTCGGCAGTGTCGTCGGCCCGGAGGTGGACGACGCGGTGGCGGCGGCAGCGCCGGGCGACGTCCTGCTGCTCGAGAACCTGCGCTTCGAACCGGGCGAGGAGCAGGGCGATGGCGATCTCGCACGGCGCATGGCGGCCTGCTGTGATCTCTACGTCGGCGACGCGTTCGGCGCCGCGCACCGCGCGCACGCGTCCGTCTCGGTGCTGCCGGGCATCGTCGGCACGGCCGCGGCCGGACTGCTCATGGAGACCGAACTTGTGCATCTAGGCGGCGCGCTGAGTGACCCGAAGCGCCCGTTCGTGCTCGTCTTTGGCGGCGCCAAGGTCTCCGACAAGGTGCCGGTTCTGCGTCACCTGCTCTCGAAGGTCGATGTCGCGCTCATCGGCGGGGGCATGGCCTACACGTTCCTGGCGGCGGGGGGCGTGGACGTCGGCAATTCGCGCCTCGAATCGGACTTCGTGGCGACCGCCGGGCAGATCCTGGCCGAGGCCGAACAACGTGGCGTGCGCGTGCTCCTGCACGTGGACCACGTCGTCGCGGCGCGGCTCGAGGCCGGCGCGGCGTCGTCGGTGAGCGCGCCGGGCGTGCCCGCGGGCAGCATGGGACTCGACATCGGTCCCGCGACGGCCGGGGCCTACGCCCGTGAGTTGGCGACCGTGGGGACGATCCTCTGGAACGGTCCGATGGGGGTGTTCGAGATCCCGCCGTTCGACAGCGGCACGCGCGTCGTCGCGCAGGCGATCGCGGATGCGACGTCGCGTGGCGCCGTCAGCGTGGTCGGCGGCGGCGACACGGCGGCCGCCGCGCGCATCGCTGGCGTGGCCGAACGCATGACCCACGTCTCGACGGGCGGCGGCGCGGCGCTGGAGTTCCTCGAGGGCGAGGTGCTCCCCGGCGTGGCGGCGCTCTCGGACGCCCCCGCGCCGAACGCACCGGGCACGGCCCCGTGAGCGCGCACCGGATACTCATCGCCCCCAGTCTCCTCTCGGTGGACTTCGCGAACATGGAGCGCGGGTTGCGGCTCGTCGAGGGGGGCGGCGCGGATCTGCACCACGTCGATGTCATGGACGGCCACTTCGTGCCCAACCTGTCGATCGGCCCGCCCGTCGTGCGGTCCCTCGCGCGCGTCGCGAAGATCCCTCTCGACTGCCACCTCATGGTGACGGACCCGCTGGCCTATGGCGCGCGCTTCGCGGAGATGGGCGCGTGGGGCGTGACGTTCCACATCGAGGTGGTGGACGATCCGGCCGCTGCGGCCGCAGCGCTGCGCACGATGGGCGTGCGCGCGGGCGTCGCGATCAACCCGCCGACGCCGGTCGAGCGCCTCGAAGCAGCGCTCGATCACGTGGACATGGTGCTCGTCATGTCCGTCAACCCCGGCTTCGGCGGGCAGAGTTTCATGCCGGACGTGCTCACCAAGGTCGAGGCACTGCGCGGTCGCTACGGCTTCGGCGGCGACATCGAGATGGACGGCGGCGTCGGGCCCGGGACCATCGCCGCCTGCGCGGCGGCGGGAGCCAACGTGCTCGTCGCGGGCAGCGCGGTGTACGGCGCGCAGGACCCCGCGGCGCGCGTCGCCGAACTGCGCCGCCTGGCCGAGAACGCGACCGAGAACGCCACTGAGAACGCCACTGAGAACGCCACTGAGAACGCCACTGGGGGCGCGCCGGACGGGGGCCGCTGATGGCGTGGCCGTTCCGACGCAAGCGCGAGATGCCCGAGGGGCTGTGGCAGGTCTGCTCCGGCTGCGAGAAGTACGTCTACAAGCAGCAGGTCGAGGAGGCGCTGAACTGTTGCCCCGAGTGCGGTGAGCACTTCCCGATCTCGGGCTATCCGCGCATCGACATCACCGTCGATCCCGGGTCGTTCCGGGAGATCGGCGCCGACATCATCAGCCGTGACGTGCTCGGGTTCGTGGACGCCAAGGGCGAGTACCGCAAGAAGCTGCGCAAGACGCGCAAGCGCTCCCGCGCCAGCGATGCCTGCGTCGTGGGGCGTGGCGCGATCGAGGGCATCGAGGCGATCGTCGCCGCGCTCGACTTCTCGTTCATGGGCGGATCGATGGGCTACGCCGTGGGCGAGAAGGTCGCCCTCGCGCTCGAGACCGCGCTCGCCGACGAGCTGCCGTGCATCGTGTTCTCCGCATCGGGCGGCGCGCGCATGCACGAGGGCGCGCTATCGCTGATGCAGATGGCCAAGACGTCGGCCGCCGTGCACCGCTTCAAGGAGCGTGGGCGGCGGCCCTTCGTGTCGGTCCTGACGCACCCGACGACGGGCGGCGTCACGGCGTCGTTCTCGGCTCTCGGCGACGTCACCATCGCCGAGCCCAAGGCACTCATCGGCTTCGCCGGCCCGCGCGTCATCGAGCAGACCATCCGCCAAGAGCTGCCCGACGGCTTCCAGCGTTCCGAGTTCCTGATGGACAAGGGCTACGTGGACATCATCGTGCCACGCGGCGAGATGCGCGCCACCCTCGCCCACCTGCTGACGCTCCTGCTCCCCGGCGGGTAGCGTGACCGCGCGGGCGCAGACGACACGCCGAGACCGCGCCGGGGTGGAAGTCGTGACCCCAACTCCGGATGTGCCGCGGGTCGCTGACCACGAGGGAAACGTCGTGACGATCCAGGGCCTCGTGCGCCTTGATGGTGTGCCCGTCGAGGGGGCCGTCGTGTGGGCGGCGGCACCATCACGGGCTCGCCTCTCGGCTGCTGACATTGTCTCCGTCACCACCGATGCGTCGGGCGGATTCAGTCTCGTGACACGAGCCTACGCTGAGATGCGCCTACTTGCTCGTCACGCCGAGGCTCCCATCGTCTCGATCGCGGTACCCGATGACGTACGAGACGCGTCCCCGCCTCTGGTCATCGATCTCGTGAGGGGAGTGGACCTCAGCGGAGTCGTGATCAACTCTCGCGGGGACCCGATCGAGGGCGTTCAGGTCATCGCGACAGGAGGCTCCGCGGAACCCGGGATGGCGACCGGTGCCCTGTTTGTCGGATCGAGGTCGCAGCAGCGGGCGCACTCGGGGTCATGCCGGCCAATACGACGGTCCGGGTGGCGAGTCCGACTCGTCGCGCCTCGAGCAGTTGGCCCAGGGGATCCTCGTCCTGCGGGGCCGCCCGGTTTCGGGGCGCGCTCAGTTGCCGTCGCTTCGTCTCCACGTCAGTGCGCTCGGCTTCGAGCCCGCGACTCTCGACGTGACGCTCGTCCCGTCCTCCACTCCCGATCGTTGCACGGCTCCAGCCGAAACAGGCGGCGTTTGGCGCTGTTCGCCTGTTGCTCACGGCACCGGACGGCGTGCCTTCCCGGGCCGTGAGCTTCCCGTGCAAGCTGACATGGGAGGGGCAGACCGTGGAACTGTGGCACCTCGGGGCACGGAGCGGCGTCGTGGAGTTGCAGGCGGTCCCGGCCGGCAGGGTGTCGATCGCTGCCCCGCACTCGATGATTGCACCGATGTTCGTGTGGCGACCGTTCACCATCGACGTGACGCCGGCACGCACGACGTCCGTGAACGTGCCGTTGCGGATCCCGGATGATCGCGGCGTCGTGAAGTTGGCCGTTCGGGACGAGTCCGGCAGCAGGATCGGCGGGTTCATCTTCCGAGCGACGCACGGCGGGCGAACGTCGAGTGGGCAGCAGACCGACCGCGTCGGTCCCGCGGCGATCTTCGCTGCCGCTGCCGGGCCGTTGCAGGTCACCGTCGAGCATGCGGGGTTCGTTTCTGAGACCGTGGAGGTCGATGTCGTCGGAGGAAGCGTATTGCCGCTGGATGTCGTGCTCCGACCGGATGGCGACTGACGTGGTGGCCATGCGACGTCAGCCGATTGCCCGCTGCATCGTCACCGCTCTCGCAGTACTCGTCGCGGCCAGCGCGCTATTCGCGCCACGTGACGATCGCCGGGAGCTGGTCCCGACGTCGGCGCAGTTCGGCGATGACGCGCGCCGTCATGCTGTCTGCGAACGGCGGCGCCGGGGCGTGGGCGATGACGGTCACCGTGACCGCTCGGCTGCCATCGGCACCCGGCGCGCCCCCGACGCCGACCGTGACCGTGACGGATGACGCGCCGATCGTGACGGTCTCGCCGCGGTAGTTCGGGTCGCGGGCGAGCGCCCAGCGCGCGCGCTCGACGCCGCCCTGCGCCGCCGCCCGGGCGACGGCGCCGGTGCGGTCGCGAGCGGCGTCCATGGCGACGTCGCGCGCGCGGCTCGCCAGCGTCAACGCCGTCATGGCGGCGAAGGCCACGAGGAGCAGCGCCAGGATGAGGGCCATGCCCCGCTGCCGCCTCATCGCGCGCCCTCGGCGCGTTGCCGCGTGGTGGTCACCAGCTCCGGCGGCGTGGCGCCGGCGCGGCGCGGGACGGGCGTCACGGCGATGCGGAAACGGCGCTGCCCGAGGGCCTCGGCGCAGAGGCGTGACACGCCGCGCACGGCCACGGCGTCGCCGCGGAGGAGAGCGCCGTCGTCCGCCTGCCAGAACGTGCCGTCGATCAAGATGCCGGCGTCCGTGGCGGCGACGTGGCGCGCACCACGGACCGCCGCCGTGAGCCGCTCCGACGCCGTGCGCAGGTGGCGCAGATCCTCTGCGTACGCGCCGGCGGTGCGCTCGTCCTGCCGCGCCGACGCGGCGATCGTCGCGCAGAGCCCGGCGAGAATGCCGATCATGATGAGCGAGATCATCAGCTCGTACAGCGTGTACCCGCCGGCGACCCTCGCGCCGCGTCTGCTCGTGCGGGGGCTCCTCATGCGCGCTCTCACCGCTCCGGGTCCTGCGCCATCCACGTGACGAGCCGCGTCTCGCGCGGCGTGCTCTCACCCGGTTCGCGCCAGCGCACGAGCGCCGTCACCTCGAGCAGCCCCGGTTCGACCTCACGCACGGACCGTTGCGCGGTCGCGTCGGGCAACGCGGAGCCCGCGCGCAGGGCCACCACCCGTTCACCCGTGGTGATCGCGTCGCGGGGCGTCTCTTCGAGGACGCCCTCCGCCAGTCGCCGCGCGACGGTCGCGCGGAACTCTGCGGCCGTGGCCCGCACCTGTCGTGGCCCGGACCACAGGAACGCGCCCGCGACGGCGGCGATCACCGCGAGGGCGATCGTGGCCTCGAGCATCGAGAAGCCCGCGGTGTCCCTCGGGGCGCGGCGCACTACCACGGCAGCGCCGTCTCCCGGATGCGCTGCAGCATCGCGAAGAACGTGAGGAAGACCATGCAGAGCACGCCGCCGGTGACGGTCAGCAGCAGCGGGGTCAGCAGGGTGAGGAAGCGCGCCTCGGCGGCGTGCGCGCGCAAGGACGCGGACTCGGCGAGTTCACGCAGGGATTCCGCCGGCATCGCCGGCGGGCCCGTGAGGAGCGGCGCGCGGACCAGCAGCCAGCCGGGCAGGGGAAGGCTCGTGAAGACCGCGGCCGCGGCCTCGCCGTCGCGAGCACGGCGCGCTGCCGCGCGCACGGCGCGGACGTGGCGGACGTGGCGCGGGTGCCCGGCGGCGTCGGCCGTGCGCTCGAGCGCGACGTCCAGCGGCCGTCCGGCGCGAACGGCGGCCGACAACGTGTGCAGGAAGGCGCCCGCACGCGCTGTCGGGGCCGCACGGCGGCACCCGGTCAGGTGCCCGAGCAAGCGCGCGACGATGGGCACTCCGGAGAGGGCCACGAGAGCGGTGATGCCGAGCAGCGTCAGCCCCAGCACGCGCGCCGCATCCATGGCCGCGAAGAACCTCCCCGGCGCGATGTCCAGGGTCGCGACCACGTCGTGGAACCGCGGCGCGACGCCGAGAGCGGGCGCCCATCGTCGAGAGC
Organism: Planctomycetota bacterium; assembly: GCA_024277065.1. Classification (GTDB taxonomy): domain Bacteria; phylum Planctomycetota; class JAJSAM01; order JAJSAM01; family JAJVHW01; genus JAJRPF01. The sequence continues at coordinate 44,599 of JAJRVY010000040.1, forward strand.
CCGCGCGGCGCGCAGCACCGCCCGGCGGCGTCGGCCGCGGGCGTCGTGCGCGATCAGCCACAGGAACTGCGGATCGACGGCGATCCCGCGGCGCACCGCGGCCGCGACCGTCTCGAGCACGCAGGCGACGACGATGAGCATGCCGTCACATTCCCCCGAGGACGCGCATCGACATCTCCGTGATCGGCACGACGAACGTGTACGCGAGCACGAACACGACGACGCCGATGGCGAGTTCGGCGGCGGGGGCGATGATGCGCGCCGTGCGCGTCACGGCGCGGTCCAGGCGGGCTGCGTAGTGGCCGGCGAGGTCGTCGAGTCCCTCCTCGGCCGCGCCGCGCTGCTCCGCCGCGCGCAGCAGCCACAGCTCCGACGGCGCGAATGCGCCGACGCTCCGGGCCGCCGCCTCGAGCCCGGCGCCGTCGTGGGCCGCGGCGGCGTACGAGTGCGGCGAGCGTCGTCAGCGTCCCGGACAGCCCGGCGTAGAGCCGGATGGGGCCGAGGATCGGCCAGCGCAGGCGGAGCGAGCGGATTCCCGCGCGGCCGTCCAGAGGGCTGCGCTTCCAGGCGAACAGGGCGCCGGCGAACAGGCACACGGCGAGCAGCGCCACGGTGGCCACGGCGACCGTGGCGCGGGCATCGGCCACGCCGGACGTGATGCTCACGAGGTCGCGCAGGCGAGGCGCGATGAAGACGATCAGCGCGGCGCCGACGACGACCACGAACGCCGCCGTCACCATCGGGGACCACAGCGCGTTGCGCAGCGTGGCGGCCACCGATGCCCGGCGCTGTGCGTGACGCGCGATCTCGGCGAGCGCTCCGGGCAGGTCGCCGGCGGCGGCACCCGCGGCGACGAGCGCGGCGTACGCGGGAGGAAAGGCGCCGGCGTGCCGCCGGTACGCAGCCTCGAACGGGACTCCGGCTGCGAGGTCCGCCGCCAGCCCGCGCACGGCGTCCAGCAGCGGGCCGCGCCGCAGGTCGGCCTCGAGGATGGCGAAGGCCCGCGGCAGGGGACGCCGGAGCGGCACATCGCCGCGAGCGATTCGTGGAAGATCGCGACGGGGTCCTCGAGCGTCAGCAGACTGCGTCCGGGCGACGTCGCGACGAGGTGCCGTAGGCACGCGTAGAGCGTCGTCGTCTTGCCGCTGCCGCTGGGGCCGGTGAGCAGGATCACGCCGTCGGGGCGTTCGAGCGCCGCGCGCAGTCCGTGCAGCGCCGCGGGCGGCAGGCCCAGGTCGTCGATGGACGTTGCGCCGGCGTCGGCGGTGTCGAAGCGGATCGCCGCCCGCTCGCCGTCGAGCGTCGGGTAGGTCGCCACGCGCAGCTCGCCGCCGGTGGGGGAGCGATCCGCGGCGATGCGCCCCTCCTGGGGCACGTCGGTGCGGTATGCCAGGAGCCCGGAGAGCGCCTTCAGACGTCCGACCACCTGCGCCGCGACGTCCGCGGGCAGCGTCGGGGCTTCGCAGAGCAGGCCGTCGATGCGAGCGCGCACCCGTAGACCGCCGGGGCCGGGGTCGAGGTGCAGGTCGCTGGCGCCGCGCGCCGCCGCATCCGTGAGCATGCGCGTCACCGCCGCGACGGCTCCGGCGGGCTCGCGGCGGGGCTGTCGTGGGGGGGCGCGCGTGGACGTGGACATGGGGGGGGAGGAGGCGCGCGCCGGACCCGGCCGGCTCACACCCCACGTGCTCGTCGGTGCCTGCCGAGCCTCCGCTTGAGATACGCCCGGTGGCGGCTCAGGCGACGAGCGCGGCGACGTGGGCCGCAGCCGAGTCGGCCAGCCCCTCGAGGTCGTAGCCGCCCTCGAGCAGGCTGACCAGGCGCCCGCCGGCGTGGGCCAGGAGCAACGTCGTCATGCGGGCGAAGGCCTCCGCCGTCACGCGCGTCGAGGAGAGCGGGTCCCGGACGTGGGCGTCGAAGCCCGCCGAGACGACGACGAGATCCGGGGCGAACGCGTCGAGAGCGGGCAGGAGCGTGGCCTCGAAGGCGTCCATGTACGCGGCGTCCCCGTCACCGGCGGCCATCGGGAGATTCAGCGTCGCGCCCTCGCCCGCGCCCCGTCCGCGCTCGGTGGCGGCGCCGGTGCCCGGGTACCAGGGCCACTGGTGCAGGCTGGCGTAGAACACGTCGCCGCGGGCCTCGAAGATGTGCTGCGTGCCGTTGCCGTGGTGCACGTCCCAGTCGATGATCGCCACGCGGCGGGCGCCGCGCTCGATGGCGTGCTGCGCGGCGATGGCGACGTTGTTGAAGAGGCAGAAGCCCATGGAAGCGCCCGCTTCGGCGTGGTGCCCAGGCGGACGGCAGGCGACGAAGGCGTTGTCCCACGCGCCGTCCAGCACGTGGTCCACGGCCTCGATCGCGCCGCCGACGGCCCGCAGCGCCGCCTCGTAGGAGTCCGCCGACACGACCGTGTCGCCGCCGTCGAGCACGGCCGAGCCCGCGGCGGCGCCGCGCCGCACGCATTCGACGACCGCCGCATCGTGGACGGCGCGAATGGCTTCGATGCTCGCCCGCCCGGGCTCGTGCGCCATCACCTGTGCGCCGAGGCCGCAGGCGTCCAGCCGCTCGTGGATCGCCCGCAGGCGGTCCGCTCGCTCCGGGTGTCCGGCGCCCGTGTCGTGGGCCAGGAAGAGCGGATGGGAGACGAATCCGGTGACGGTCATGCGCCTCATTCTGGGCGATTGTGTCCACTGTCCGGAATCGCTTCCTGCGGGCGGGGCACTGTCCGTACGTTTTGGGTGCGGAAATCATGTCCCGGGGGTCCACCGCGAGTCCCCGTAGAGGAGGAGCAACCGTGACCGAGCACGCGACCGAGCAGGCCGAGAAGCACACGTTCAAGGCGGAGGTCAACCAGATCCTCTCGCTCGTCGTGAACTCGCTCTACACGCACAAGGAGGTGTTCCTGCGGGAACTGATCAGCAATGCCAGCGACGCGCTCGATCACCTGTCGTTCAAGGCGCTCACCGACGAGAGCGCGCTGGGCGACGACACGGAGCTCGGGATCCGGATCACGGTCGACGCCGATGCCCGCACCGTCACGATCTCCGACAACGGCGTCGGCATGGGGCACGATGAACTGGCCGAGAACCTCGGCACCATCGCGCACTCCGGGACGCGCCGGCTTGCCGAGCAGATGACCGGCGATACCGGGGCGGACGTGAACCTGATCGGACAGTTCGGCGTCGGCTTCTACTCGGCGTTCCTCGTCGCCGAGCGCGTCGAGGTGGTGTCGCGCAAGGCGGGCGGCGACGAGGCGTGGCGCTGGGCGAGCACCGCGGACGGTTCGTACACCCTCGAGCCGGCCGAGCGCGACGGTCGCGGTACCGACGTCATCCTGCACCTGCGCAAGGACGCCGACGAGGACGAATTCCTGCGCGACTGGGTGCTGCGCGATCTGGTGCGCAAGTACAGCGACTACGTGCGCCATCCCATCCGGCTGCGCACCGAGACGGGCGAGGGCGACGAGAAGACGACGTCGTGGGAGCAGGTCAACAAGGGCTCGGCGCTCTGGGCGCGTCGCAAGGGCGACATCACCGCCGAGCAGGCGACCGAGTTCTACAAGCACCTGACCCACGACTGGGAGGCGCCGCTCGCGCACATCCATTTCAAGGTCGAGGGGATGCAGGAGATGGCGGGCCTCCTGTTCCTGCCCCGTCGCGCGCCGATGGAGGCGCTGGCCCGGCGCAAGAGCGGCGTGCGCCTCTTCGTGAAGCGCGTCTTCGTCATGGACGACTGCGAGGAGCTCCTGCCGGACTACCTACGATTCGTGCGCGGCGTCGTGGACTCCGACGATCTGCCGCTGAACGTCTCGCGTGAGTTCCTGCAGAAGGACAAGACGACGGCCGCCATCCGCAAGCAGGTCGTGCGCCACGCGCTGCGCATGCTCGATGAGCTCGCGGATCGCGCGGACGCGGACGCGGATCAGGAGGCGCAGACCGAGGACGGCGACGGTGGCGGTGACGATGGCGGTGACGATGGCGGTGACGCGAAGGCGCCGCCGGCGGCAACGTACGCCGACTTCTGGCGGCAGTTCGGCCCGATCCTGAAGGAGGGCGTGCACGCGGACCAGGCCAACCGCGAGCAGATCGCCAAGCTCCTGCGCTTCACCTCGAGTGAGGGCGACGAGCTGTGGTCGCTGGCGCAGTACGTCCTGCGCATGAAGGACGGCCAGGAGAGCATCTACTACGTGACGGCGCCCTCGCGCGCCGCCGCCGAGAGCAGCCCGCACCTCGAGGCCCTGCGCGACCGCGGCTACGAGGTGCTCTACATGACCGACCCCATCGACGAGTGGGTCGTGGACGGGCTGCGCGAGTTCGACGGGAAGTCGTTAGTCGCAGCGGCCAAGGGCGCCCTCGACCTTCCCGAGAGCGACGAGGAGAAGGAGCAGCGCGAGGAGAAGGAGGGCGCTCTCGAGGGCCTGCTCGGGCGCTTGAAGGACGTGCTCTCCGGTGACGTGGAGGACGTCCGCGTCACGTCGCGGCTGACGGACTCGCCCGCGTGCCTGGTGGTCGGCGAGGGCGGCATCGCGCCGCACGTCGAGCGACTCCTGCGCGCGCAGAACGCCGACATCCCCGAGCAGAAGCGCATCCTCGAGATCAACCCCGCGCACCCCGTCGTCGAGCGTCTGAACGCTCTGGCGGGGGACGACGCGCGGTCCGCCGACGTCGAGGACGGCGCGCACCTGCTCTACGACCAGGCGCTCATCGCCGAGGGCAGCCCCGTGGCCGATCCGGCGCAGTTCGCCAGGCGGCTGACGCGCCTCCTGCGGACGGCCCTCGGCTGAGAGCGTGTCCGGGGGGCGTGAGAGCCCCGGCCCCGCGCTCCGCGCAGGATCTCGGGCTCAGCTCGACGGGGAAGCGCCGGCTGTCGGTTGCGAGGGACATCGCGGACCGGCTCGTGCAGGCTCCGCCGGGCGCCGTCGTGCGGCCGCGTCGTCGTTGA
>JAJRVY010000356.1 GCA_024277065.1 Planctomycetota bacterium
GACGACGACCGCGACGTCCTCGCCCGCGCCGAGGTGGCTGCGCAGCGCCTTCTCGTGGCGGGCCGGGTTGTTGGCGATGACCGCGTTGGCGGCGTCGAGGATGGGCTGCGTCGAGCGGTAGTTGGTCTCGAGCCGCACCGTGACGCCCCCCGGGAAGCGCTTCTCGAAGTCGAGGATCTGCTGCACCTCGGCGCCCCGCCAGCCATAGATGGACTGGTCGTCGTCGCCCACGACGCAGAGGTTGCGGTGACCATCGACGATGCCGCGCACGATCTCGAACTGCGGCTTGTTGGTGTCCTGGAACTCGTCCACGAGCACGTAGCGATAGCGCGCGCGGAACGCGTCGCGGATGGCGTGGTGCTCGCGCAGCAGTTCCACCATGCGCACGAGCAGATCGTCGAAGTCCAGCGACCGCGCGCGGCGCAGGTTCTCGTCGTACTTCTTGTACGCGCGGCCGATGAGCTGGTCCTCGTCGTCACACGCGCGGTCCAGGAACTCGTCCGCGGAGACCAGCTTGTTCTTCAGCAGCGAGATCCGCGCGTGCAGGTCCCGCGGCCGCATCGTCGCCTCGGGCACGTACAGCTCGCGCAGCGCATTCTTGATCGCCGAGAGCTGGTCCGACGCATCGCAGATCGAGAACCCGCGCGGCATGCCGAGGGCCCCCGCGTGCTCGCGAAGCGCCCGGACGCAGAAGGCGTGGAACGTGCCGACGGTCAGCATCTTCGCGCGCTGCCTGCCGACCAGCTCCGCGACGCGCTCGCGCATTTCGCCGGCGGCCTTGTTCGTGAACGTCATCGCCAGGACGGCGCGGGGCGCGACGCCCTTCTCGAGCAGGTGCGCGATGCGGTAGGTGATGACGCGCGTCTTGCCGGTTCCGGCACCGGCCAGCACCAGCACGGGGCCCTCGGTCGTCTCCGCGGCGCGCCGCTGCTCGGGGTTCAGGCGTGCGAGAAGTCGGCTCATCCGGCTCGGCGATCCCCTGCCACGTGGCCCGCGGCGTTCCGAAGAGAAACGCCGCCGGGGATGCCCCGGCGGCTCGGCGTGGACAGTGTGCCATCCGGCAGGGACGTCAGCGCCCGTCGCCGCCGGCGTTTCCGGCCCCGCGGCGCGCGTGATGCCTGCGGCGCGCGTGATGCCTGCGGCGCGCGTGATGCCTGCGCCGCCCATGCCGCCCGACGGAGAAGGGGGTTCGCTGGCGCGTATCCCGGTGTAGGGGCCGCCCATTGTGGCGGCCCCGGAGGTCCCTGGTGGCGGCAGTATGTGATCTGCCGAGCATGCCGCGGCAGCCCGGGGACATCCGGGTTGACCACAGTGGGTCAACCCTACGCCGGTCCGTCGGGGTCGTGATGCCCGCGAGCGGAACGAGCCGGCGCGCCGCCCATGCCGCCCGACGGAGAAGGGGGTTCGCTGGCGCGTTTTCCGGTGTAGGGGCCGCCCATTGTGGCGGCCCCGGAGGTCCCTGGTGGCGGCGGCCTGTGATCTGCCGAGCATGCCGCGGCAGCCCGGGGACATCCGGGTTGACCACAATGGGTCAACCCTACGCCCTGGCACGCCTCCTGCATCCACGGCACACCGCCTGCGAAGACGGCCGCCAGGATTGCCGGATCGGCGTCACTACCGCTGCCTGCGCCGAGGAGGCCGGCCCGGCGAATCGAGGAACGGTGTTCACTCTGGGCATGGCAGTCTCCTTTCGCGTCCTGCGGAGCGTCGTGCGCCGCGACGCAGAGGGCATGCCCGAGGCTGCTCCGAAGCGCAGCCCGCAATCGTCAGTCCGCGACGTCCCACGCGAGCGCCGTCGTGTCCGTGCTCGTGGAGACGAGGAGCTTGCCGTCCGGTGACCACGCGAGTGCGAGGACGTTCCCGCCGTGTCCGCGCAGCGTCTTCCTGAGCGCTCCGGTCGCGAGGGACCAGACGCGTACGAGGTCGTCGCTGTCGCCGGTCGCCAGGAACTCGCCGCCCGGTGAGAACGCCACGGCCGCGACGACCGGGTCGCCCGGGAGCTCCATGCGGCGCACGACCGTTCCGTCGCCGTCCAGGAACACGGCGGCCGCGACGGGCGCCTCGTGCGCGCCCGCGATCGTGCTGCGCTCTCCCGTGGCGACGTCCACGACCGAGACGGACGTCCCACCGACGAGCAGCGCGAGGCGCTCTCCGTCCGGCGCGAACGAGTGGCCGTAGGCGCCGGCAGGCGTCACGTCGATGACGCGCCGCACCGCCAGCGTCCGGGTGTCACGCAGTTCCACGCGGCCAAGGAGCGTGGACGTGACGACGAACCGGCCGTCTGGCGACGACGTCGCGAGCCACCACGACGCCGCGTCGTCCAGTTCGGTGCGCGCCGTCTCCGCGCCGGATCGGACGTCGATCGCCGTCAGGCGGCTGTGGCGCACATCGATTTCCTCGGGCGTGCCCTTGCGCTTCCAGACGCACCAGAGCGTCGTGCCATCGTGGCTGAAGCAGCCGGCGCGCGGGCGCACGTCGTCCTGTGGCTCCGCGACACGGCGCGACTCGCCGCTCGCGATGTCCAGGATGCCCAGCGCGCCGTCCGCAGAGTGGGCGGCCCGGAGCCGCAGGTCCTGCGAGAGTGCCAACTCGAACACGAACTCACCGACGGGATACGGCCGGCGCTCGAGTTCCTCGCCCGTCGCCAGGTCGAAGCGCCGCAGCACGTCGCCCAGCGGGTACTCGATGACGCGCCCCTCGTCGCGCAGCGCGAACACCGGCACGTTGCCGCCGCGCGGGTAGGCGACGAGGCGGCCCGTGCCGAGACGCGCGACGGCGCCCTCCGGCAGCGGATCGCCGTGCGCGTCGGTGCCGTCCGCGACCCACGACGGCGTCGCGTCCACGAGGAAGACCGACAGCGCGACGCGCGC
>JAJRVY010000041.1 GCA_024277065.1 Planctomycetota bacterium
CCCCCGGCGACCGGGTGATCGAGGGGCGTCACGCAGCCGCCAGCGAGGAGCGTGGACGCGGTCAGGAATGCAGCTCGCATGCAACGAGTCGTGCGCATGGCAGCGAGCATACCTGCTGCGCGTAGCATCGCAGGCTCATGCCGCAGACACGCCCGCCGCTGCTCGAGCGGCTCGCGCTCCATCGTCCGGAGCTGCGGGCGTGGGCGATGTACGACTGGGGCAACTCGGCGTTCTTCACGACCATCGTCGCGGCGGTGTTCCCCGTGTACTTCGGGACCGTCGTCGGCGACGCGATGACGGGACAGGAGACGACGCGGCACTTCGGTCTGATCACGGGGCTCGCCCTCGGATCGATCGCCGTCGTCTCACCTCTGCTGGGCGCGGTGGCGGACTTCTCGGGCAATCGCAAGCGCTGGTTGGCCGGTTTCCTGGCGCTGGGCACCTGCTCCGTCGCGGGGATGTTCTTCGTCGATGTCGGCGACTGGGTGCTCGGCTCGGCGCTCTTCGTCGGCGCCAACATCGGCGCGGCGGGAACGATGGTCTTCTATGACGCGCTCTTGCCGCACGTGGCGCGGCCGGGCGAGGTGGACCGCCTCTCGACGTCGGCGTACGCGCTGGGCTACCTGGGTGGCGGCCTGCTGCTCGCCGTGCAACTCGCGCTCATCAGGAATCCCGAGTGGATCGGCGCGGAACCAGGGTCCACGCTGCCGGTGCGCATCTCGCTCTGCTCGGTCGCAGTGTGGTGGCTGCTCTTCGCGATCCCGCTGTTCCGGCGCGTTGCGGAGCCGCCGAGGTCGGCACGAGAGGACGAACTCACGAGGCTCCCGATCGTCGCCGGCGTCGGGCGCCTCTGGCAGACGGTGCGCGCGTTCCGCCTCTACCGCAACGCGTTCCTGATGCTGATTGCGTTCGTCATCTACGGCGACGGCATCGGCACGATCTTCCGCCTCGCGGCGCGCTATGCGGACGAGTTGCGCTTCGACAAGGGGGCCATCATCGCGGCACTCCTCTTGACGCAGTTCGTCGGCGTGCCGGCGGCGGTGATGTTCGGTGGGATCGCGCGCCGCATCGGGCCCAAGCTGGCGGTGCTCATCACGCTCGTCGTGTATGTCGGCGCCTGCCTGCTCGGCGCGTTCATGCGCGAGGAGTGGCACCTGTTCGCGCTGGCCGGGTTGATTGCGCTCGTGCAGGGCGGCGCGCAGGCGCTCAGCCGCTCGCTCTACGCCTCGATGGTGCCGCGCGAGCGGTCGGCGGAGTTCTTCGGGCTATTCGCCGTGTGCGATCGCGTCGCCGGCGTGCTCGGTCCGCTGCTGTTCGTGTCGGTGATCGACGTGACGGGATCGACGCGCGTCGCCGTCGGGTCCGTGGCCGTGTTCTTCGTGATCGGCGGGATCGTGCTGTCGTTCGTGGACGTCGATGCCGGGCGGCGGGCGGTCTCACGCGACCCCTCCGGCGTGGCGTGACGCCGCGGTCGTGGCTCGTGCTGAGGGCGGAGTTGGGGCTGGTCCCGGTGTCAGCGGTCAGCGGCGCAGGGCCTTGGCGAAGGTGCGGTAGAAGTAGCGCAGGAGGATCATCCAGAGGGAGCTGCCGCGCTGGGAGCCGCCGTGCAGGAGCACGCGCAGGTCGCGCTGGTCGCCCGGTGACAGCAGTCCGCCTTCCAGCACCCGGTCTTCGTGGTCGTGCATGGCGTCCTCGAGGTGCTGCTCGAGCGCGCTGCGCAGGTTCTCCAGGAAGTCGCGTGCCACACCGTCCCGTTGCTCCGAGGCGAGCATCTGCAGGTGCGACATCAGGAGTGCCGCCTTCTTCATCGCGTCCGCGGGCGCGGGCGAGGAGTCCAGTTCCTCGAGCAGCCGCCGGACCAGGTCCTTGAGCGCCTCGAGCTGCCGGTCGTCCAGGTGGAACGCCTCGGCCGGGTCGAGGTCCTCGATCTCGATGAAGAGGTGCGCGACCTTCTCGATCTCGTGGCCGAACGTGCGCTTGAGGTCCGCGGCGATCTCCGCCTGCTCCATCTCGACCTTGCGCAGCGCGGCGAGGAAGTTGTTGTCGTGCGTCGTCTCGAGGCTCAGCTCGATGAGCCGCTTGCGCTCGCGGAGCTGCATGATGCGCTGGCCGCGGCGCGTCGTGGCGTCCTGGTCGAAGTCGAGGCGGTCGCGGATCCACGCGTCGGAGGCGTAGACCTTGGCGTGTCCGAGCTTCAGTATGTGCAGCCGGATGCCGTCCCCCAGCGCCTCGCGGAGTACGCCCGCGCGCACGCGCGCCGCGCCGTCGGTGATGGCGAGGATCTCGGCGCCCGCGAGCGAGTGCGCTTCGTGGATGTCCTCGCACGCCGTCAGGATCGCCTTCTCGAGGCACGTGCCGTTGCCCAGTGTGACCTGGCGCGCGATGCGTCGCATCAGACCGTCGAAGCCGGCGCGGTCCGTCGCCGTGCGCAGGGGGCCGACGTCCACGTCGAACGTGCGCAGCGACACCTCGCCCAGTTCGCGGCGGTTCTCGCGCAGGAAACGCATCACGGCGGCCTTGGCGAGGGCGAAGCGATGGTGCAGCGCCATTGAGCGCGATGTGTCGAGGAGGACGTAGACGCGCTGTTTCGCGGGATTGGGATCGAAGTCGTCCTCGCCGGATTCGATGGCGTGGATGCGCGGCGCCTTGGCCATCGGGAACCACAGCGTGCGCGCGGCGAGGTGGCGGATGAACGCCTCCTCCGGCAGCAGCCATTGCCATGAGTAGACGTAGCGGACGTCGGACCACGAGCGGATGAACTCGGCCTCGTACTCCTCGCCGGCCGGCACCTCGACGATCTGCGCCTCGGTGTCCGTCGATGCCTGCGTCTGCGGCAGCTCGCCGGCGGGTGCCAGCGTCATCATGCTCGCGAGCTGCGCGCCGAGCGCGGACCGCGGGTCGGCGATGACGCGGCCGATCTCGAATACGGCGCTGAAGGCGTCGGGGAGCAGATCCTCGAGGTTCTCGAGAAGGCCGAGCTCCCCCATCTCCTCGAGGAAGTCCGCGTACGACGGCGCAGCGAGGTCCGGCGGCTCCGCGGCGGCGGTCAGCGCCACCCTTCCTCCGGGTTGTAGATCGCGTGGATCTCTTCGAGCAGCCGCATCTTGAGCAGACGGATCTCGTCGGTGAGCGGGTTGATGCCCTCGATGAACTCGGTCAGCAGACGACGATTGTGCTCCGCCGCCGTCTCGCCGATGCCGAGCTTGTCCTTCGCCCACGCGAGGAGCGAGCGCCGCACCGGCGCCGCGGCGAGTTGCGCGATGGGCTGCTCGAGCAGCGATGGGTCCGCCTGCACACGGTCGATCACGTCCTGCAGCTCGAGCAGGTTGTGGAGTTGATCGAAGCCGTGCGAGGCCGTGTAGTGGTTCGCGAGAGTCTCGTGCGCGCGCTCGAAGATCTCCTTCTCCTCGCGCACGCCCGCCGTGCAGAGCAGCACGGGCATCTTGGCGACATCGTCGATCGTGACCTCGAGGCGACGGTTCATCACGGCGATGGCGCGCAGCGCGTCGAGCGTCTTGGCCTGCGTGCGGGGCGAGATGTAGAAGTCCGGCCGCCCGCCGCCGCCCTCCTTGGCGCGCTGCGTCCGCGCGCGGCGCAGGAGCGTCTCGTAGTGGCGCAGGACGAGGTTCGTGAAGAACATCACCTCGGCCGGCACCGTGACCTCGAACTCGGGGTCGTGGCCGCGGATCAGTTCCGACAGCATCTGTAGGGTCGCGAAGGAGATCTTCTTCTCGGGCTTCGCGATGCCGCCGCGGTGCAGCACGAACTGCTGCGAGATGCGGTACATGAAGAACGGCGCACGATCGGGCTCGACGACGGACTTGTAGAGGAAGCGGTCGAGCACCGCCTCGGTGACCTCGGTGACGCGGATGTAGTTGGCCGCGCCGACGACCGTGTGCACCTTGGCCGGAACGTCCTGGACGCCGCGCACCAGGCGCCGCTCGTTCAGTGTGGTCAGCAGCGCGCGCAGCGTGTAGTCGTTGGCGTCGAAGATCTCGTCGATGAACCCGAGCTCGCTATCGACGAGGGAGCCCTCGGTGTTGTGGATGATGCGCCCGCGCTTGAGCTCCTCGAGGTCGAGCGCGCCGAAGTACGTGTCGGGCTGCTGCTCCTTGGACGCCTGCATGCGGAAGATCCGCGCCCCCTCGAACATGGCGAAGATCTGGTTCGCGAGGAGGGACTTGCCGACCCCCGTGCGCGCCGCGAGCAGGACGTGCTCGCGCGTGAGCAGCGCGCAGAACATCTTGCGGATGACCTCCGAGCGATTGATCGCGCGGCGCTCGACGAAGGCCATGGCGTCGCGGATCGCCGTGACGGCGGCATCCACGTGGGGGGGCAGTTGGGTGTCCATCGGCCCCTCAGTGTCCCCGCCCGGCGCCTGCGGATCAAAGGTCAGCCCCGCGAACCGGCCCGCGGCTGCGGGCGTCAGGCGGCGCAGGACGTCGCGTGCGCCGCGTTGCTCTCAGGTCAGGACCGCGCGCGCCGCGGCCGCGGTTGCGCAGGCGGCGAGGCGCGCCCGCCGATCGGTGTCGTTGAGCAGCGCGCAGAGCTCGGCCAGGAGCGCGACGTGCGGCCCGGTCTGTTCGGCGCCGGACACGAGCAGGAACACCAGGTGCACCGGGGCGCCGTCGATGGCGGTGAAGTCGATGCCGCCCGGCGCGATGCCGAGTGCGAGGAGCGGTGCCGGGACACCCTCGACGCGCGCGTGCGGGATGGCCACGCCGCCGCCGATGCCGGTGGTCAGCTCGTCCTCGCGGGCGAGGACCGCGTCGCGCACGCGCCCCAGTAGCCCGTCCACCGGCATCGCGTCCACCGGCATCGCGTCCACTGGCATCGCGTCGTCCGGCAACAGGCCCGCGAGCAGCTCGTCGATGGCCGCGACGCGCTCCTTTGCCGTCAGGGGCGCGATGATGTGATCCACGGGGAGCGCGGTGGCGAGCATCATGTCGTCAGGTTACGGGGCGCGGCCGACAGCCGTCCGGCGCCGGCGACGGTCTGCGGGGCATGCTCAGCGTTCCCGGTGTGCACTTGCGGTGTGGGGCGTGCCCGGTGCCCCCGGAATCGCAGCAGCCCGCGGATCCGATGGGATCCGCGGGCCACGATGCCGGATGTGGTTGGGCGCGCAAGCCTGGCCGATGCGCCCCTTCAGGGGTTTCCGATCAGCGTGGCCCATCGCTCGGCGCCGCACCTTGCGGTGCATTGCCTCCCGATCGACCCTCGCAGGGTTCACCCGCCTCGCGGAGTTCCTCTCCGGACGTCGTAGCGGCTCACTGGTTCGCCGCTCCCTCCTCGTCGTTCGCGCGACCTCGAGGTTTTTCGCCGTCCGGCCGGCCCGGACGCAAGCATCCGAGCGGCTCCCACAGGCTTGGGCCGCCCTCTCAGGGTACGAGCCTCGCCGCCGACCAGGGACCGAGGTCCCCGGTTCCCCTCGTGGGGTTCGGCGCCCCTTCAGCGACATCGGTGACAGAGTCCGCTCAACCCGGGCTTGCCTCACCCGGCACGTTCCGCCCGCGGAGTTTCTCACTCCCTCGGCGGTTTGCTCCTCTGCCACGTTGCGGTCTCGAGAACCGCTGCCACTCATGGGGTTTCTTGTCCGCTCCGACCTTCCGGCGTGGTTTGCCACTTGCTACCAAGCGGCGAACACGTCGCGCTCGCTGCGACCCGGTCTCGTACTCTGAGGAACACTGGACCTGACGCTTCGAGGCAATGCGCCCATCGCCACGCTTTCCGGCGGCCCGCTGCACCCGAGGGTGCACCGTGCCTGCCGGGGCGGAACCTCCCGCGGAAAGTGCTCCACCGAGTTCGCGGTGCCGAGACCGAAGCCTCTGCTGCCGACGCCGTTCGCGCCCGCCGTTCCGACTCGATCACCCGGTCGTCCGTACGCCAGCAAGCTGACGCAGCGAGTCCCCGGTGCCCCGACTTCGCGGCCGGCCAGTTGCCTGGCCAACCAGTCCGTCGAGGCCTCGTCGCCCGGCACGCCCGTGAGGGCGAGCCGCTTGACGAAGACCGTGCCTTCGCGGCCGATGCTGCGAGCACCGACCCGCTCCCTCGGCGGCCGAGTCGTGAGACCCGGGCCTCCGTTGGGGGCTGTCTGCATCGACGAGACGCCTCCGGCGCCTCCCGATACGTAAATCTCCCGCGCGGTGCCGGCACACCACGCGGGCTCGGAGGTTTCCGGAGCCGTGCCCTTTCGGGCACCTCTCCTTCGAGCCCCGTTTCGCTCGCGCCGTCCTCCTCGGTTGCCCGAGGTCTCCGGCGTCCGCTCCGCGGCGCCCCTCCTTCACGATCAGGATCTCAAAGAGCCATTTCGGTCGAGCAGGTCCGGCCTGGCCTGCCTCGCCCAACCGAGAGAGAAACTAGGCAGTCTCGCGCACCGCGTCAAACGCCAAAACCATCCACAGAGACAGTCCACAAGACACTGTTGAAAGCCTGTGTAAAGGCGTCTTCGCAGCGCCGACTGCATAAGTGCGTTGCGCGCCGCGGCTTCCGTTGTTCCGCAGTCCGCGTTCTCCACCGCGCGCGATTCTCGGCCGTCCCCGGCGCTCGCGCCGCGGGCTCGGGAGGTGCCGGTGAACTTTTTTCGGCAAAGCACCGCATCCACCGCTGTGGAAAGCCCGGGGCGGTGCGGGGGGCGCGCGCAACGGCAATCCACGAACGGTCTTGACGTGAGGCACCAAATCACCACAATATGTGGCGTTCGAAGAAATGACCGCATGATGTCGTGGTTCGAGGCGGTCCGGTGGGGCGGGTTCTCTGAGGGCCGTCCTGCCGACCGCCGTCTCCGTCTCGTGACCCCACCGCGGCGCGCCGTCGTTCGTCGCTGTGCGGCGGGCCGCCGCGCGACGAGGAGCAGCGAGCGAGATCGCAATCGAGGCTGACGGACCGCGTACACGGAGGGGCGATGCAGCGTCGGAGCATGCGGTCTCGGGACCTGCGCGGTCGGCCCCCGTCCCTGCCCCGCGCCGCGGTCAAGAGCACGGGTGGCGCGACGGGGGACACGGCGGGCCGCGCCCGGGCTGCGGTCTGCGCCGTCGCTCTCGCTCTGGGCGGGCTCACCGTCGCCGGTTGTGCGTCGGACGCCGCCGCGACGTCTGCGATCGGCGAGGTCGCCCCGCCGATCACGGCGCGCGCGCTTGCGGACTCGCTCGGCCTGCGCCCGCCGCGGCCGACCGTGGACGGCCCGGTGTACCTCGAGTCGGGCTTCGAGGATCGCATCGCGCTCTTCCCCGGCAGCAGCATCGCGACCGTGCGGGGCGTGCGTCACACGCTGAGCGAGCGCCTTGCGCCGCAGGGCAGCGACGATCTCATGATCTCCGCGGCCGATGCCGCGATCCTGCGCGGCATGTGGCAGCAGGGCATCCGCGTCGGCACGTCGCGGTCCGCTGTCGGGGCGTTTCGCGGCAGCGCGGCGGGCGGGGCTGCTGCGTCCGGAACCGGCCGCCGGCTCAGCATCGAGGATCTCCCGCCGGCGCCCGGGCGGCGACGCCCGGCGTCGGCGTCGGCCTCGTCCGCCGTGGCGCGCGTCTCCGCGCGGGAGCGACTGGCATGGGGCGTGCCCTTGCGGCGGCCCTGGCAGTACATCGTCATCCATCACAGCGCCACTCCGGCCGGCAACGCCGCGGCGTTCAACAAGGCGCACCTCGCCCGCGGCTGGGACGGCCTCGGGTATCACTTCGTGATCGGCAACGGGAACAAGTCCCCCGACGGCCGGATCGAGGTCGGCTTCCGCTGGACGAAACAGCGCGAGGGTGCCCACGCCGGCAACGACCTGATGAACCAGCGCGGCATCGGTATCTGCCTGGTCGGTGACTTCAGCAAGACCAGCCCCACGGCGGCCCAGATGGCCGCGCTGCGGCGGCTGTGCGACTTCCTCAGCGCGTACTGCGAGATCCCGCCGCAGAACCTGCGGCTGCACCGCGACTTCCGCCAGACGGAGTGCCCCGGCCGCTACTTCCCGCACAGCTTCGCGCTGCGGCCCATCGCGGCCGTTCGCGGCGGCACCGTTGCCCGCCGGCGCTCCGCCGCGCGCTGAAGCGCCGCGCCGCGCCGGCGCCTCGTCCTCCTCGGCGTCACGCGCGCGGTCACGCGCAGAACCACGACAGGCCACCACGCACGCGTCTGCACGTGCCCTCTGGTGGCCTGTCAGGTATCAGGGGCGATCGCGAACGAGGTCGGGCTGACCGACTAGCTCTTCTTCGAGGGCATGATCTTGAACATGCCCGTGCCGCACTTGCTGCACTTCCCCTTCATGGCCTTCTTGCCGTTCTTCATCGTCACTTCCGTGGCGTCGATCATCTCGCTCTTCGCACGGCACTTGACGCAATACCCTTCCATCCCAGCCTCCTGTCTCCGTCCCCGGCACACACCGGACGCGGTCACCACTCACGTAGGTCCGGGCGGGGGAGCCCGGCGCGCTACCTGCGAGCGGCAGCCGCGATGGCGGCGCTGTTCTTGCTGAATCGGATCTCACGCGAGTTCGCGTAGTCCATGAGCTCCTCCACCATGCTGCGGTGGATGAGCCCTTCTTCGGCCAGGAGGCGCAGGAAGATCCGCCCCTCCCGGTTGTCGATACGTGACGAGGCCTGATTGAAGAAGCGGTTCGACTGCTGCTCCGCACGGAGGATGCAGTCCACCGCGACGTCCATGGACGAGCGGTCCTTGACCTCGAGGAACACGAACCGGCCCTTCAGCCGCTTCTTGTCCTCGCCCGCCAGGCTGATCTGGCTGCTGCCCACGAGTTCCTTGCGGTACTTGCGCAGGATCTTGCGGTGGTCGCGCTCCTCGGACGCCATCAGGCGGTAGCGCTGCTTCATGATCGGGTCGCTGACGACCTTCGACAGAAACTCGTAGTACTGCGATGTCAGCGTCTTCCAGTAGATGCTGAGATCGAGGATCTTGCGCGTGTCTTCGTGCGCGGCGTGAATCTCGGAGGAGGTTTCTGCTGTCATGGTCATGAAACTGGTCCCACGCATTCTTGCACGCGGCGGGTCCCGAAGTCACCTGCGTAGTCTCGAACTAGTCTCGGACATCCGTCCGCAGGCGCCATCTCTCGCAGGCTCATCGGGACCTTCCCGTGGCCTGTTCGGGTTGCACTTTCCGCTATTGTGCCGGGGCAAAACCACCATCGTAGACGGGCGCCGGGGCCTGTAAAGCGAAAAGCAAATGCACACAAATTGCTTTCCAGGCTCGACTTCGACGCGCGGCGCCCGTTGCCGGCGGCGTCCGTGGGCGTACAGCCGGTGCCGTCACCGATCAGTCGGCGGGCAGCGGGCGGCGCTCCTCGTAGCCGGCGCCGAGCGGGTACCAGTAGCGGATCTCGTCTTCGCCGATTTTCCAGCAGAGTGAGCCCGGGCAGCCGTTCACGACGGCATCGAGGAGTACGATCCCGCGCTCCGGATCCCCGAGCCGTGCGCCGAGATCGGCCAACTCGCAGATGTGCCCGTGCAACTCGGCGAGCTCCTCGCGCAGGTCCTCCGGGAGCATCGTGTCGCACGTGATGCGCTCGACGGGGCGATCCTCGTCGAGTGCCCGCAGGCGTCCGCGCAGTCGCACGTACGTCGCGTGCGCGTCACGCGCGATGGAGCGCAGCAGCGGCAGCGCGCGCTGCGCCGCCGCTACGGTGTCGTAGGGACGCAGGGCGTCACGAGTCGAGGAGTTGGTGCCCACTCTTGCTCTTCGGCACGAAGGGGGCCGCGGCAGAAAGGGCACCGTGGCCGAGGGGCGATCGCTGCGCGCGCGGAGCGCCCGGATCAATGCCGCGAGCCGCGCCCGGAGTGTCCTGAGCGGCCGCCCCGCCCGCCGCGTGACGAGGAGGAACTGGGGCGCGACCGCGAACTCGAGCGCGAGCGTGACGGAGCGGCGCGCGACGGGGCTCTGCGCGAGGGCACGCTCCGTGCGCGCGTGCCCCGCGAGGGCGCCGAGCGGCTGGGCGCCGCGCGGCTGGGGGCGGCCCTGCTCGGCGCCGCGCGGCTGCGCGTCGGTGATGAGCGCGTCGGTGATGAGCGCCGGGACGAGCTGCGGCCCCGTGTGGCACTCGAGCGCACGGCACTCGAGCGGGTGGGCCGCGGCGACGCGGAGCGCGAGCTGCGCGTCACCGTGCCGCGGGCGGACGCCCCCGTCGCGCTGCGTGTCCG
>JAJRVY010000042.1 GCA_024277065.1 Planctomycetota bacterium
ACCACGTTGGTGAGCCCGCGTGCGGCGGCCTCCTTGCGCAGCCGCGCCTTCTCCGCTCCCTCGCCGACGGACACGAAGCGGACGTCGGCGAGGTCACGCACGAGTTGCGCCGCGTCCAACACGCGTGACAGCGCGTGACTGATGCCGTGGGCGCCCAGGTAGAGTACGACGAAGCGACCCGCGAGCCCCTCGCGCGCCGCGAGTCCCTTGTCGCGTGGTCCGGACGTGAAGCGCACCTCATCGACACCGTTCGTCACCACGGCGAGCCGCTGCGCGGCGAGGCCGCGACGCGCGATGTGATCCGCGAACGTGCGCGTCACCGTCACGACACGCGCCGCGCGCCGGTAGAGGAACATCTCGAGCGCCTCCAAGGCGCGGATGATCATGCGGCTGCGCAGCACCCCGAGATCGACGAACACGGCAGGCCACAGGTCACGCACCTCGAACACGTACGGTACGCCGCGCCAGCGGCACCACCACCACGCGGTGATCACGCTGAAGAACGTCGGGCTGGACGCGATCACGACGTCCGGACGTGCGTCCTTCGCGGCGCGGGACAGGCCGCGCAGTCCCGTCAGCATGAACGACAGGTGCGCCAGCGTCTTCTTCACGAAACCGCTGTTCGGCGTCACGTACGAGCGGCAACGGTACACCGCGATGCCGTCCATCTCGTCGCGCCGTGACCACACACCGCGGTCCTCGTCACGCAGAACACCGGTCGGGTGGTTCGCAAAGCACGTCACGACGGCGACGTCGTGGCCCGCATCGCGGAACATGCGCGAGAGCTCCAGCAGGCGTGCCTGGGGCGCGCCGATCTCCGGCGCGAAGTAGTGGCAGAGCCAGACGATCCTCACGCTGCGGCCCCGGTTACGATCTCGGGCACGATCTCCGACCAGCCCCGCGCCACGCCCGCCGTGTCGCGTTCGAGGACGAGCACCACGATCCGCGTCTCCCGGATCTCGCCGAGACGGTGTGAACAGCGTCCGCGCTCGAGCGCCAGCGGACCCGACGCCCGGACCGTCACGTCGCGCCCCGCCACGCGGAGCCGGAGCACGTCCGTCGCCTCGCCGCCGACGACCGCAACGTCCGGGTGCAGGTGCAGTCGCGCGCGCACGACACTCCCGGGCGGCGCGCGCGCCGTGTCGTCGAGCCGCAGCACGCCGCCTCCCGGCAGCGACACGCGCCGCGTCAGGCGTGCGCGGCCGCCCCACGGACGCAGCGTCGCCGTGATCGACGTGTCATCGACGACCACACGCTCCAACGTCTCGCGTCCACCGACGCGGAAGCTGCCGTAGACCTCGGACGAGTCCCGGTCATCGACCGTGATCGTGCTGTGGGCGCGTGACGACCGCCCCCAGGCGCGCTCCGCGCCCGTGTACTCGTGCAGGCCGGGATCGGTGACGACGCAGGCATCCCCCACCCAGACCTCGACGGACAGGGTGTCGGCCTGCCCGTGGGCCGGGAGATACTCGGGGCAGACGGCGCCGGCGTCGAACAGGCACCAGAGCAGGCCGTCGCGCAGGGCGTGCAGACCGGCGTCCGGGGCCGATGACACGCCGGGCGGCGGCGACTCACACGGCGCCGACGCACACGACGACGACGGCCCCACGGGGCAGGTCGCGAGCAGCGTGTCCACGGAGGGCGCGAAGTCACGGGCGCTGTCGCCGAGCAGCGGGATTCCGCCGTCCGGGCAGCGCAGCCACGCCAGCCGCCGCGCCATGCGCCGCAGAGTGTCCTGCACGATGCGAAGGGTGCGCGCATCCTCGACGACGTGGGTCAGGATGCCGAGACGCTGCATCACGACGGCGTGGTACATCGGCGCGCGCTCGAAGTGCATGCCGTCCGCCGGGATCTGCTCGGCGAGCTCCTCGCGCAGCAGCGCCAGCGCCGCGCGCCCGCCGCCGTCCACGCTCCCGTCCACGTAGCGCGCCGCGACGAGCAGCGCCACGAGGTTCTCGAGCAGGTGATTGCCGCGGACGTCACGCTCGAGGTGGGCCTCGACATAGCGTGCGTGGAGCGCCACGAGTCGCGCGACGCCCGAGCCGAGCGCACCGAACCCACCCAGCGCGCCCGCGGCGAGGCACAGGTTCACGAGACGCAGCTACGCCGGGTACGGGTGCCACGCCACGGGGTCCCAGCCCTTCTCGAACGCGGCGCGCCACGACGTGAGATGGGCGGCCGCCTCGTCGGCGGCGCCGACGAGCGCCATGTCCAGGACGGCGCCGAGGTACTGCATCTGGTACGACCACAGGGGCGAGACGGTGGCATCGTGCCAGTCGATCCCGCGCGGGTACGAGCGCGTCGTGCCGATGTGCGTGAACGCGCCCGCCGCAGCGGCCTCGGCGCGGGCGGCGATCGCGTCCGGTGAACCACGCGACGAGAGCGCCGCGGGGACACGCGGCAGAACCTCGCGCGCACGCACTCCCGGCGCCCGCCGCAATGCCGTGCGGAGCGGCCACGCGGGGAACGCCGCGTAGAGCCGCCGCCGTCCGAGGAGACGGAGCCGCTGGAGCAGTTGCGGCGTCGGAATGTGCGACGCCGTGCGCAGGTCGCGAGCGATCCGGGAGAGCAGACCGTTCACGCGCCGGGGTCCACCGCCCGGCCCGTGCGCAGCGCCCGCAGCATCGCGAACGTGGTCCGGGTCGCCCCGACGGCCTCGTCGAACGGCACCGGGGACTCGCTTCCGGCCCGCACGGCATCCAGCCACGCGGCGATCTCGGCACCGTGCCCCTTGTCCTGCGCGCCGCGCCAGAGCCGCTGCGGCTTCCCGCCTCCGTGCTCCGTCAGTTCGCGGAAGTCGTCGAGGACGAAGGACGTGCCCTCCCAGTGCAGGTCGAGGTGCTCCTTGGGGATCGACGACGCCCCGTTGCAGAGGTAGTCCAGCGTCGCCGTCGAGCCGTCGCGCAGGCGCAGGGTCGCGGCGATGCCGTCACCCGGCGCCGCCTCGCACTGCACGCGCACGACGGCGGCGCCCGCGAGGAACGAGATCAGGTCCACGAAGTGACAGACCTCGCCGAGCACGCGTCCCCCACCGACGTCGGCGTCAAGCGTCCAGTGGCCCTCGGGCATGCGCCCGGCGTTGACGCGGTAGCGCACGTGGAAGGGCGACGTTCGCGATGCGAGCCGCGCGTGAAGTGCGACCACGCCCGGGGCGAAGCGTCGGTTGAAGCCCACGCAGACGAGTCCGGGCCTCTCCTCCATGGCTGCGAGCACGTCCGCGAGGCCGTCCTCCGTGATCGCGAGCGGTTTCTCCACGAAGCACGGCTTGGCGGCGCGCAGGGCCGCCGCGACGAGCGGCGCGTGGCTGTCGTGTCGCGTGGCGATCACGACGGCGTCGATGTCGTCCGCCGTGACGACCTCGGTGGCGGAGGCGGCGACACGCGTGAAGCCGAACGTGCGGGCGACGGCCTCGGCACTGGCGCCGCTCGCCGTCGCGACGGCCGTGAACGCCGCGCCGGCCGAACGCAGCGCGGGCAACAGCACGGCGGTGGCGAACAGCCCGGCACCGAGCAGCCCGACGCGCGCGCCGGGGGACGCGCTCGCGGCGGCGCCGCGGGGCACGGCCACCGCGCGTTCGGTGTCGTAGCGCAGGAGGATGCCCATGAACGGCTCGCGGCGCTCGCCGGTGACCAGCTAGTACGCCTGTTCGGCCTCGTCGATGGCGAACTCGTGCGAGAGCAGCGGCTCGAGGCGCACGTCGCCGGCGGCGACGAGCTCCATCACTGCCCGCAGGTTGCGCCCCTCCGTCCAGCGCACGTAGGGATAGGGGTAGTCGATGCCCTTCTCTTCGTACTGCGCGTCGTAGCGGCCGGGCCCGTACGAGGTGCTCATGCGCAACGACAGCTCGTTGGCGTAGAAGACGCGGCGGTCGAGTTCCATGCCCGTCGCGCCCACGAGCGTGACGACGCCCCGGCGGCGGCACAGCGAGGCGGCGAGCGCCAGCGGCTCGCTCGACTCCGAGCCGGCGCAGACGACGGCGGCGTCGGCGCCGTGGCCATCGGTCAGGCCGCGCACCACGGCGTCGGGATCGCCGCCGCAGACGACGGCCTCGGCGCCGAGGTCCCGCGCCAGCTCCGCGCGAGCGGGGTCCAGGTCGATGGCGACCACGCGGGCGCCCGACGCACGCAGGAACTGCACGGCGAGCTGTCCGAGCAGTCCCAGTCCGATCACGACGACGACCTCGCCGAGCCGCACGTCGGCCACGCGCACGCCGTGCAGCGCGATGGCGCCGAGCGTCGCGGCGCAGGCACGCCTCGCGTCGAGCCCCTGGGGGACCCGCGCCAGCAGATTCACGGGCACGGCGATGACTTCGGCGTGATTGGCATAGCCGGCGCCCGCGCACGCCACGAGATCGCCCACGCCGACGCCGTGGGCGCCCTCGCCGACCTCGATCACACGCCCCGCGGCGCTGTACCCCAGCGGCACGTCACCGGCGAGCCGCCCGGAGACGGCGCGGTACGTCGCGACGAGGCCCTCGCGGCGCAGTTTCTCGAGCGTCTTCTTGACGAGGTCCGGGCGCGCTCGTGCCTTGCCGACGAGTGACTTCGTCGCCAGGTCGATGACGAGCCGCTCCGTTCCGGCGGAGATGAGCGACCACTCCGTGCGCACGAGGGCGCCGCCGCGGCGCACACCGGGTGGCGGAACATCGGCGACGCGCGTACGCCCGCCTCCGGCGGCTTGCAGAACCTGCTTCAACGAAGAGCCCTCCCGCCGGACCCACGCTCCGGCACGCCGGATCGTAGCGGCTCCGGCGGACCGCCCCACGGATACCGCGAGCGTCAGCGCACGCGGCGACGCGCCGAGCAGGTCATCGCTGCCGGAGCGCCTCGTCGTAGTGGCGGCGGACCTCGGCCTCCTGGCGATCGAATCTCCGCCGCAGACGCTCGGCCCGGCCGGGCTCGGAGACGACCACCATCGCATCCGGAAGGTCCAGCACGGCGCGCGCCTCGGTCAGGATCTCGAGCGCCCTGCGGAAACTGACGACCGCCGCATCGATGCGCCCCATGCGCATCTGGATCGTGCCGAGGGTGTCGAAGTACGACGCATGGTCCGGCGCCTCCTTGGTGGCCCGGAGCGCATGCTCGAGCGCGTCCGGCAGCCGCCCCTCGTCGGTGGCGAGGAGGAAGGCGAGGTTGTTGCGCGCGGTGTGGTGGCGCGGTGCGAGCTCCAACGTGCGCTCGAGCGCGGCGATGACGGCGCCGCGGGTGCTGCCGCGCACCTCCGCGTCGCCGGCAGCCACGGCGTCCGCGAGCAGTGACTGCGCCCGCAGGTAGTGGAAGTTGGGATTCTCGGGATTGACGGCGAGTCCGCGATCGAGCACTTCGCGCGCGTCGGCGTTGGCGCCCTGGCGCATCAGGATCAGCGCCACGGACTCGAGGGCCGGCTGGTGCGGAGGATCCGCCTCCGCCAGGGGCCGCAGCGACGCCAGTGCCGCGCCGCCGTCGCCGGCGTCCGAAGCCAGCCAGCCCACGAGAAAAGCGTACTCGGCGACGTCGGGCGCGCGGTCGGCGCAGGCCCTCGCGAAGGCCGCCGCGCGGTCCGGCGAGCGCAGACCGTAGCGCAGGGCGTAGACGCCGAGGTGCGCCGCGCGTGTCATCGACGGCGCGAGTTCCAGAGCCGCGGACACGTCCGTGACCACGTCGTCGTAGCGCTCCTCGCGAGCGTTCAGGATGCCGCGCATGAGCAGGAAGTACGACGCATCGACGGTCTCCGCGGCGATCGCCGCGTCGAGCAGCCTGCGCCCCTCGGCGCTGCGCCCCGTCTCCGTGAGCAGCTGGAGAGTCGGCGCGAGCGACTGCGGGGCGTCGGGCGCTGCCGCGCGGGCGCGTTCCGCGAAACGCGCCGCCGCCTCGACGTCGCCCATGCGCAGGCGGGCGAAGCTGAGCGCCGACCAGACCGTCCAGTCGTCCGGTGCCTGCTCACCGACCCTCTCGAACTCTCGCGCCGCGCCTTCGAAGTCGCCCTTCTTCAGCAACGCGATCGCCAGCATGCGCCGGATGACGACGTCCTTCGGATCGCGGCGCAGCATGGCCCGGATCTCCGGCTCACTGACTTCGACGCTCGCCGTCAGGCGCAGCAGTTCCGCCAGTGCACGCCGCGGCGCCGCAGCCTCGGGGTCGCCGCGGACGGCGCCTTCCATCAGACCGCGGGCGGTGTGGAGACGACCGAGCCTCGCCATCTCGCGCGCGAACGCAAAGCGCGCCCGCGCCAGCGCATCCCGCGCGCGAACGCTCCGCGGCGCGAGCCCGCTCGCCCGCGTCAGGGCCGCGACGGCGTCCTCGAGTGCGCCTGCTCGCGACAGCACGACGCCCAGCGCGAACTGCGCGTCGGCGTCGTCCGCGAGGGCCACGGCGCAGGCGCTGAGTTTCTCGCGCGCCACGCGCAGATCGCCCTGGAGCGCCGCGAGTCGTCCTTCCGCGTACAGCACGAGCGGCTCGTCGCCGCCGAGCACGCGCATGCGGCCCACCAGGTCCCGCAGCGCGGGTGTCAGTTCCCCTCGATCGGCCCACAGATCGACGAGCGCACGGCGCGGCAGCAGGGAGTCCGGGGCCAGCACGAGTGCAGCCTGGAACGCCGCCTCGGCCTCCTCGGCGCGGCCCGTGGCGCGCAGGAAACGCCCAAGCGCGACGCGCGCGGCGGCGCGGTCAGGGTAGCGCTCGAGAAGGGCATCGAACGCGCGTTGCGCGCCCGCGACGTCGCCGCGGCGCAGGAACGCCTCGGCGCGCACGTCGGCGATGCGTTGCAGTTCCGTCGCGCGCGCCTCTTCGTCCGGGATCGCCGCTGCGATGCGCTCCGCCTCGGCGAAGCACGCTCCCGCACGCGTGATCCGGCCTGCATCGACGAACAGGTACGCCAGTTCGAGCCGGTGCGACAGTTCGTCCGGCTCGAGAACCACCAATCGCTCGAGCGCGTCCTGCGTCGCCTCGCGGTCACCGGCGATCTCCGCGGCGGCGACGATCGCCAGCAGTGCGCGGCGGTCACCACGCAGTCCCTCGGCCGCGCGCAGCGCCTCGGCGAGCGCGCGCTCGGGCGCCCCGAGCCCGATGTAGGCCTCCGAGAGCAGGACGCGCAGCCGGGGACGCTCGACGGGCAGCGCCGCGAGCACGCGCTCGAGCCCGACCGCGGCCTCGTCATACGCACCGAGCCGCATCTGCACGTGGGCCAGCACGACGTGCGCCTCGAATGCCAGGGGGTCCGTGTCGATGGCGCGCTTCAACAGGTCGCGCACCCCCTCGAGGACGGGGCGCACGGCCGCATCGGAGCCCGGGGGGGCGCGCAACAGGCGAGCGCGCGCCAGTGCCAGCAGCGCCTCGGGGTCGTCGGCGTCCACGTCGAGTGCAGCCTGCGCGCGTCGCTCGAGCTCGGCGTACGCCGCGCCGGCCGGCCCGTCGCCGGCCGCGGCGAGGCGGGCATCGAGGCCGGCGATGCGCAGCGCAACGTCGAGGCGACGGGGCCGCCGCTCAGCGAGGATCTCGTAGGCGCGCCGCGCCTCCAGCCACTCCCCGCGATAGCGGCGCAGATCGGCGAGGAACAGCAGCGCCGCATCCGACTCCGGCACCTCGGCCCCGGCCCGCAGCACGGAATCGGACTCGTCGGCACGCCCTGTGAGGAACAACGCGCGCGCCAGCGAGAGGCGAATCACCTCGTCGTCGGCATGAGCCGCGAGCCCGCGCTCGAGCACGGCGGCGGCGCGCTCCCGGAAACCGCGCGACTCGTAGAGGTCCGCCGCAGCCAGGAACACCGCGGCGTCCGGTGCACCGTCGCCCTCGAGCGCCGCTCGCAGCTCGTCCTCCGCGCGCTGCGCATCGCCCTCGAACCAGTGCAGTTGCGCCCGGAGGACGTGCAGCCCCGCGCGCGTCCCGGATGCCAGCGGCGCACGCAGCACCACCTCGATCGCGCCGAGAGCCTCCTCGCTCCGCCCGAGCGCCGCCAGGGCACGGGGGCGCAGCGCGCCCAGGGTGGCCGCGGCGTCATCCCAGTCCTCCGGCGGGTCGTCGAGCACGCCCGCGGTGGCGATCGTCCGCAGTGCCACGCCGTAGGCCCGTCGCTCACGCGCGCGTTCATCGGCCGGACTGCGGTGGAGATCCGCCTGGCGCCCGTACTCGCGCGCCAGGGACACCGCCGCGGACGCGCGGTCGAGCGCGGCGCCGCGACTGCTGTCCACGATCTGGCGCAGGTGCCGCATGGCCGCGCCGCGGCGGCCCATCGCGAGCAGCAGACGCGCAAGCCGCAGGCGCGCTCCCGGGGGTTCGGGGGGGTACTCGAGCGCGGCGCGCAGGCGACGAACGGCGCCCGTGCGATCACCCTGCTGCGCGGCGCGGTCGGCGAGCAACACCTGGGCGTCGTCGAAGCCCGGATCCGCGGCGGCCACGGCCTCGATCTCGGCCCAACCGGACGCGTCCCCGGATCGCACCAGACAGAGGCCCAGGTTGAAACGAGCGATCCGGTCGCCGGGCCGCTCCGCGATGAGGCGCCGGTACGCGGCAGCCGCCTCGTCGTAGCGTTCGGCCTCGAACAGCACGAGCGCCTCGTCGTGCAGCCGCCAACGCTCGCGACCGGCGCCGCGCATCCACGTGACGCGCGCGACCGTGACGGCCGCCACGACCAGGATCGCGACGAGGATCGCGATGCGCACCGGGCGCCTCGTCAGCGGGGAACGGCGACGGCGGACGGGAGTCGATGTCATGGGAAGGCCTGGAAGATGGCGGTGCCGAAGGTCTGCAAGAAGCGCTCCTGGATCGCCGCGGCCTCCATCGGATCGCCGTCGATGGCCACCACGACCTGCACCTGCACGAACGTGCCGGGCGAATCGTCGAACTTCGGGGTGAGTTTCTCTGCCACGAGCCAGAGCGGCTTGTTGCGCGGGCTCTGGTCGAGCAACTCGTCGTCCACCTGGAAGAACGTGAGCACGGACAGTTCCTCGCCGTCGCGCGAGAACGTGTAGCGACATGTCGGCACGTGCTTCGCCGCGTCGTGGAGAGTGATGTCCTGGAACCGCTCGCTCACGAGTTCCCACCCCGCGGACGGGTAGCAGACCGTCGCATTGTGGTAGTAGGTCGCGAGCCCACGCTGCTTGTTGCCGTGGTACGCGATGTAGAGCAGCACGCGCTCCCCGTCCGGCCCCTCGTACAGCCGCGAGACGTAGTCATCGACCTTCGTGACCTCCAGTTCGTACTCGCGCAGTTCGTCGTCCTCGATGGTCGTCCAGCCGCCGCGACTGCGCGGGATCGCGACCTTCAGCGGCCGCTCGAGGTGCGTCGTCCCGCGCAGGAGATCGACCGCGTCGCCCACTGAGAACGACACGGGCACGGCGACGCCCATCACGGCGGCCGCGATCAGGAGGGCGATCCGTGGCGTCATCGCCCGGCAGCCACCGCGGCGCGCACGGCGGACTCGAAGCCGTCGATGCTCGGCCCGTAGCCCCACTCCCGCGCGCGGCATCGTGCCGCCGGTCCCATCTCACGGCGGACGCCGGGATCGCAGAGAGCGATCATCGCGCGCGCCAGCTCCGCCGGCTCGCCGGCCCGGAAACCGCGGCCCGTCACCCCCTCGACGAGCAGATCGGGACCGGCACCGACGCGATCGGAGAGGATCACCGGCAGCCCGGCGGCCATGGCCTCGTTGACCACAACACCCCACGGCTCGTGCAGCGAGGGCAACACGAAGAGGTCCGCCGCCGCCCAGAGTCCGGGCAGCTCGTTCGGTCGGCGCACTCCGGCGAACACCATGCACTCGATGCTAAGTTCCTCCACGCGCGCACGGAGGGAATCGCGCTCGACGCCATCGCCCACGACGAGCGTCCAGAGCGGGCAGCCGGCGGCCTCGACGAGCGCCTGGGCCTCGACGAGCGTGACGACGCCCTTGGCCCCGATCAGGCGGCCGACGAACACGGCGAGCACGGCGTCATCAGGGACTCCCAGCGCCGCGCGCGTCGCCGCGCGCCGCGCGCGCTGTGCATCGACCGCCGCACACAGTGCGTCCACGTCGGGCGTGTTCGCAAAGCGCTGGATACGATCCGGGCGCGCGCCATGGCGTTCCAGGAACCGCGCCGACATCGAACCGGTGGCGAGCCACGCCGAAGCGCCGCCGACGATCGGTCGCAGCACGACGCGCTTGAGCGCCCGCAGCCACGCCGGGCGCGGCGACAGGTCGTTCGTCTCGCTGAAGATCACGTACGGGATGCGGGCGCGCCGACATGTCCAGATCGCGGCCACGCTCGTCGGCATCGACCACCCGGGAATGACGACGACGTCGAAGCCCCCGCCGCGCAGCCGGCCGCGGATGCCGGGATTCCAGTGAAAGAAGAGCGAGCGCCGGCGGCGAACGTGGAACGCGCGCCCGGGCAGGAACTCGACGTTCACGTCGCGTGAGCCGTGGACCGTGAGTGCCCAATCGCGGTCCGCCTCGGCGCGCGCGTAGAACATGACGGTCAGGTCGAGTCCCTCCCGCGCGGCGACCCTTTGGAACAGCGGCCAGCGGTACGGCGTCGGCAGTTCGGACAGCACCGCGACGCGCAGCGGGCGTTCAGCCGTGGTCGGCATCGCGGGCCATGGGTTCGTCCGGTCGCAGGCACCAATCGACGAGCAGGAACAGACCGAGCCCGATCGCGAAGACGACGACGCCTGCCGCCTGGTGCGAGAGGCCGGTCGCGTAGGAGGGGTCGAGCTTGTACGCCAGCACGCCCGTCCCCGTGACGCGGATCGCGTTGGCGAGCATGGCCACGGGCACCGAGACGAAGACGAGCGCGAATCGCAGCCAGACGGGCCGCGGCACGAACGCGACCCATGCCACGGAGAGCGAGAACAGCGCGTACAGGCTGTGCGCTCCAGAGCACTGCTCCTCGACGAGGAGCTTCAGACCGGGGAGTTGCAGCACGTTTCCCTGGCGCACGACGACCCATCCGAAGGCGTCGAAGGAGCCCTCCGCGATGACCGTCGCCACGGTCTGCAGCGGCTGCGTCAGGGCGTCGTCCCAGGCCGTCGGCAGTGGGATCGTGAGCACGAGGTACGCGAGCGGGAACGCGAGCGTGCGCAGGAGGGTGCGCCCGAACGCAGCCCAGACGATTCCCGTGAGCACGATCAGCGCAGCGACGTGCTGCGCGACATTGATGTGCAGGAGTCGCGAGTACACGAAGAGGAGGACGCCCAGCACGAGCACGGCGAGGCCCACGCGCGACGCCGTGGCCGGCTGCCGGCGCAGCACGTGCCAGCGGTCGTAGATCCAGAGCACGCTCACGACCGGCAGCAGCAGGCAGTGCGAGTAGCGCGGATCGTCGGCGTACTGCGTCACGCGCAGCCAGATGATCGGCTGGAAGAGCGCGACGTACGCCACGACCACGCAAACGGCAGCGACGAGGAACGCGCGATGTTGCGTGACGTGGCCGAGATCAGATGCGTCGGCGTGCGGGTCGCTCAGCTTCGGCCCCCGGACGGCAATCGAGTTCCGGACTGCGGGCTCGAAGGGTGTTCCCATGAACAACGGGAGCGCCCTCTCACCCGGCCGGCACCCGCCCAGCGCCTCAGTTGCTGTCGGCGGCGATGCGCTTCTTGCGGCGCCGCACGGCGCCGGCCAGCCCGAGCAGCCCGAGGCCGAACAGCGCGATCGTCGTCGGCTCGGGGTTCGCGACCGCACTGATGCCGAACTGCGTGTTCGGACCGAGCATCGTGAACTCGAGGCGCACGAGATCGACGACGTCGCGCTGGCTCACCGCGATGGCGGACTCGGGGATGTCGATGTACAGCACCTTGTTGCCATCGAGCGCGGTCAGGTTCTGGTTGATCGCATACGTATCGGAGAAGACGCCCGTCACACCCTCGCGGAAGGAGATCCCGTCGAGGCTGAGCGCGCCACCGTTGCCGTCGAGCGTGATCGTCCCGAGTTGCACGACGAGGTCGTAGTCACCGTCGCCATTGGCGTACGAGTAGTCGAAACCCGTCGTTCCGTTGAAGGCGTCGTCGTAGGTGAAGTCCAGCACGACGCGCTGGATGGGAGCGATGGGACTGCTGAGCGAGACCGTGAGACGGTCCGCGCCACCCTCGAAGCCGTCGGGCAACGTCAACGGCGAGAAGGAGCCCGCCGGCGTGCCGTTGAGCTGGACGCCGTCGGTCGCGGACTGCACCGCGACCTCGTCCGTGAAGTCGAGGCCTGCCCGCGCCGGGGCCGCCGCCATCATCACGGCCGCCGCAGCCACCGCACCGAACATCGCACCGAACTTCATCAGAACCTCCCCGTCGAGACAGGCATCTCCGCCTCTGAGCCACGAGGCTACCGAGCCTCGTGCCGGCCCTCGTCAAAAAAGAGGAACGACACTCGACGTCATCGGCCACCCGGGCCCGCCGTCTACAGTCATCGTACGACCTTGTGGGCACGCCACGATGCTCAAACCGTGGCGATACCGCGGGCGCCGCGTCACGCGCCGGCCAGCAGCGGCTCGAGTTGATCGACCGTGTACACGGCCCCGAATCGCTTCTCGACGATCGCGCGCGCGGTGCGCGTCCGCGCGGTGGCGTCGCTGCGCCCCGCGAGCAGCTCGTCCACGCACCCAGCGAGCCCACGAGGGTTGCCCGCGGGGAACTCCGAGACCGCCGCGCTCCCCCACGGCCACGCGGCGTCGTCCGCACCAAGCACGCGCGCCGCGACGATCGGGACGCCGGCGGATGCGGCCTCGAGGGCATAGCGCGGGAACTCCTCGACGGACTCGCGCGAGTGGACGAAGACGTCGGCCTCGCGCAACAGTCCGAGGCGCTGCGCCTCGCCGGCTACAGGAGCCACGTCCACACGGTCCATCACGCCGGCAGCCCGCCCGAGCTCACCCAGTTCCGCCAGATACGACGCCTCCGTGGACTCGGCGGCGATCCGCAGTCTCACTCGCGACGGCAACTGCTGCAGACCGAGGAACACGGCGTTCAGCCCTCCGTCGCGCCGCATCGGCCCCTGGTACTGCAGGCGAATCTCGCCCTCGCCGAGCGCTCGCGGCCGGTAGGCGAACAGACGCGTGTCGATCCCCGGACGCAGGACGTGGGCGGACTGCACCGGCAGCCCCCGCAGCAGCAGTTCTTCCCAGCGCGAGCGGTTCCAGACGACGAACCCACTCTTCTGGACGTCGGGCGGGTCGATCGCCGCGCCGAGCGTCTTCGCCGCGAGGCGTGCCATGCCGCGCAGTCCGCGAGCGCGCGACCACCAGGGATGCGAGGCGGCAAAGGCCGTCAGCGGCCAGTCGCACCCGAGATCCACCCACGTGGCAGCCGCGCCGGGGACACCGAGGAGCGCGGCGGGCAGGCCGCTCGCGTCCGCGAAGAGCACGACGACGGGGGCTGTGCCCTTCAGCAGCGCTGCCAGGGCCCGGCACTGCTTCGCGACGACCGCGGTGCGCGTCTCGGATGCCTCCACGCCCGCGAGCACGCGCACGACGTGGACTCCCGAGATCGTCTCGCGTGCGGGAAGCTCGGTATCGGCCGAGGCGAGCGCGGCGACGTCGTGCCCGCGTCTGGCCAGTTCCTGCGCGATCGCCGTGTACGAAGGCTCCGCGGCCGGGCGCCGCTCTGCTGGGTAGGTCGTCGCGACGAG
This sequence comes from Planctomycetota bacterium, assembly GCA_024277065.1. GTDB lineage: Bacteria > Planctomycetota > JAJSAM01 > JAJSAM01 > JAJVHW01 > JAJRPF01. Next base: position 13,567 of record JAJRVY010000042.1, read on the forward strand.
AACGATACGCACCGGGCCTCCGCGTTTCCCGGGGCTGCTACCCGGGTCGAGTTCCGTTGCAAGGTAAGGGCCCGCGCAGGAATCACTTCGGGATTCGGTCGGCTGCGACGACCCCGGGGGCGCGCTACTCCGCCGGGCGCACGCGGTAGAGCGCGGGGCCGATGGCCTCGGGCGCCGCGCCCTGCGACGGCAACCGCACGCGATCGTCGGACCAGATCGGCGTCAGGGCGACGACCACGCCACCAACACCGGCAGTAGCGATCTCCTCGCGTGACGGCGGACGACGCACGACCTCGAGCGCCGGCAGCACGCCCTCGATCTCACGCGCGTAGTCGAGAGCGGCGGCGGCGCCCCACTCGGCGTACACGCGATCTCGGCCGCGAAGAGCGCGCGCGGCCACCGTGACCCAGGGCCGCGAACCGGGATCGCCGGTGCGCACGGGCAACAGAAAATCCCGCGCAGCCTGCGGGCGCAACCCCGAAAGCAGATCCCGACCGGGCTCGCTCAGCGCGAGCGCCGCGTACGCGATCGGCGCCGACAGTGCACAGCAGAGCGCAACCGGCACAGGCACCCGCGGCCGGCACCGTGCAATCCGGTCCACGCCGAGCCCCACGGCGAGTGCCGCGACGGGGTAGACGCCGACCAGGAACACGTAGCGGTCTCCGACGACGTCGAGTCGAAGCGGGAGCACGAGCGCGGCGAGCACGAGCGCCGCAGCCAGGGTCGCGGCACCGCGGTCCCGGCGCCAGAGAGCCACGGTGCCGACGGCCGCGAGAGGCAATGCCGGCCCGGGCAGGTTGAAGAGCGTCCAGCGCGCGACATACGCAATCGACGCGAGCAGCGGTCTCTGCGAGAAGATGAGCAGCTCGGCATTGCGCGGCGTACCGACGAGAACGGCGGACAGCAGTTCGACGCTCAGTCCGTCGGGAGCAAGCCACGCCTCACGCCAGACGAGCGCCACGAACGGCAGGGCGCCGAGCAGGAGCGCGACGACGACGCGACGCGCCACGGCGCCGCGCGTCCCGCGCTGCGCCGCGATGATCGGTGCGAGCAGGACCACGGGGGCGGCGAACAGCGAAGCGCGATGGTGAAGCAGCATCAGCCCCACGAGCAGCCCCGCCGCGTAGGCCACACGCGGCGAGCCGTGCGCGTCTCGCGCGGCGAGCACGACGGCGAGCGCGGCGACCGCGAACGCGCCCAAGAGAGCGTAGGTCTCGCCGTCCACGGCGGCGCTCCAGTAGGTGTGGCTGAAGGCCCACGCGCCGGCCGCGGCGAACGCCGCCCAGCGGCTGCAACCCAGCAGGGCGCAGCAGGTGAAGTGGAGGAGGCCGACACCGGCGCCGGCGGCCAATGACGTGACGATGGTCATGGAGCGCGCCGGATCCCCGACGACGGCGTCAACGAGCCTCGCCAGCGCTGCCTGCAGGGGATACGAACGACCGTAGGGTGCGAGCGGCTCGGCGACGGCGCGCCGCGCGAGATCGGCGGCGTCGCCCCAGCGCGGCGCGGCCGACGACAGCAGGAGGTAGAACAGGGCGGCGGTTGCGCCGACGACGAGAGCGGCACGGGCGGCGTGCGGGCGATCGGCCGTCACACGTCCTCCCCGCGATGCGCCGGTGGGCGGTCGTCCACGTCGGCCGGGCCGCTTTCGGCGTCCGCCACGTCCGCCACGTCCGCGTCCGCCAGGGAGGCGAGCGGCGCCGCCCGGGGCGCGATGCGCTGCGACTGCTTGATCACGAGGGCCTACGAGAACCAGAAGATGATCGAGTTCGGGCTGCCCGCGGACAGGATGCCGTTGTGCACGATGGTGTCGGCCAGCATCCCGAGAGTGCTCGCGAAGAACAGCACGGAGACGGTCGAGAGCGGCGTGATCGGCGCGGCGAGCAGGCGCAGTCCCGCGGCGATCACGCCGGCCGAGAACAGCCAGAACAGTCCGAGGCCCACGAAACCGAGATCCACGAGCAACGACACGTGCGTGCTGTGGAGGTTCGTGGCGGCCTTGATGCGCCCCAGTTCGAGGGAGCGCTCGACGTCCGCATCTCCGAGGGTTCGCGATGCGCCCCAGCCGTGGCCGAACCACGGTTTCTCCATCGCCGTGTCCCAACCGAGCTCCCAGCGCTCGAGACGCCCGCCGAAGTCCGACAGCGTGTCACTGCGCAGCACGACGGCGTCGAGGGCGCTGCCCTGGACGTCGCCTTCGAGTTCCTCGAGAGGCGTTGACACCAGCAGAGCGACGCCGACGCCGCCGACGAGCGCGGTCGTCAGCACGGCGCCGGCCCGGAAGCGGTAGAGCGCGTACACGAACGTCGTCATCAACGTGACGCCGGCCGCCGTGCGCGAACCGGAGAAGACGATGCACACGACGAGCGCGACGAGCGCCGGCCAGCGCAGCCACGCAAGGCGGCGGAGGTACTCGCGCGGGGCGGCCAGCACGAGAGGCCAGAGCACGGCCCCGAACACGCCGTTGCCGTTGGCATTCAGCATGACGCCGGCGAAGCGCTTCTCGACGTCGGTGTGGAAGAGGAGGTACGGGTCGCGCGTGACGATCGCGATCAACCCCAGGATGCAGCCGACGCCCTGCATGAGCAGCGCCACGATCAGGGCCCCCACACAGAGCCCGCGCAGCACGTCGTCGGAGTCGAGCAGACGCCACGCCACGACGAAGCAGAGCACGAGCGTGCAGACGAACGTGCCCGACACGACGAACGAGAACACGAAGTTGCGCGCCCACAGCGACGACGCCAGCGCCATCAGGCCGAGCAGGATCACGGACCGTGGCACCTTGCCCACGCGCGGGACGTCATCGCCCACGGACATGACGTACAGGACGCCGCGGATCGCGAGCACGGCGAAGATCCACCACCGCAGCACGTGCGCCAGCGCGACGAGCGGCCGGTACCAGACCATCGAACCGAGCTGAATCGCAAGGCCGAGCGTGAACGCCCTCGAGAGGCGGCCGAAGAGCAGGAACAGGAGGCAGAGGATCGTGACGACGGGCCACACGGGCCCGAACTGGTCGAGCATGCGGAGCAGTAGTTGGTCGAGGCGCCAGATCGTCATGACGCGCCCCCGGAACGGAGGATGCCCGCCAGGGCCGCCGACGTGCGATCGAGATCGTGCAGATCGCGGACACGGCGCCCGGCGCGCGCGACGAGGCAGCCGTGCTCCGCATCGCCGCCGAGGCAACGGCGCAACGCGGCGACGAGTGACGCGACGTCGCCCGGCTCCGCGAGGTGGCCCGTGACACCGTCCTCGACGAGTTCCGGGATGCCGGACAACCGCGACGTGACGACCGGGACGCCCGCCGCCATCGCCTCCATGATCGCAACGGGAATGCCGTCGAGATCACCGTTCGCGGCGACGCGGCACGGGAGCACGAAGGCCGCGGCACGCATCAATTCCTCGCGCACGCGCTGCGGTCCGACGGCGCCGAGGAACTCCGCCGAGACGTCGAGGTCCCCGGCCAGTTGCTCGAGAGCCGCGCGCTCGGCGCCGTCGCCCGCGATCACGACGTGGACGTCCGTGCCGCCGCCGCGTAACTCCGACGCGGCGCGCAGGAGTTCGGCGTGGCCCTTCTTCGGACGGAGCGCCGCCACGGAGAGGAGACGCCCGCGCTCGGGTCGCCGCGGGAGACCCGCCCAGGCCCCGACGTCGATCCCGACGCGGCAGACGGCGGACTTCGACCGCGCATCCGGCGCCTCGGCCGCCACGCGCTCGCGATCGAACTCGCTGATCGAGATGACGGTGCGCGCCCAGGCGACCTTCGGTCGCAGCAGGAACGGGTTGTACGCCGTGTGATTGGTGAACGAGAAGGGCACGTCCGTCAGGCGCGAGGCGACGTAGGCGAGCGTGCTGCCGGCGTCCACGAACTGTGCATGGACGTGATCGTAGCCACCCTCGCGCGCCAGACGCGAGGCCAGCGCGACGCCGAGCAGGAAGTGTCGCAGCGCCCGCAGCCGCGACAGGACGGGTCGGTCCCGGTAGCCGCCGCCGAGGCAGGTGGCGAACGTCGCCGCGAGCCGGACGGGGCGCCGGATCGCAAGGCGGACGAGAGCCCGCAGCGTCGCCGCCGAGTTCGCGGGCGGCAGATAGAGCGTGAGCGGGCGCGCCCGCTCGGCCAGGTCGTCGAGCTGCGCCGCAGGATCGCAGCGCGCGGCATGCACGTGCACGTCGATCCCGCGCTCACCGAGGGCCAGGACCTCGCGCGTCGTGAACGTCTGCGTGAGGACCGGGAACGTGTACGCGACGTAGGCGAGGCGGAACGGGACACTCACCGGGCCGCCGGCTTCTCCAGCACGAACCGATCGATGACGAGCGCGTCGAGCCCGGTCGTGAAGTAGCACTTCAGCGCGTCCATCGGCGTGTTGACGATCGGTTCCCCGCGGATGTTGAACGACGTGTTCAGCGTGCAGGCGATTCCGGTGCGCTCTCCGAGCGCGAGCAGATAGCGGTGGTAGAGCGCATGCTGCGCGGCGGTGACGGTCTGCAGGCGCGCCGAGCCATCGACGTGCGTGATGGCCGGGAGCTGCGCGCGCGCCTCCTCTCGTACCTGCCACACCTTCAGCATGTAAGGCGAGGGGCCGCCGCGTTCGAACCAGCGATCGGCCTGCTCGAGCACGCAACTCGGCGCGAACGGCCGGAACGGCTCGCGGTGCTTGACGTACTCGTTGACGATCTCCTTCATGTCGCCGCGGCGGGGATTGGCGAGGATGCTCCGCCCGCCGAGGGCGCGTGGCCCCACCTCCGAGCGTCCCTGGTACCAGCCGACGATCTGCCCGGCGGCGACGAGTTCGGCGGCGACGACCGCGGGATCATCGACCTCGCGATAGGCGGCCTTGGCGACGTCGAGCGCCGCGCGCACATCGCCGGTTTCGGTGTCCGGACCCCAGAACGCGTGATCCATGACGAAGCGCCGCTCGCCCCCGGTCCCGTGCCACGCGACGAGCGCCGCGCCGAGCGCGAGCCCCGCGTCGTTGGCCGCGGGCTGCACCCAGACGTCGTCGAACACGCCCTCCATGCACAGCTTGCCGTTGGCGACGCTGTTGAGCGCAACGCCTCCCGCCATGCAGAGACGCGTCTCCCCCGTGATCTCTCGCGCCCGCCGCGCGAGAGCCAGCACGGCGCGCTCGAGGACGGCCTGGGCGCCGGCGGCGACATCCGCAAAGCGGCTCTCGGTGGGATCCTCGCCGAGGCGCCGCGGCGCGCCGAACAACTCGTTGAAGCGCGCCGAGGCGCGTCCCCGGCGTTCGTGCTTCATGCGATCGAGATCGAAACGTACGCCACCGTCGTCGCTGACCGTGCAGAAGCGCGCGAACTCGTCCGCGAAGGTGTCGGGGTCGCCGTACGACGCCAGCCCCATGACCTTGCCCGCGTCGAGCACCGGCCGGAATCCCAGCCACTCCGCGACGACGTCGTACATGTGACCGATCGAGTGCTCGGGGAACCCGAACGCCTCGACCCTGCGGATCGCCGTCCCGCTGCCGACGTAGATGCCGGTCGCGAGCCCGTCGCCCTGCGCGTCGAGGGTCAGGATCGCGGCGCGATCATACGGCGAGCAGTGGAACGCGCTGGAGGCGTGACAGAGGTGGTGGTTGACGGTCCGGATCGCCCCGCCGTAGCCATGGCGCCCGCGCAGGCGTCGCCGTTGGCTCATCCCCTTGAAACCACCGGTGACGAGCGCCTGGTTGCGGAGCCAGGTGCGATACCACGGCCGCCCGGCCAGACGCACCGCCCCGGCGATGGAGTGCAGGATCTCCGTCCTGGGGTCGCCGGCGAAGGCCACGACATCGATGTCGCGCAGCTCGATGCCGCCCTGATCCAGACAGAAGGCGAGCGCCTGGTCCGGGAACGCCATCGTGTACTTATCACGATTGAAGCGCTCCTCCTCGGCGAACGCAACGAGCTCGCCGCCGACGACGAGCGTGGCGGACGTGTTGTGACTGGCGGCGTTGAGGCCAAGGATCTTCATGCCGGATTCTTCATGGCGGGTTCTTCGTGACGGTTCCTTCGTGACGAGCTGACACGGACGGTGGCTGCGCCCCGCCGCGCTCAGGCCCCTGTCTTCGCCACGACGAACGGGCCCACGAACAGCGCGTCGATGCCTGTCGTGGCGAAGACCTCGAGGGCCTCCGACGCCGTGACGGCCGGCGGCTGTCCAGGACGGTTGAGACTCGTGTTCAGCAGCGCCGGCAGCCCCTCGGTGGCCGTCGCGAATGCCTCGAGGAGGCGATGGAAGGACGGCTCGCGACGCGGGTTCACGCCGTGCCAGCGCGCCACGCCGTCGTCGGTGACGACGCCGGCGAGGGCGCCCCGCGCGACCTCGGACACCGTCCCCCAGCGCAGCATGTACGGTGACGATGCCTGGTCCGCGAAAACACGCTCGGAGGCGTCTTCCGTGATCGAGAGGGCGAACGGGTGGTGCTCGGCGCGCGGCTTGACGTCACGCAGGAGGCGTGCCTTGGTCGCTCCGTTCGACGGATCGGCGAGGATGGCGCGCTGCCCGAGCCCGCGGGGGCCGAACTCCGCACGCCCCTCGAACCAGCCCAGGATCTGTCCTGCCGCGAGGCGCCGCGCCGCGTCGGCGACGACGTCGTCCGGACGCTCGTAGGCGAACCCGGTGCGGCGCAGAGTGGCCTCGATGTCGGCATCGCTCGCGGCCGGTCCCAGGGCCACCGAGGCGAGCGGCTCGGGCCGCGTCCCTGTCTGCTCGGAGTACACCTTCAGTGCCGCGCCGACGGCCGTCCCGACGTCGCCGGCGAAGGGGTTGACGTACAGGTGCTCGAACGGTGACAGCACGGCCAGCCGGCCGTTGACCACCCAGTTGAGGGCCACGCCACCCGCGAAGCAGAGGGTGTCGAGCCCGGTCCTCTCGTGCAGGTAGCGCGCGGCGTGGAGGACGGCATCCTCGATCGCGCGCTGCACCGACGCGGCGATGTCGCGGTGTCTCTGCAACACCGGCTCGTCGCGCCCACGACGGGCACCGAACTCGTCGGTGAAGCGCTGCGAGAGCGCGGCCAGACCGTCGCGATAGAGGAAGTACGAGTAATTGAGCTGGAACGAACCGTCGGGGCCGAGGCGCACGATCTCACGGAACTTCTCGTGGTACGTCGGCTCGCCCTGCGTCGAGATCGTCATGACGCGGAACTCGTCGTCCTGCCCCTCGAAGCCGAGGAAGTCGCTCACCACGGCGTAGAGCAGTCCCAGGCTGTTGGGCATGCCATCGACGCGGAACACCTCGATCTCGGCCCCACGCCCCACGCCGAGCGCCGACGTGGACACCTCGCCGCGGCCGTCCATCTCCAGGATGGCCGCACTCGTCGCGGGTCCGGCCAGGAACGAGGACGCCATGTGGCTGACGTGGTGCCGCACGACCGAGAAGCGGTCGTCGCGCCCGGCGAGCAGGTCCTCGAGCGCCTTGAGGTACGTCAACGTCGAGTGGATCTCGTCGTGGAAGATGTGGTAGGCGCGGAACTCGGGTGAGTCGAAGAAGCGCTCTCCGTACCACTCCAGGACCTTCGAACGCAGCGCCAGCCAAGGGTTGTTCGCCACGGCGACGTGATCGACCTCCGCGAGCGAGGCACAGGCTTCGCGCAGGCAGGCATCGACGGCCCGTCGCGGATAGCCGCCCTGGTGCTTGATGCGCGTGAAGCTCTCTTCGGATGCCGCCGCGACGATCCGCCCGTCGCGCACGAGCGCCGCGCTCGAGTCCTTGTAGCCGAGTCCGCCGAGGCCCAGGATCAGCATGTCGAATCTCCACCGCGGGCGAGCCGTGCAGCCCGCAACGCCTTGATCACTTGGTGTCCGATGTCGGTTCCCGGTCGGAGCGGCGTCGTTCGCGCGCCCAGCCCTTCGGCCTCGAGCGCCGCGAGCGCATCCACGCCGACGGCCAGGAGCACGCCCGAGAGGCGATCGATCGCGCGCGCGCTGTCGGCGCGCGGTCCCGTCCGCACTCCGGCGCAGAGATGCACGACGACTGCCGTGCTGCGCGCCGCCATCGTGACGGCGGCGAGGGCTGACGTGTCGTCGCCCTGCACGAGCACGACCGACGGACGGTCCGTCGCGACCTGCGCGCCGACGCGCTCCGCGGCCGACTCCGGATCATCGACGCGCAACTCGCTGTCCTCGACACCGATGGAGAGGAAGCGCAGCCGGATGTCCAGCCCCCGATTGAAGGACTGCACGGCGTCGCGAACGCTCCGTGCGAGCGCCTCGTCGGCATCGGGCGCGAGGACGCGGAGGATCTTCATCGCGCCCCGCTGTGTTCCCCGTCGCCGGGCGCCCCGTCACCCGCCAGTCGCGCGGCGTACATCAGGTCGTAGTAGTCACGATACGCTCCGGACTTCACGCGCCGCCACCACTCCTCGTGCGCGCGGTACCAAGCGACGGTGGCCGACAGCCCCTCGTGGAGGCCCACCTGCGGCTCCCAGCCGAGCGCCTCCCTGGCGTACGCGAAACCCATGGCGTAGCGCCGGTCGTGGCCCTTGCGGTCCTCGACGTGGCGGATCAGCGAGCGCGGCTTGCCGAGCAGATCCAGCACGCGGTGGACCATCGACATGTTCGTCTGCTCCCCGTCGGCGCCGAAGTTGTAGACCTCGCCCGCCGTACCGTTCTCGGCCGCCGCGAGCACGCCGCGGCAGTGGTCCTCGACGTGGATCCAGTCGCGCACCTGGAGACCGTCGCCGTACACCGGCAGTGGGCGGTCCTCCATCGCGTTCGTGATCATCAGCGGCAGGAGCTTCTCCGGGAACTGGTACGGGCCGTAGTTGTTCGAGCAGCGCGTGATGATCGTGCGCAGTCCGTGGGTCTCGGCCGCCGCGCGCACGAGCAGATCGGCGGACGCCTTGCTCGCGGCATACGGACTGTTGGGCCGGATGGGCGAGTTCTCGACGAACTTCGCATCGTCCGGCCCCAGCGTGCCGTAGACCTCGTCGGTGCCCACCTGCACGAACGTCGGCACGCCCTTCTTGCGCGTCCAATCGAGCATCGACTGGGTGCCGAGCACGTTCGTGCAGAGGAAGGGGTGGGCATCGTCGATGGAGCGATCCACGTGGCTCTCGGCGGCGAAGTGCACGATCACGTCGGGCGCCCGCCCCACCGCGTCGCTCCAGGCCGCCGGATCGATCACGTCGCCGCGCACGAACGCGTAGCGCGGGTCGCCCTCGACGTCCGAGAGGTTCTCGAGATTGCCCGCGTACGTGAGCAGATCGACGTTGACGACCTCGGCGTCCTGCCGCTCACGCAGCAGGAGCCGCACGAAATTGGCGCCGATGAACCCGGCGCCTCCGGTCACGAGCCAGCGCGTCATGTGTCACCTCCGCCCGCGACATGTTCACCAAGATACGCAACCAGCGCCTCGCGCCAGGGTCGCAGGCGCAGCCCCGTGGCCTCCGCGAGGCGATCACACGTGAATCGTGAGTTCGCGGGGCGCGGCGCGGGGCGACGAAGATCGGCGGCTGTGATCGCTGCGATGACGACGTCGCGCCGACCGCTCTCATCGAGCACCGCGCGCGCGAACTCGAACCACGAGCACCACCCGGAGTTCGCGGCGTGGTAGACCCCGAGGGGCGCGCGCCGCAGGATCGCGACCAGCGCGTCGGCCAAGTCGGGAGCGTAGGTCGGGCAGACGACCTGATCGGTGACGACGCGGAGCGGCTCACCGGCCGCGGCCCGCGCGAGGATGGCGTCCGCGAAGGACTTCTTGCCGCGGCCGTAGATGCTCTGGCAGCGCACGATCCAGTGCTCGCCGCCCGCCGCGGCGACACGCCGTTCACCGCCGAGTTTGCTGGCGCCGTAGACGGACAGCGGCGCGACCGCGTCATCCTCGTCGTGAGGCTGATCGCCGGCACCGTCGAATACGTAGTCGGTGGACACGTACAGAAGGCGTGCACCGGCGGCGGCGCAGGCCTCCGCGACAAGGCCGGCGGCAGCGGCGTTAACGCACTCGGCGCGTGCCGGATCACCCTCGCAGCCATCCACGTCGGTCCAGGCTGCGAGGTGCACGACATGGTCCGGGCCGTACGACGCGATGGCGCGCGACACCGACTCGCCGTCGGTGACATCTACCTCGGGCAGGTCGGTCGCAAGCACGTCGGCGCCCGACGCGCGCAGCCGCGCGGCGAGCGGTGTGCCGAGCAGGCCGCGGCCGCCGGTGAGGAGAGTTCTCACGACGCGGCCTGTTCCCCCCCACGCAACGCACGCGCGAGACACGTCGCCTTGTGCAGCGACTCGAACGTACCGGCGTCGGTCCACCAGCCGTCGATCACTGCGTGCCGGAGATCGCCACGCGCCAGGTACGCGTTGTTGACGTCCGTGATCTCGAGTTCGCCGCGCGCCGACGGCTCTAGATCAGCCACGATGTCGAACACGTCGTTGTCGTACATGTAGACGCCGATGACGGCCAGGTTCGAGCGCGGCTCCTGTGGCTTCTCGACGATGCGCGTGATGCGCCCACCATCGACCTCGGCGACGCCGAACCTCTCGGGATCGTGGACCTCGGTCAGCAGTACGCGCGCACCGCCGCCCTGCTCGCGGAAACTCTGCACGGCGTCCGTGATCGGCTTCTCGAGGATGTTGTCGCCGAGGACCACGACCACGTCGTCGTCGCCGACGAAGTAGCGCGTCAGCCCCAGCGCCTCGGCAATGCCGCCGGCACCCTTCTGATAGCCGTACTGCATCTGCTCGAGCCCGAACGCCTCGCCGTTGCCCAGCAGCTTCAGGAAGTCACCGGCACCGTCGCCGCCGGTCACGACCATGATGTCGCGGATGCCGGCCTCCACGAGCATGCGAATCGGGTAGTACACCATCGGCTGGTCGTACACCGGCAGCAGGTGTTTGTTGGTGACCCTGGTCAGTGGAGCCAGCCGCGAACCTGTGCCTCCGGCGAGCACCACGCCTTTGAGCCCCATAGCCTTCCTCCCGCCGTTCCTCGGCCCTTCCGTCGCACCGTGCAGCAGCGGTGGCGAGCGATTCCGCGCAGGTTAGCCGGGAGTCCGGACAGCGACGCAGGATCCGTCACCGACGGGAGGATCGGCGATCGTCACGGCGCTTGCCTCGCAAACTCGGCAACCGCCGCGCCGATCGCCGCTCCTCTCATTACGTTGGCGCGTGCTCGGGCGCGGACAGCCCGCATCCCAGCGCCCGCCCCCCGCCCGCGGCCCTGCGCGCGCGCATCGGTCGGCGTCACGGTTCTTGCACTCGCGGACTCGCGCAACAACCGCGCCCCCGACCAGAACGGGGTACGTCGTCGGCTTGCCTCGCAAACTCGGCAACCGCCGCGCCGATCGCCGCTCCTCTCATTACGTTGGCGCGCCCCCCTCTGGCGTGCCCGCCCCGCACTTGCGACCCCCCGTGTAGGGTTGACCCATTGTGGTCAACCCGGATGTCCCTGGCGCGCGCGGCTGTCGTTGCGCCTCGCGACGTACACGGCTGCCGGGGCGGTGATCGCACCTGTTGGTTGCGGCCGTCCCTCCGGGTCTACTGCGTGTACCACTCCACGGTGCTGGTCAGGCCCTCGCGGAGGTTCACGCGGACGCGGTACGACAGGAACTCCTCGGCGCGCGCGATGTCGGCCAGGGAATGGCGCACGTCGCCGGTCCGTGCGGGCTTCGTGCGCGGCTCGCGGCTCACGTCGAGGAGTTCCCCGATCATGTTGGCCAGGCCGGCGATCGTCACGCGCGATCCGCACGCGATGTTGAACACGTTGCCGGGAGCCTTCGGGGCAATGCATGCGGCGAGGTTGGCCGCGACGACGTTGTCGACGTGCGTGAAGTCGCGGGTCTGCTTGCCGTCGCCGTAGATGAGCGGCTTGCCGCGCCCCGAGAGCGCCTTGACGAAGAGCGGGATGACCGCCGCATACGGAGACTCGGGGTCCTGCCGCGGGCCGAAGACGTTGAAGTACCGCAGGGCCACGGTCTCGAGTCCATAGGCGACGAAGTACGCCCGGCAGTAGTTCTCGCCGGCGAGCTTCGCCACGGCATAGGGCGACATCGGCTGCGTCGCCATCGTCTCGACCTTCGGCAGCGTCGGCGTATCGCCGTACACGGCGGACGACGAGGCGTAGATCACGCGCTTGACGGTGCGCTTGTTGGCCCGCGCGGCCTCGAGGACGTTGAGTGTGCCATCGACGTTAGTGGCGTTGGTCTCGAGGGGCGCCTCCACACTGCGGGCCACCGAGGGACGCGCGGCGTGGTGGAGGACGAAGTGGGTGCCCTTCATCGCCTTGGCGACGCTCTTCGCATCGCGGACGTCACCCTCGACAACCGTGAGTTGCCGTCCCTCGAGGTGAGCGATGTTGTCGAGGCGTCCGGAGCTGAAGTCGTCGTAGACGGTCACGGCGTGCCCGTCGCCGACGAGACGCTCCACTAGGTGGGAGCCGATGAATCCGGCGCCACCCGTCACGAAGTACTTGTTCATGCTCGAGAGTTCCTCCCCGTCACGGGGCGGGCGTCGGAGCGCCACCCCACGATGTCGTCCAGCACGCCGCCCGTCACGTCCCCTACGATCCGCTCAGCGGCGCAACCGTCCCACAAATCCGGGACCCGCCCGCGCTTCGGATGCTCGACGACGTCGTGCGCCGCTGCCACGATAGCCGCCCGATCCGTTCCGACGACACGGTTCGTGCCCTCATCGACGGTCGCCGGACGCTCCGTGTTCGGGCGCAACGTCAGGCATGGAACGCCGAGAACCGTCGTCTCCTCCTGGATGCCGCCGGAATCCGTGAGGACCACGTCGGCGTGGGCGAGCACGTCGAGGAACTCGAGGTATCCGAGCGGCTCCAGAACGCGAACCGCGGTGCGCTCCTCCAGCCGTGAGAGGAGTCCGTGCCGCGTCAGCGCGCGACGCGTACGCGGATGCAGGGGAAAGATGATGCGGCGCTCCGTGGACACGTCCAGCAACGCGCCGACGAGTCGCTCGGCCACCACCGCGTCATCGACGTTGGCAGGGCGGTGAAGCGTCACGGCGGCGTACGGCCGCCCCTCGCTCAGTCGATCGGCCGCGCCCGTCCGTGCCGCCCGGTCGCGGTGCCGCCGCAGCGTGTCGATCATCACGTTGCCGACCAGACGCACGCGCGCCTCGGCGACGCCTTCGGCATGCAGGTTCGCGACGCCGGACGGCTCCGAGCAGTACAGGAGATCGCAGATCGCGTCGGCAACGACGCGATTCACCTCCTCCGGCATCGTGCGATCGAACGACCGCAGGCCTGCCTCGACATGCGCGACGGGCACGCCGCGCTTGACGGCCACGAGCGCGCACGCGACCGTGCTGTTCACATCGCCGACCACCACGACCAGATCCGGTGCCATGTCGCGGAGGACCGGCTCGAAGCGCTCCATCACGGCCGCCGTCTGCACGGCATGGGAGCCCGACCCCACACCGAGGTTGACCGCGGGCGACGGCATCTCGAGCTCGTCGAAGAACAGGTGGCTCATGCGCTCGTCGTAGTGCTGCCCGGTGTGACAGATGGGAGCCTCGACGCCCGCGCGGCGGAACGCCTCGACGAGAGGC
>JAJRVY010000357.1 GCA_024277065.1 Planctomycetota bacterium
CATGACGCGTCATCGCCTCGCCCTCGCGGCCCTGCTCGCCGCGCTCCTGGCTCTTCCGACCGCCTCGCGTGCTCAGGACGACGGCGCCACGTGGCCGTTCGGCGTGGCCCGCGGCGGCGCGGCCATGCGCGGCAAGGATCTATACAACCTCGGGCTGCTGGGCGCCAAGGCGCGCGATCCCGAGCGCACGGCGGGGCCGTCGTTCGGACAGGGCCGGCGCCGGGCGAAAGTGGACACGGGTGATCGCTTCGCGGACCTCGGTCCCAACCGGCTGCTCGTCGAGATGCTGCTGCCCGGCGGGCCGGCGGAGCGCGCCGGCATCGCCGTCGGTGACGTGATCGTCGGGACCTCGCGTGAGTTCAAGGACGGCTCGCTCGTGCCGCTCGCCGCCGCCCTCGTCAAGGCCGAGTCCGGCAAGGGCAAGGGCGTCCTGACGCTCCGTGTGCAGCGCGGCGGGGAGGGCCGGGCGGAGAAGGTCGAGGTGGCCGTCCCGCAGGGCGGCAAGGAGGCCGCCAAGCCCACCGAGGATCCGGCGCGCCAGGCGATCCTCGAACGCTCTCTCGCGTGGCTGGCCGCGCGCCAGGCGCCGTCGGGCGGCTTCGCCGAGACGCTGTCGGGCGCCAACGGCGCCGTCGTCCAGACGTCGCTGGCGGGCCTCGCGTGGCTGGCCGGCGGCAGCGACCTGACGCAGGGGCCGTACAAGGACAACGTGGCGCAGGCCGTCGCGTTCGTGACGGCCAACGTCGGCGTCGGGGGCGGGCTCGCGGGCCGCTCGGGGACGAGCGACGCCGCGCCGGGACCGTCCTGGGACCAGACGAACTGGGGCTACGCGCACGCGGCCATCTTCCTCGGCGAGCTCTATCAGCGCTCACCCACGGATGACGTCAGAGCCACGCTCATCGAGTGCGGCCGCACCCTGGCCGAGCGGCAGGAGGAGAGCGGCGGCTGGGCGCACGGCCCCGGCGGTCCGAACGCGCTCGGGTACGTCGAGCTGAACATCGTCTCGGGGCTGGCCCTGTGCGGAATCGGTCTGGCGGGACAGGCGGGCTACGAGGTGCCGCAGGACGTGATCGACAAGGCGTCGGAGTACCTGTCGTCGTCGGGCAGCGGCGACGGCGGCGTGGCGTACTCGGACAAGAAGGGCCAGCGCGGCCAGGGCAACATCGGACGCACCGCGGGCGCGTGGCTGGGCTTCCGATGCCTCGGCCGCGGCAAGGACAAGTGGGGCCAGAAGATGGGCAAGTACGTGCGCTCGCACGCGGGCGGCGTGTTCCGGGGCCACGCGAGCTGGATGCAGCACGTGCTGCTCGGCGGCGTTGCCGCGCACGCGCAGGGCGGCCCGGCGCGCAAGGCATTCTGGGAGACGTGCGCCACCGAGATGACCATCGCCCGTGCTCCCGACGGCTCGTTCCAGCCGCGGGCGTGGCACGAGAGTCTGTCCATCGGCAGCAACTCCGACGTGTCGTTCGGGGAGGTCTGGACGACGGCGGCGTGGGCCGTGGTGCTGGGCTGCGAACCGTCGAAGTCGCGGCCCGGGTTGCCGGCCTGGATGGGGCTCGCGAAGCCGAAGAAGAAGCCGAGGTAGAGGCAGAGGCAGAGGCAGCGCACGGCGCGCCCTCTCACGCCCTGCGCGGTGGGAGCCCGTCGCCGTTCTCGTTCGCGGCGCGCACGCGCACGTATTCCTCGAACGAGACGCCGGTGCGCCGTGCGAGACCCCAGACCGCGGCGGCGAGCAGGCCGCCGGCCCAGTACGCGGCGTCGATGCCGGTGATGTCGCCCCACCAGCACAGTTCCTTCCACTTTGTGAGCATGAGCCCGGTCTGCGCGCCCGCTTCCATGCCCGCCATGAGCAGCGTGACGTCCACGAACGGGCGCCACGCCGGGCTGCGCGCGCAGCAGACGATCAGCGCCAGGGGCAGCAGGACGAAGTAGGACGCGCCGGCGCTGAAGTGCAAGCCGAGGACCTCGACCTCCTGCATGACACCCGCGTAGCCGCCCAGGCAGAGGCCCGTGAGGCCCGCGAGGGCCGTCTCGTGGCGCGACCCGGCCACGGCCCGGTCATGGAACGGGGGCCGCATCCGGCACCACCGCGTCACCACGACCACGACCTGCACGAGCGCGACGAGCGCCGCGCCCGCCGTGAGCGCGATGAAGACCGTGTCGCGCGCCATGCCGCCGCGGAAGTCGAACAGCAGCGCCGGCGCGACGCTCGCGGCGGCCGGAACCGCGAGCGCGAGGTGGATCGAGCGGCCGAGCGGGCGTGCGTTCACGCCGCGAGAGTAGCGCCTCGCCGCCGCGCCCGGCACACTGCGCACGTGCGGACGACCCTCCACACCTTCGACGAGCTGCCGCGGCGCGCGCTCTACGCGGCGCTGCGCCTGCGCGCCGAGGTCTTCGTCGTCGAGCAACGGTGCGCCTACCTGGACCTCGACGGCGTGGACCTCGTGGCCACGCACGTGCTCGGCTGGGAGGGCGACGACCTCGTCGCCTGCGCGCGCGTGCACCAGGAGGACGGTGCGGCCAGGATCTCGCGTGTCGCGACGTCGCCTGCGGCGCGCGGACGTGGCCTCGGGCACGCCGTCGTGCGCGCGTGCCTGGCGCACGTCGGCGCCCGCCCGTGCTTCCTGCACGCGCAGGACCACCTCCGCGAGTTCTACGCCGCGCACGGGTTTCACGTGGTGGGCGACGTCTTCGACGAGGACGGTATCCCGCACGTGCGGATGGAGCGCTCCGCGTGACGGCGCCCCGCGTCGTGGCGGAGAAGTAGGCATGGCGGGCGTCGTGGCGGATCCTCGTCGTCCATGAGCAGCGCCCCGCTCGCCGCGAAGAGCCTGCTGGTCGTCACGGGCAAGGGCGGCGTCGGGAAGAGCGTGATCGCGGCGGCGCTCGCGCGGGTGCTCGCGGACGCGGGGCGCCGGGTGCTCGTGCTCGAGAGCGACCCGCGCGAGAGCCAGCACGTGCTGCTCGGCTGCGAGCCGTCGGGGGGCGGTGTCGTGACCGCCGCGCCCGGGCTGTTCGTGCAGAACGTGGACCCCTACGCGGCGATCGAGGAGCGCGTGCGCGAGCAGGTCAAGGTCGCCGCTTTGTCGCGCCGCATCTGCCGCAGCGAGGCGTTTCGCACGTTCGTGGCGGGCGCGCCGGGGCTCTCGGACGTCGCCGTGCTCGGGCACGCGCTGCGTCTCGTCGCCGGCGCGGCCCGCGGCGCGCCGCGCGTGGACACCGTGATCCTCGACGCGCCGGCGACGGGCCACGGCGTGTCGCTGCTCGAGGCGCCGGCGCTCGTGGCCGACGTCGTCGGTGGTGGGCCGTTCGGTGAACTGGCGCGCGACGTCGCGGAGTACGTCGCGGACGAGGAGCGGGCAGCGCTCGTGGCGGTCACGACGGCGGAGGAGATGCCCGTCGATGAGCTGCTCGAGCTGTGCGCCGCGCTGCGCGCGGGCGTCGGACGTCCACCCGCGCTCGTCGCCGTCAACGCGCTGTATCCTCCGTGGCCCGGCGACGACGCCCCGCCCGGGCCGCACGCCGAACTGTGGCGCCGTCGCCGCGCGGTGAACGACCGCGAGCTCGCGCGCGTGCGGCGCGCGCGGCCGGGCGTGATCGCCGAGCTGCCGCTGCTCGCACTCGCGCGCGGTCCGGCGCTGGTGGCCGCGCTCGCGGAGGCGCTGCGGCCGCACGCGGGCGGGGGGCGTGAGGGGCGCGACTGATGCCGCTGGACGTCGCCCGTCATCCGCTGGTCGTCGTCGTCGGGTCCGGCGGCGTGGGCAAGACGACGCTCGCCGCGGCGCTCGGGACGCTCTCGGCGGCGGACGGCCACGACACGCTCGTGATGACCTTCGACCCCAGCCATCGCCTGAAGGACGCGCTCGGCGTCGGGGACGCGGCGCGCGACGCCGTTGCGCGCGTGCCGCTGGCCGCAGCCGGCCGCCTCGACGCGAGTCTGCTCGACGCCAAGAGCACGTTCGACCGTCTCGTCGCGCGCTACGCACCCGACGAGGAGTCCCGGCGGCGCATCCTCGAGAACCGCTACTACGACCGTCTGGCGGGGCGGCTGTCGGGCGTGCTGGAGTACATGGCCGTCGAGCGGCTCTTCGAGGTGACACGCTCGGGCGGCTACGCGCGCGTCGTGCTCGACACACCGCCGACGCGGCAGGCCCTCGACTTCCTCGAGGCGCCCGAGCGCATCACCGGGTTCATCGAGAGCGAGGGCGTGCGCATCGCGACGCGCGACTGGTTCGACGCCTCGGGGCGGCTCAAGGCGGCGACGAGGCTCGGCGCCGTGGGGCGCGGCATCGAGGCCTGGCTGGACCGCATCGTCGGTCTGGACTTCCTGCGCGAGATGGCCGAGTTCTTCCAGGCCTTCGGACCGCTCTACGACGGCTTCCGCGAACGCGCCCACGAGGTGCGGCGCCTCCTGCGCGACGAGGGCACGCTGTTCGTGCTGGTGGCCGGTCCGGGCGAGGAGGCGACGGCCGATACGCTGTACTTCGCGCGGCGGCTGCTCGAGGCCGGGCACCGGCTCGGGCCGGTGATCGTCAACCGCGTCCATCCGCAGTCCGGCGGCCGTGGGCGCGCGCGTGAGGAGCAGCCGCCGGGAGCGGCGCTGCTGCACTGGCTGGGCGAACGGGATGCGCGGGGCGTCACCGACCTGCGGCGGCTGCTCGCCGGGCGCCCGCTCGCCACCCTCCCGCTGCTCGCCGCCGAACCGTCGGGCTGTGACGAGCTCGCGGCCCTCGGGCGACTCCTGCGGTCGCGCCTCACGGCGCTCTGAGGGAGCCGTCAGCCTCGAACCTGTGCCGCACCGCGGAAATTCCGGACTCGTCACGCCGCAACGCGGCATAATATGCCGCAGTCGGACGACGACTCGAGGAGTGCTCCCATGATCCGCGTGATCAAGCGCTATGGCAGCCGCAAGCTGTACGACACGGAAGAGAGCCGCTACGCGTCTCTCGAGGAGATCGCGTCGTGGATCCGCGCCGGGCAGCAGGTCCAGGTCGTGGACAACCAGAGCGGCGACGACGTCACGGTCCAGACCCTCGGGCAGATCATCTCCGAGGAGGGGCGTCGTGGCCGCCCGGTCCCGCCGAGCGAGCTCCTCCACGAGCTGATCCGCGCCGGAGAGGAGGCGCTGACGTCGGGCGTCGGCCGCATTCAGGAAGGCGCGGGGCGTATGCTGCAGGCCGGCGTCGATCGCCTGGGCCCGGTGCGGCGCATGCGCGAGGAGACCGAGGCGCTGCGGCGCCGGCTCGAGGAACTCGAGTCGTCGCTGGAGAGCCTCGCAGGCGACGACGGAGCCGACTGACGGCGTACGGGACACCCCACGGAACAACCTGCGACACGCAGTACGAGGCCGGCCGCCCGCGACGGGCGGCCGGGGAACCTTGAAGGAGTGCGATCATGGCGAAGAAGGCAGCCCGCAAGAAGTCGAAGAAGTCGAAGAAGAAGAAGAAGAGCGTGGCGGCGCCGATGAAGGACCGCGCGCACAAGGTGTGGTTGGCGGGTCTCGGGGCTCTGTCGGTCGCGGAGGCCGAGGGCAGCAAGCTGTTCAACCAGCTCGTCGAGAAGGGCACCGACCTCGAGCAGCGCGGCAAGCCGGTCGTGGACAAGATGGTCAAGAAGGCCACCGACACGGCGGCGGGCGTGCGCCGGAAGGCGAGCGCACGCGCCGGCAAGGTCGGTGACGAGGCCAAGGCCGGCTGGGCGAAGGTCGAGTCGGCCGTCGATGACAAGGTCACCTCCGCCCTGCGCAAACTCGGCATTCCGACGCGCAGGGAGATCGAGGAGCTGACCAGGCGCGTGGCGGCGCTCACGGCCAAGCTCGACGCCGCGCCCACGAAGAAGACCGCGAAGAAGACCACGAAGAAGCCGGCCAAGAAGGCGGCCAAGAAGGTCGCGCGCACGACCGCGCGCAAGCCGGCCAAGAAGGCGGCGGCCCAGAAGACGGTGGCACGGAAGACGGCCGCCCGCAAGAGCACCGGAGGTTCCGTCACGCCGGCGGCCGGTGCGACGGAGTAGAGCGGCATGCACGGTGGCGGGGCGCCGTCCGCGGTGCCCCGCCCGCATGATCCCGCCGGCTCCACGGCCGGTCCCACTGTCACTCCCACGGAGGCGCGATGGCGCGACGACGATCCCATGAACGGCGAGGTGCGCCGCGCCTCGGGTTGGCGCTGGCCGGCGGCGGTCCGCAGGGCGCGATCTACGAGATCGGCGCGCTGCGCGCGCTCGAGGAGGCGCTGGACGGCCCGCGCCTGCACGAGCTGGACGTCTACGTCGGGGTCAGCGCCGGGGCGTTCGTGGGCGCCTGCCTGGCGAACGGCATCACGACGTCCGAGCTGTGCCACGCGGTCCTGCGTCACGGCCCGCACAACTCGTTCTTCTCGCCGCGGACGTTCGTGCGCCCGGCGCTCGCGGAGTGGCTGCGGTCCGGCGCGCGCGCTCCGCGGCTGCTGTGGCGGGCGCTCCAGGACGTGCTGCGTGATCCGGACGACGCCACGACGATGGGCTCGCTGCTACGGCTGGCGGAGTCCTTGCCGATCGGGGTCTTCGACAACGAGCCGATTCGCGCGTTCCTGCACCGCGTCTTCACGCGTGAGGGGCGCACCGACGACTTCCGGGAGCTGTCGCGAAAGCTGATCGTCGTGGCGGCGGACCTGGACTCCGGTGTGCCCGTGCGCTTCGGGACCGGGGAAGTCGATCACGTCCCCATCTCGGAGGCCGTGCAGGCCAGCGGCGCACTCCCCGGGCTGTACCCGCCGGTCGAGATCGACGGGCGCCACTACGTCGATGGTGTGCTGCTGAAGACGCTGCACGCGTCGGTGGCGCTCGACGAGGGCGTGGGCCTGCTCTTCTGCGTCAACCCCATCGTCCCGATCGACACGGCGCGCGCCGTCGAGAACGGCGTCATGCTACGCGGGAAACTGCTCGACCGCGGCCTGCCGGGCATCCTGTCGCAGACGTTCCGCATGCTCGTCCATTCGCGGATGCGCACGGGCTTCGAGAAGTACGGCGCGGCGTACCCCGAGCAGCAGATCGTGCTCATCGAGCCGCGCCGTGACGACTACCGCATGTTCTTCACGAACATCTTCAGCTTCCGCGCGCGCCGCTCGGTCTGTGAGCACGCGTACCAGGCCACGCGCCGCGACCTGCTCGCAAATTGGGACAAGGTGATGATGCGGCTCGCGCCCCACGGCCTCGCGCTGCGGCGTGATGTCCTCGAAGACGGCGAGCGGCACATGTGGACGTCGCTGGACGCGCCGGCGAGCCGGGACGGCGCCGGCGACCCCGCCGCGCCCGCCGCCCGTGATCGCCGCGGCGCGGAGGCCGACGCGAGCGACTCGGTCGTGGCGCGCCTCAGCGGGCTTCTCGATCGCGTCGAGGCGCTCGTGGACGACGGCGCCGCGTAGACTCGTCGGTGTCAGATGGGCCGTGGCCGATGGCCGAACGAGGAGGCGTCATGGCGTTGCGTGCGGGGATGCTGCAGATCAATGTCACGGATCTCGCGGAGGCGCGGGTGTTCTACCGCGACCGGCTGGCCTGGCCGTGCGCGAGCCGTTCGGGGCGCAGGGGCCGTTCGAGCTGGATCTCGGGCCGGGGCCGACGGTGCTCGTCTACCAGGTCGCGAAGTCGGTTGCGGTGGCCTACGGCGAGCAGACGGGCCTGACGCTGGTGATCTACACCGATGACATCGAGGACACCGTGGCTGCCTGGCGGGCGCAGGGCGTCGAGATGATCCCCATCGCCTGGTCCGAGGACGAGAGCGGGATCGCGCCGTGCCCGTACGGGCGCTTCATCGCGTTCCGTGATCCCTTCGGCAACGCCCACGAACTCCTGCAGCCCCACGCGGCGGAGTAGCGTGCGCGCGGCAATCTCGAGGAACTGCTCGCGAGACGCGGCGACAGGCATCGCGCCGCCCGCGTCTATGCGGCGCACGGGCTCGCGCGGCTGGGGGGCGACGCTTCCGCGGCGTCGCTGCGGACCGCCGCCAGCAACCGCGATGCGAACACGCGCCGCGCCGCGCCGCCGCGCTCGCGCTCGGCGCCGTGGGAGCGCAGGACGACGCGACGGCAGCGGTTCTCGCCGCGATGCTGCGCGACGATCCGAATCCGTCGTGTCGCGGTGCGGTGGCGATCTCCCCCGGACGGCTGGCTGCGCCGGTCGCGGGCGCTGCGTTGCGAGCTGCGTTGGGGGACCGGTCGTCGGTACGCATCCTCGGCTGGCTCCTGTCCGAGGGCCGGACTCTGCACGTCCAGGCCGCGGGCGCACTCGCGCTCGGTCGCATCGGGGGCGACGCGGCCGGCGTCGTACTCACTGACCTGCCCGCGGACGACGCACGTAGCCCGCCGGCCCGCGCCATGGCAGCCGTCGCGCTGGGAGAGCTGCTCGCTCGCGGTGGTGAGCGGGGCCTGGCCGTCATCGGCGCCGATCTCGACTGGCACCTCTTCACGCCGGCCATTCGCGAGGTGCTCTCGATCCTGTAGTAGGCGCGCTCCTCTGTGACACAATCGACGTGCCACGTGCGATGGCGCGGAGCGTGTCTGCGTCGGGGCGTGCCAGGAGTCCGATCGTGCCGCATCTCATCGTTAACGTCCCGAACCAGGAACCGCGGCGTGTCGAGCTGCTCGACGCGGTCGTCGTCGGACGGCTTGCGCCGGCCGAGGTCGTCGTCGCCGACGCCAAGGTGTCACGCAGACACTGCCGGGTCTCGAAGTCGCGTGCCGGGTGGACGGTGACCGACCTCGGTTCGAGCAACGGCACGCGCGTCGGGGGACATCTTGTGAAGGCGCACGTCCTGCGCGATGGCGACCGCGTCGCGATCGGGCGCACGGTGCTCGTGTTCGAGGCGGACCCGCAGAAGAAGTTCAGCGTGCCCGTGCGCCGCTCGGCGCGCGAGCGGCTGTCGTCGCGCAAGCGACGCTGAGCGTTGGTGCATGCTGCTGCACCTCGCCGGGCCACGGCGTCCCCGCGCGGCGGTCAGCGGCCGTTGCGCTGCCGGACCTGCTGCCGCTGCTGCTCGGCGTAGCCGGCGCGTCCGTTGCCGCCCGCGGGCGCGCGCGAGGGGGGCAGGGCGTGCACCGGCGCCCGCGCGTGGCTGTCACCGCCCTCGAGATCGACACGGACCCCCGCGTTCTTGAACTTGTTGAGCAGATCGTCCTTCTGGACGCACTTCATGTACGCCTCCTCCTGGGAGACGAGGCCCTGCCGGACGAGATCGACGAGCACGTCGGTCAGGAGCCGCATGCCGTCCTTCGCGCCGGTCTGCATGCAGGACAGGATCTGGTGCGTCTTGCCCTCGCGGATGAGAGCCGAGACGGCGGCCGTCGAGACCAGGATCTCGTGGGCGGCGACGCGTCCGCCGCCGAGCTTCTTGCAGAGCGTCTGCGAGATGACGCCGCGCAGGGAGCTCGCCAGCATCATGCGGATCTGTGACTGCTGACCGGCCGGGAACTGGTCGATGATGCGGTTCACCGTGGACGGCGCCGTGCTCGTGTGCAGCGTGCCGAACACGAGGTGCCCGGTCTCGGCCGTCTCGATGGCGATGGCGATCGTCTCGAGGTCGCGTAGTTCGCCGACCAGCACGATGTCGGGATCCTCGCGCAACGCCGCCCTGAGTGCGCGCTTGAAGCCCTTCGTGTGGCGCGACACCTCGCGCTGGTTGACGAGACACCGCTTGTTCGGATGCACGAACTCGATGGGATCCTCGATCGTGATGACGTGATCGGGGCGTGTGTTGTTGATGTGGTCGATCATCGCGGCGAGGGTCGTGGACTTGCCGCTGCCGGTCGGGCCGGTCACGAGGACGAGGCCCTTCGTGTGGTTGCACATCTCCGTGATGACCGCCGGGAGCCCGAGCTCCTGCGCCGACGGGATCTTCTCCGGGATCAGGCGGAACACGGCGCCCGGACCCTTGTGGTCGAAGAACAGGTTCACGCGAAAACGCCCCGCGCCCTCGAGGGCGTAGGCGTAGTCGTGGTCCAACTCGTCCTCGAACTTCTCCCAGTGGTCGTCGGCGGTGACTTCGCGCAGGACCGTCGTCATCTCCTCGGGCTTGATGGGCACCGTGCCCTCGACCGCAGCCATCTCGCCGTGGAGCCGGAACATCGGCCGCTCGCACGAGCTCATGTGCAGGTCAGAGCAACCCTGCGTGACCATCTCGTGCAGTAGGGCATGGATCCAGGCCATCGATGCGTCTCTCCCCTGGCATGCCGTCACCGCACACCGGTACCGCATCCACATCGGGAACGCGGGGCATGGCGCTGAAACGCCCGGTGCCCCCGCGCGCCGGCGACGGGCGCCTCGGCCGGACTCGGTCACACGCTCGATGCGCGCCGCGCGGCCCCGTTGCGGCGCGCTGCCAGACGACCGCGCAGGAGCGTGATGAGCGCCAGCGCCAGGGTCGTCAGCGAAGCCGCCGCGCCGCCGAGCAGCGTCCACGGGCGGTAGCGGAACACGACGCGGTGGCGCCCCGCGGGGACCGACACCGCCCGGAACGCGACGTTCGCGCGGTGCAGCGGCACGCCCTCGCCGTCGATCTCCGCGCGCCAGCCGGGGTACCACTTCTCGGATGCGAAGAGCCAGCGGCGGCCGGGTGCGTCGGTCTCGAACGCGACCTCCAGCGGTGTCGGCGCCGCGCGCATGCGCACGCTGCCCGGCGGACCGGGGTCGGCGGCGGGAGTCGCGGCGCCGGCGAGGAGCAGCACGTCCTCGCCGGTGGTCATGCGGCGCAGCGCGACGTCGTCGGCAACGTCGCCCTCGGCCGCCGCATAGAGCCGCGCCGGACCGCGTGGCGGGATCGGGACGGCCAGCACGCTGACGACGTCGGCCAGGTTCGTCGGCGGTCCGCGATCGAGGTCGGCGTGCAGGAGCAGCGCCCCGGCGTCCATCCACGCCGCGACGGGAGCGGACATGTTGTCCCGCAGCAGCCGCGTGGTCGCGGGCTCCACGTGCGCCGGGCGGCGGAACGTGCGCAGGCCCTGGCGCTCGACGTAGGGCAGGCGGAAGTCGGCGAGGTGGACGCGGTGACCGCGCGTCGCCGGCGGCAGCCGCGCAGCCCAGTCGATGTCAAGGAACGCGGTGGACACGGCACGCACCGGCGGCGCTGAGGCGAGTACGGTGACGAGCAACGCGAGCGGCACGACGGGCGACAGCCGCCGCTGCCGCGCGGCCACGAAGAGCGCGGCCGCGGCGATGAGCAGCGAGACGACGGCGACGGCGGCGGCGCGATGCAGCGCGAGCGCGGCGTCACCGCCGGCGTCCGCCGACGACGCGCTCACGACGGCATAGCAGCCGGCGGCGATGGCGAGCGCCGCGGCGCCGCGCAGCAAGGCGGCGCGGGGCGTCATGCGCCCGCCGAGGACGTCCGCCACGCCGTGCGCGGCCAGCACGGCGCCGCCGAGCACCGTCAGCGACTGTGCGCGTCCCGGGACGCGGCTCCAGCCGATGATCGGCAGCGAGTTGAGCCAGCCGGTGACGTCGCTGCGGTAGCCGATCGCGAGCACGAGCCCGGCGGCGGCGATGCACGCGAAGAACGCCCGCCGCGGGTGCTTGCCGCGCACCCCCAGCAGCACCAGGAAGAGCACGGCGAGTCCCGCCAGCCCGGCGAGTTCGTGGTCGAACGCCTCGCCGCCCCAGTAGCCGCCCGGGCGCGCGCCGAACGCGCCGGGCAGCACCTTGCCGGCGAGCACGGCGCCGGACGCCGACCACTGGCGGAGCAGTTCGGCGTCCACGTCCGGGCGCTCCCCGGCCGCCAGTGCCAGTTCCGCGGCGGGGAGCCACTGGACGGCCGCCATGCCGAGCGCCAGGAGCGCGCCGAGGGCGATGCGTGCGAAGCGCCGCGCGCCGTCCTTCTCGCGGACGACGATCGTGACGGCGTACACCGCTAGCGCGGGGCCCATGAACATCCACACATGGATGTGCCCGGCGATCAGCGCGAAGCCCGCCCACAGACCGAGTGCGGGCACGGCGCCGCGCTCACCGTCCGCCGCCCGTTCGATGCCGCGCAGCACCCACGGCACCCACGCGAGCGCCCAGAGCTGGTTGACGCCGCCCGTCCCGATCTTCACCAGGACGTACTCGCTCAGGGCGAAGACGATCGCGCCACAGAGCGCGGCCTCCCAGCGCACGCCGCGTGCGCGCAGATACGCGTGCAGCCCCGTGCCGCCGAACGCGAGGTGCAGCAGCGCGCCCCACGTGTAGGCCAGTTCCAGGGGTAGCACCGCCCACAGCAACGAGGCCGGCGAGAACAGCCCGTACATCCAGAGCGCGTGCACGGGGTGGCCGCCGGCGAATTCCGGCATCCAGACGGCGAGTTGCCCCTCGGCCAGCCAGTGCCCCCAGCGCTCGCAGATCACCGCCAGGTGATACGTGTCCCGCATGACCGTGTAGTCGGCGGGCATCTGGCCGGGCAGCGCCGCAGCACCCAGCCACATGAGGCCGGCGGCGAGCAGGCACGTGAAGACGAGGGCGTTCTCGCGCACGGGCTAGCCCGGGCCGCTGCGCAGGAACAGTACGAGTGCGATGAGGAAGAGCGGGGCGGCGACGTACCAGGGCTGGCCGAAAGCGATCAGGATCGTCGCCGCGATCACGCACGCGCCGGCCATCAGCGTGCTGCGCAGGCCGGCGAGCGGGTTCTCGCGGGGCTTGGTGCTCTGCTCGAGGAACTTGAGGCCCTCGGTGATCAGCAGCGGCGCCTTGACGAGGGCGTCCACGACCTCGGGCGCACCGCGCAGGCTCTCCTTGGCGAGGCGCAGCGGATTGAACTGCCCGAAGAACAGGCGGTTGATGTGGCGCCGGCTGACCTCGGCGATGTCGAAGCCCGGCACGAGGATCTGTCCGACGCCCTCGAACGTGACGAGGGCCTTCACCATGAGCACCATCTCGACCGGGAAGTACATGCGGTACTTGCCGGCCTTGCCGACCGACTCGAGGATCAGGCGGGCCAGGCTGAACTCGGCGAAGTTGGCGTTGCGCGCCCAGCGGCGGCTGACGTCCTCGACTTCCTTGCGGAAGCCGTCGGGGTCGGCGCCGGGAGCCGGATCGGCGACGCTCGCGAGGTAGCGCGCGGCGTTCTCGGCGTCGCCCATGACCAGGCAGTAGTAGTAGTAGAGCAGCGTGCGCCGGAGCTGATCGTCGAAGCGCCCGACCATGCCGAGATCGATGAAACCGTCGCGCGGCCCGGGCAGGATCAGCAGGTTGCCGGGGTGCAGGTCGGCGTGGAAGAAGCCGTCCTTGTAGAGCATCCGGATGATCGCCTCGGCGCCGTAGTCGATGAGCTTCCTGCGGTCCTCCTCGGGGAGTTCCTCCGCGCGCGGATCGCCCGGCTTGAAGCCGTCGAAGAACTCCATGCAGAGCACGCTCTCCGAGGTCAGCTCGCGGTAGATCTTCGGGAAGACGATGCCGTCGTGGTCCGCGAAGTTGGCCGTGAACGTCTCGGCGTTGTCGGCCTCGCGACGCAGGTACACCTCGCGCAGCGTGTACGCGCAGAACTCGTCGATCACGCGGCGTGGCTGGAATCGGGACAGGAACACCTGGAGGAAGTGCCCGAACAGCCGCAGCAGGACGGAGTCGCGACGCAGCAGGGTGGCGATGCCCGGCTTCACGACCTTGAGGATCACGCGCTGCCCGTCCAGCATCGTCGCGAGGTGTGTCTGCGCGATGGACGCCGAGCCGACCGGCGTGCGCGCGACGTCGCTGAACATCGCCGGTACGGGTCGCCCGAGCCCCTCCTCGATCAGTTCCAGGTAGCGCGCGTGGGACACCGCGGGGAGCCGGTCGAGGAGGTTCGAGAGCTCGTCGGTGATGGTTGCGGGGAGGATGTCCTGGCGCAGGCTGAGGATCTGCCCGAGCTTGATGTAGGTCGGGCCGAGGATCTCCAAGCGCCGCCGGAACTGTACGGGGAAGGGCTCGTCGCGCAGCTGCCGCGAGAGGAACGGTCGCACGCAGCCGGCCGTCATCGCCTGGAGCACGTAGCCGATGCCGCGCGTGTCTCCCCTTGCCCGACGCGCCCGGACATGGGTGACGAGCAGCCCGACGAGCATGCCGCCCATGTGGCGCATCGTCGTCATGAAGCGACTGACGAGCCCCGGCGCGGCGCTCTCGACGAACGCCTCGAACCCGGCGGGAGTCGCCGCATCCGGCGTCTCGCTCGTGTCCGGCGCCACCGCCTCGGGACCTGCCGCGCTCGTCAAGAGATCAGCGGTTCCTTCCGTACTGCTCGTGGGACGAGACCCAGTCGAGCGACGAGATCGCCGACGCGAGCGACAGCTCGCCGGCCAGGCACACCCCGCCGACGATCTCCGCCAGCTTGCGCACCTTGCCGTGACCGTAGCAGCCCATCATCTCGAGGCATTCACGCTGGGTCGGCAGGCCCGTGCCGCCGCCGTACGTGGCGACGATGAGCGACGGCAGCGTGATCGAAATGTAGAGGTCGCCGTCCTTCGTGATCTCCGTGTAGACGATCCCCGCCGACGACTCGGCGACGTTGGCGACGTCCTGCCCCGTTGCGATGAACATGGCCGTCACGGCGTTGGGGGAGTGACAGCCGTTGTTGTTGGCGCCCGAGAGGATCGAGCCGATCGACGCCACGCCGGCGTGGTAGTGGATGCTCTCGGGCTCGACGCGCATGTGCTGCACGAGCACGTCGCGCGGCACGATCGCTTCGGCGGTCACGCGCTTGCCGCGCGTGCGCATCACGTTGACCTGCGAGGCCTTCTTGTCCGTGGCGAGATTGGACTCGAGGTAGAAGCGCCGGATCGTGTCCACGTTCTCGACGATCCATGAGCACGCGGCGAACGTCGCGCGACCCACCATGTTCTGCCCGGCGGCGTCGCCCGTGCTGTAGTTGAAACGCAGGTACGCGAACTTGCTGGCCAGGTACGTGTCGATGTAGAGCAGCTTGCCGATGCTGGTGGTGGCCTCGGCCGCCTCGCGGATCGGCGCGATGTTCTCGTCCACCCACGCCCGGAACTCGAGTGCCTCGCGTGCCGAGTCGAACACGAACACCGGTGCGCGTTGCATGCAGTCGTCCTGGACGGTGCAGGTCACACCGCCGGCCAGATTGAGAACCTTGATGCCGCGGTTGTACGACGCGACGAGCGTGCCCTCGGTGGTTGCGAGGGGCACGACGAAGTCGCCCTCGGCGTGCTGGCCGCGCACGCGCATCGGGCCGGCGATGCCGATCGGGATCTGCGCCACTCCGGTGAAGTGCTCGCAGTTGCCGGCCGCGACGCCTGCTTCGAACGAGTCCTTGCCGATGTGCTCGAGCGGCTTGCCGGCGTACTGCGACGCGAACTCGCGGCGCCTTGCGATGATGGCGTCCGAGTAGTCGTCGTCGCGGTCCATCGGGATGCGGATGCGGTGCTCCTTCTCCGTCGAGATGGAGTCGTCCACGGTGAACGCCAGTTCGCCGAACGGCTTGGATTCGAATGCGATGTCGAGCCGGTGCTTGCCCTCGGCGAGGTGCATGCCCTTGAGGTGCAGGCGCATCGTCTTGCGGAGCGCCAGCACGACGGCGTCGTCCACGGACAGGCCGGCGGCCTTGCGCCACGTGCCGTCGTGCAGCTCCAGCCGGATGTCGTCGATGGGTACGGCATCGCCGTTCACCGTGACGCCGACGACGCGCGTGAGCGTGGCGTCGGAGAGGCGGTTCTTGAGGCTGAACGAGACCCCGTCGGCGTCGTTGACGAGACTCCCGAACGTGTAGAGTTGGCGCAGGACGAGCGCCGGAACCTTCATGAACTTCAACGGACACCTCGAAGGGTTGCGCGCGCCGCCGCGGCGCGCGCCGCATGATAGCGCAGCGACCGCGGCGGGCCTCTGCGCTACGCTGCGTGGCTTCGTGGAGGAGACTCGCCATGCACCGCTTCGCTCTCGTGCCTCTGATCGTGCTCGCCGCCGCGGCGACCGCCCGGGCGTCGGACGAGGCCGGCTGGGTGCGTTACCCGGCGATCTCGCCGCAGGGCGACCGTATCGCCTTCTCGTACCGCGGCGACCTCTGGTCCGTGCCCGTGGCGGGCGGCGACGCCCGGCGCCTGACGACCCACGAGGGTCTCGAGACGCGGCCCGTCTGGTCGCCGGACGGCTCCCGGATCGCGTTTGCGTCGGATCGTCGCGGCAACTTCGACGTCTTCGTGATGCCGTCGTCCGGTGGTGCCGCGACGCGTCTGACGCATCATTCCTCCGCGGACTACCCGTGCGACTTCGAGCCGGACGGCTCGCGCGTGCTCTTCACGAGTACGCGCCAGGATGCGCCCGAGGCGCTCTTGCCGAGCAGCCGCATCGCCGAGCTGTGGTCGATCGCCGTCACCGGCGGCCGACCGCGCATGGAATTGACCACCCCGGCGGAGTGGGCGCGCGTCTCGCCGAACGGCGCGGTCGTCGCGTACGAGGATCGCAAGGGGTACGAGGACACGTGGCGCAAGCACCACGTCTCGCCGGTCACGCGTGACGTCTGGACCTGGGATCGCGCCACGGGAACGCACACGAAGCTCACCACGTTCGGCGGCGAGGACCGCAATCCGGTCTGGTCGCCCGACGGCGCGTCGATCCTCTACCTGAGCGAGCGCGAGGGGACGTTCAACGTGGTTTCGCGGACGCTCGACGTGGACGAGCGCCTGACGTCCCACACCGTCCATCCCGTGCGCTTCCTGTCGATGGCCGGTGACGGCACGATCTGCTACGGCTGGAACGGCGCCGTCTTCACGTTGCAGCGCGGCGGGGAGCCGCAGCGCGTGACCATCCGCGTGGCAGCCGACGATCGTCGCAACGGCGTGGCGCACACCGTGGAGAAGAGCGGGGCGACGGAGATGTCCGTGTCCCCGGACGGCGAGGAGATCGCCTTCGTCGTGCGCGGCGAGGTGTTCGTCGCCTCCACCGAACGCGGCACGACGAAGCGTGTGACCAGCACGCCCGAGCAGGAGCGGACCGTGCGCTGGGCGCCGGACGGCAAGTCGCTCGTCTATGCCGCCGAGCGCCGTGAGGACGGTGCGGGCC
The DNA here is from genome assembly GCA_024277065.1 of Planctomycetota bacterium. Classification (GTDB taxonomy): domain Bacteria; phylum Planctomycetota; class JAJSAM01; order JAJSAM01; family JAJVHW01; genus JAJRPF01. The sequence continues at coordinate 16,984 of JAJRVY010000357.1, forward strand.
TGCCGTCCTGGAACCTCTACCGGACGCAGCTCGCGCGCGAGGACGACGAGGTGTTCCACCGCGCGACGCTCCTGACCGAGAAGACCGTCCTCGCGGACGCGAACGAGACGTTCCAGCCGGTGCCGTCGCCCGACGGCAAGTTGCTGGCGTTCCTGCGGAGTCGCGACGAGATCTGCGTGCTCGACCTCGCCACGAACGCGATCCGCACGATGGTCCCGGCCGCGCGCAACTACTCGTACTCCGACGGCGACATTCGTTTCTCGTGGGCGCCGGACTCGCGCTGGCTGGCGGTGACGTACCTCGCCAACCGTTCGTGGATCGAGCAGATCGGCATCGTGGACGTGGCCGCCGGAACGGTACGCGACGTCACGCTGAGCGGCTACTCCGAGAGCGCGCCCAAGTGGTCCCCCGACGGCCGCGCGCTGTTCTTCCGGTCCAACCGCTACGGCCGCCGCAGCCACGGTTCGTGGGGCAGCGACGAGGACGTTCTCGCGCTCTACCTGACGGCGGCCGCCTACGACCGCGCAACGCTCTCCGAGGAGGACTACGACCGGCTGCGCGAGAAGGAGCGCAAGGCGCAGCGCAAACGCAAGCGCGGTCGCAGGCAGTCCGGCGAGGACGGCGGTGCGGAGCCCGGTGATGCTCCGCAACCCCGGGACACGGGGGACACCGACGACGCTGATGACGCCGCCGACGCGCCGGATGTCGAACCACCGCCCGACGTGAAGATCGAGTTCGAGCACACGGATCGGCGTCTGCGCCGCATCACGCTGCACTCGTCGGCCATCTCGGACTTCGTCGTCTCGCGCGACGGCGAGGTGTGCCTCTACGGCGCGCAGATCGACGGCAAGTGGGACGTCTTCATGGTGCGGCCGCGCGCCGGGGAGACGAAGCGGCTCGTGCGCCTCGGTGACAGCGCGGGGCCGCGGCTGGAGCTGTCCAGGGACGGCAAGACGCTCTTCATCCTGCGCCAGGGCGGGCGTCTGGCGAAGGCGAACGTCGGTGCGGCGCTCCAGGCGGCTGCCGGTGGACGTCGGCGTCGCGGCGGCGGAGACGAGGACGGCGGCGGCGGCGGTGTTGGTGGCGGAGGCGGCGCCAAGGTCGAGGGCATCGCCTTCGCGGCGGAACTCGATCTCGACGCACCCGCCGAGCGCCGCTACCTCTTCGAGCACATCTGGCGTCAGGTGCGGGAGAAGTTCTACGTCGCGGACCTGCACGGCGTCGATTGGCCCATGCTGCGCGACAACTACGCGCGGTTCCTGCCGGAGATCGAGAACGGGTTCGACTTCGCCGAGCTGTGCAGTGAGTTGCTCGGTGAACTGAACGCGTCGCACACCGGCTGCCGCTACCGGCCCAAGATCGCGGACGGTGACGCCACCGCTGCGCTCGGACTGCTCTTCGCCGTGGACAGTGCGGACGACGGGCTCGTCGTCGCCGAGGTGCTCGCCGGCGGACCGTGCGCCGACGCCGACACGAAGATTCGCGCCGGACACGTTCTGACCGCCATCGACGGCACGGCGCTCGGCCGCGGGGTCAACCCGTGGGCGCTCCTGAATCGCAAGGCGGGCAAGCGCGTGCGGCTGGCGTTGCGCGACGCCGACGGCACGACGTACGAACAGGTTGTGCGTCCCATCGCCGCGGGCAAGGAGAGCGCGCTGCTCTACCGCCGGCTGATCGAGCGCCGCCGGGCCGTCGTCGAGGAGGCGTCCGGCGGGCGCATCGGCTACATCCACGTCGCCGGCATGAACGACCGCAGCTTCCGCAGCGCCTTCCGCGAGACGCTCGGTCGCAACGCGGACAAGGACGCGCTGATCGTGGACACGCGCTTCAACGGTGGCGGGTGGCTGCACGACGACCTCGTCGTCTTCCTCTCCGGCAGGCGCTACATGGAGTTCGTCCCGCGAGGCAAGGAGCGTGGCGAACTGGGAGGCGAGCCGATCCACCGCTGGGACAAGCCGTCGTGCGTGCTGATCAGCGAGGGCAACTACTCCGACGCGCATCTGTTCCCCGTCGCGTACCGCATGCACGGCATCGGCAAGCTCGTGGGCGCGGGCGTCGCGGGCACCGGCACGGCCGTGTGGTGGGAGCGGCTGATCGATCCCTCGCTCGTCTTCGGCATCCCGCAGGTGGGGATGGTGGACGCACAGGGCAACTACATGGAGAACATGACGCTCGAGCCCGACGTCAAGGTGCTCACCGACCCTGCGCGGATCGCCGCGGGCATCGATGAACAACTCCTCGCCGGTGTGCGCGTGCTCCTTGACGAGTTGCGGTAGTCCCCGTGTTCCCGCGCCGTGTTGTTCATGGGAACACCCTCTCAGCGCGCCCAGGGTTCAGCATGTCCCGGACTCAGTACTTGAGGGTCTTGCCCTTGCGCACCATGCGGATGAACACCGCGCGCACGTCGGTGCCCTGCGAGAAGACCAGCAGTACGGGCGTGGGGCCCTGCTTGATGTCGCCGAGGTCCACGTGCC
>JAJRVY010000358.1 GCA_024277065.1 Planctomycetota bacterium
CGCCGTTCCCGCCACGACGACCAACGCCAGCCCGAATCCCAGTGTCCAATTCCGTCGCATCTGCACCTCCGTTGTATTGCCCGGCTCGCTGCCGGCGCAGCTCATCCAACTCACCGGGATCACGGAGCATGAAGGGGGGGGGCATCTTGAGAATCTTCTTCGGCGCCGCGTGCGGTGGAGTGTGCCTCTCAGTCCCCCGGATGCCACGGATGGTCCTCTCGATCGTCGTGCTGTCGAACTCGAGCGGACCGCCCTACACGTGCGTACGTCGGCACGGTGTCCCAGAATCGAGGGCGTCGCTGAGCTGCCTCGGATCACGCTCGAGTGGGTCGCGTGAGGCGTTGCTTCCGGGTTCCGTCCCATGTGGACAGCTCGGTCGTGCGCTGTCGTCTGAGTGAATGCAGTGGCGACGTGGTGGCAAGGAAGAGCACTACGGCATTCTCAGTCGCGCCGCTGGCGGCGGGAGGAGCGACGTCGCCGAATCTCGGCGCGTTCGAGCAGGCTTCTGGCCAAGCGTTCGACGATCACAAGGTCGTCGGTCTCGAGGTACTCGATGAGGCGGGCGACGTGCTGGCGAAGATCTTGGCCGTCGTAGTCGCTGACCTCGTCGCGGGCGACGTCCCAGGCGCTGTCCCGTGCAGCGTCGGAGCTCCCTTCGGGCTCCCGAGGGCGGTGGCGCTCACGGGGTCGTTCTGACGGGGGAGTCGTTTCCGAGCGCAGCGCGGAGTAGCGAGCGTCTCTCTCAGACGTGGCGGACCCGGCCATCGCGCCGGGGGGCGGAGGTCGAGGGCGGGACTTGCACGGCCACGGGGAGCAGACCGTGTCGTCGTCGGTCGTGCTCCCGTCGCGAAGCTGTTCGCCCCAGCCGATGAGCTGCGAGGGGGACATGCCCAAGGCGCGGGCGATCTCGAACAGGCGGCCGCTCGCGACGCGTTTGCCGGACGTGCCACGTTCGATCTCGGCTAGGTAGGAGTACGAGATGCCGGTCAGGTCGCTCAGCTCGCGCAGCGTCAGACCGCGCTCGGCGCGGCGTGCGCGGATGGCGCGGCCGATGGCCTCACCCAGGTCGGCGGGGGGGGAGGAGTCTGTCATGGTCGAGCGTGACGGCGCACGATGTGTGCCAATCTTGATATTCGTGCGCTGCTAGCGTACCTTGTGCTCTGCGATGTCGCAAGCCGGGAAGTTATCATGCCGAATTGTGTTTTCTCGTCAGAGCGTGGCCGCCGATGCCATCGTCGCAGCGCGGAGCGGCGCGCTGTACGCGGTGCGCTCGCAGGACGGCTTCGCGGCTGACGGTTCTGCAGAGGCGGCGTCGGTGTTCCTGTCCGAGGTCCGCGACGCGCGAGGAGTCCCCGGCGCTCGGGCTGGGATGCCGGGCGCGCATCGAGAGCGACGGGGTGACCGGTGCGCTGCTCGAGCACGAGGGCGCTCTCGTGCACTGCGTGGCGTTTCGTGTGCAGGACGAGCCCGAACCGGCGTGACCGGATGCGTGAGGACCGGACGCATGTGCGCAGTCGATTGGGATGGTGACAGTGAGCGAGAGCCGCGACTCACCGCTAGGAGGATCGGCCGGCCCCTGCGCCCGCGCGTGGACTCCTACGTCTCTGAGAAGGTGTGGACGAGAGAAACGCGCCGCAGTCCCGCTCGTCCGTGGAGACCGCCGGATGGCGCCCCGAGGCGTTCGTGCACTGCACGCACCGCCTGGGCGAGACCATGGAACCGGATCCCAGCGAGAGCCGGGCGGTCATCGCCGGGCGGCAGCAGGAGTTCACGTTCCTGGTGGCGTCGCTGCCGGGATGATGCCTACGCCAGGGCCTACCCGGTGGAGCGCCTCGAGTGCCGGCCGGATGCGATCGTTGCCGCGGTCTGCTGCTTCGGGGGGCTCACCAAGCGACTCGTGCTCGACAATACGTCGCTCGCCGAGCGCGACGGATTGCGCGGCATCGAGCGCATTGACGAACAAGATCTTCGAGGCACTCTGCGGCGCGCTTGCGGTCGTGGCGGACTTCGGTGCACCGCGCAGCGGCAACGAGAACGATTCGTTCGAGCGCGGCGTGCAGTACGTTCGCGGACTTTGCTTCCGGCCCCTGCTCCAAGTCGCCAGTCTCGAAGAGTTCGGTCGCTTCGTGATGGAGCCACTCACCGCCGATCTCGATCATCGCCGACTGCCCGACGGGCGCACGGCCCGGGAGGTCCTTGACGCCGAGCGCGAGGCGCTGCGACCGCTGCCCGCTCACGTTTCCGCGACGTGTTGCGTTCGCCCCGTCGTCGCTGACAAGTACGCCCACGTGCGCGTGGACCACGTCGTCTCCTCGGTGCCGAGCGAGTTCGCGCGCTGCACGCTGCTTGCCAAGTTCTTCCGCGACCGCGTGGAGGTGGTCGATGGCGAGCGCGTCGTCACTCGCTACGAGCGCTCCTTCGTGCGCAGAGCGCACATGCTCGACACGACCACGCCCGGATCGGCGTCGCGCTGGCCCGGGTTCGCCTTTTCTCACGGCCGGTGAGGACCGCAGTCCCCTGGTCCTTGTAACTCTCGCCTCTCAGTGTCACTACTCGAGGCCGGCGAGGACGCCACCGAGGGCGTTGATCTGATCTTCAAGTCCTTCGCCAGTGGTCGCGGCCTTGCGGGCCGCGAGTAGCATGTTCACGACTGCGACGGCGTTCGGGTTCTTGGCGTCGGCGGCTGCCTCGAGCGTCGTGTACGTGCCGTCCCCTGTGCGGACGATCTGCGCTTGGCGCAGGATGAAGTCCTCGTCGGCGAACAGGAATCCACTCACCATCAGTTCCACCGGGTCTTCGGCGAGGGCTGATCCCGCGAACTCGGGGCGGCGACGGACGACTTCGGCAGCCAGCATCTCGTTCAGGCTGACGCGCCGACCATCGTAGTCAACCTGCAAGTTGTCTCCCATGTAGATCAGCCCCTTCTTCGCCGCGGCGTTCGGCAGCGACTTGATCGTGTGCGCTGCACGGACGATTGCGGAAAGCTCGGAGACGACGTCCTCGGAAGCCGGGTTCCCGGTGGTCATCTTGATCTGCTCGGAGAGACTCTGCAAGCGCTGAGCCGCCGGGCGCTCGCCCTCTATCGCCAGCCGCGCAACTTCGTTGACAGCTTCCTTGCCAATGCGCGTGCGCCCTTCGGCCAACTGTTGCCGAACGGCGTCGGCGTTGTCGGCGTCCATCTGAGAGAGATAGTGTTCGATGACGCGTGTGCGCTGGAGTTGGCGCTCCGCGCGACGGCGGCGGATGCGCTCCGCCTGAGCGACGGTACGCTCCGGGCCGCGGCGCCTCGGCGCGTCGGCCCGTGGTTCGCGCGGTGAGTTGCGTGTGTTCTCGTTCTTGCGTCGTGGTGTTCCTGCGACATCCTGGCGAGCGTTGCGTTCACGTTGACGCCGCTCCTTGTCGGCGGTCTCTCGCTCGGCGCGCCGGCGCTCGGCTCTGACGGCCGCCTTCTGCTCCTGCTGCTTGCGGCGGGTGCGCTCACGCCGCCGTTGCTCACTCTCGGTCCGTTCGCGGGCGAGGCGTGCGCGCGGTCGCTGCTGCTTCTCGGCGGCCTCTCGTTCGGCGCGCCGACGCTGGCGCCTGGCCTTCGCGGCGGCGTCTTCTTCCTGCTGTCTACGGCGGGCGCGCTCGCGCTGGCGCTGCGCCTTCTCGGCCTGTTCGCGCGCGGCCTCCTCCTCGGCCTCCTGCTTTCGCCGCCGCTCCTCGCGCTCACGCTGACGGCGACGCTGCTCCGCATTGTCTCCGTTGCGGGTCTTGTTGCGCTTCTTCTTCATCCGGTGGTGCGCGTTCGAGGTGCTGGCCTGGGCGTGCGACAGGACTGCCGGCTGGAACAGAGTTGCCAGAACCACCATCGCAATCGCCTTGGTCATGATCGCCTTGCTCATCGTCTCCTCCGCATCGTCGCACCGGGCGGACTGCTACCAGTGCGTGTACGCATCGAACGTGTCGTTGCAGCACCATGAGATGTGCGTTCCAGGCGGTCACGCGGCCTGACCATCGAGGAGTGTCGGCGGGCCCACATCAGTCGCCCGCACGGCGTGTCGGGCGACGCCGCGCCCGTCGTCGAGAACGGTGTCCTGATTCCTCACGGGCGACGACTGTGATGCGCCGCCGCTTGGACATCCGACCCAGCACGAACGGTGGAGACGCTGCTAGGAGTGCGAGGATCGCGAGTGCTGCGTTCTCGGCATCGTCGCCGTCCATGTTGGTCTCGCGCCGGAGCAGCCCCTGGATGCCTCGGTACGCGCTGTCTGCGAGCACGAGTCCCTCGGTGTCCGCGAGTGGTGCTACGCGAACAGATGTCGCGTTGGCTGTGCGCGACGGAGTGGAAGCGAGAGCCTCCTCCAACTCCGAGACGGCCACCCGCGCGGCGCTCGCGTCTCCAGAGGAGTACGCGATGCGGCAGTTCTCGGTCGCGCGACGGACGCGTGCGACGTGCGCCCTGGGCACCGAGACCCTCATCGCCGCCTGCTCGAGCGAGATCCACTCTCCGCTCGCGGGATCCTGGATGATGCGAAGCGTGTCGAGTGAGTCCGAGTCCATCATGAGGAGGAGCCCGGTTCGCAGCGGGTCGTCAGCCAGGTCGCTCCCGTTCAACGCGTCGCCGCCCATGTCGCTCAGCATCGAGCGCATGTAGTTGTCGAGACTGACAACGTCCCCTGTGTCGGGGTCGTAGATCGGGATGAGCTTGATGCCCTCGACGGCCAGTTCCTGGGCGATGGGCGTGGCGCGATCGACGAACGCTTTGCGCTTGGCCGGCTGCGCGATGGTCTCGATGCAGCGCTCTGCGGCCCGTGCGGATGCCGTACCGGCACGCGACGCCGCAGCTCGGGCTCTCGTGATCGCCTCGTGGGCCCGCTCCCGCGTCTCGCGACCGCGTTCCTGGACGCGCTCGATCGTGCTCCCGATCTGGGAACGGGCCTCCTGGGCTCGGTCTCGGACGAGTTCCGCGCTCCGACCGACTCGTGACCGCGCTTCAGATGCGCGCTCCCGTATGGCGGCCGCGCTGTCCCTCGCGCGCTGCTTCAGGCGGCGGAACAGGCCGTCACCGGCGTGCGCCGGTGTGGCCACGACGCATGTGCCCAAGCACGTGACCAGCAGCGTGACCACGAAGCGCCTCGGTCCGGCGCCGTGTGTCCCAGCGCTGTAGTTCGCAGTCGAAGTCGGTCGCATCTCTCGTCCTTCCCGGCAGCACTGACCCGGCCACCCTCTGATGACGTACACCGTGAGCTGGGTGCGATTGGGGGGGGGAGATGGTTTCCGAAGTCCGTGCGGCCCGAGCATGACAAGAGAGGTGGCTCGGGGCGGACCCGGGCCGCGGCACGACGGTTCGATGGGCCGGACTGCTGCGTGAGCGCTCGCCGTTCTGCCACCGACGCCCGGAGCCGGTCCCTTCGCTGACGAGGTTGGTGGGCAGTTTGGCGTACGGGAGAGCCTTCTTGGGGGAGTCTGCGCGGCGGCCGACGTGGCCGCGGACGACCTACGCCGGGCCGCAGCGGGCCGCGATGGTGTCGCGTAGGACGGCGCCTGCGAAGGGCACCATCACGGTGCCGTTTGCGGCTGAATGTCGACTTGGACATCTCTGGACATCAACTTCTTGTCCTTGGAGCCATCCGCCGCGACGCCGGACGCGGCGAGCAGCGCGACCGCGATCGTCGATGTAACGGACATGAATGATGATGTGCGCATGTTGCGCCTCCCGGACCGCGTCCCCGATCGTCCCAGGGGGCGGCGGTGTCCCCGGTGGCCTCGCGGCGCGCCTCGGTGTCATCGTCCGCGCCCCTGCGCACCGGTCAGCCTCCTCGAGCCTGTTAGTTGCGCTCGAGCCTGTTAGTTGCGGCCGTCCCTGGTTACTCGAGGGGGCCCTTGACGGCGGCCTCGACGGTCTTACGGATCGCGTCCGGGAGCCACTTCTGCGCGAGGACGGCGGCCTGCAGGTCGTCCGGGGCGATGCCGAGGCCGCGGGCGGCTTCGTCGAGCCACGCGTAGAGCGGCTTGGCGGCGCCCTTGGAGTGGACGAGGCTGCAGGCGGCGACGAGGACGGGGAGGGCGTCCGCGGGGCTCTTGCCGATCGCCGTGTCGGCGTGCGCGGGCAGGCTCGCGACGTAGGACTTCGCGAACTCGGTGACGAGGCGCGCGCCGTCCGTGTCGGCGGCGCCGCGGGCGATGAGCGTCTGCAGCGGCGTGGGGATCGTGAGCCGCGAGCGCAGCGTCTTCTTCGCGTACAGCTCGCGCTCCGGGGCGCGGCGCAGCGAGGCCACCCAGAGGCACAGGAGCACGCGCTCCAAGGCGTCGGACAGGGGGCCCTGCGGCGTCGCCTTCACGAGCTTGGCCCAGCCGCGCTGGTCCACGAGCCGCGCGCCGTCGCCGTCGAGCAGCACCGTCCCGGCCGCCGCGATGGCGTGGCGCGTCGCGGCATCGCGGTCGCCCGCCGTGGCCTTGACCTTGGCGCGGCGGAAGGCGGAGGTGGACGAGAAGTAGCGCCCGGTCAGCTCTTCCGGGACGACGCGTGCGACGGGCTCGCGCAGCAGGCGGTAGCTGGGATCGCCGAAGTACGCGAGTTTCCACGGGCCGGACATGTTGAAGCGCACGAGCTGCTCCACGCCGCCGACCTTCATCTTGCGCGCGCCCACGAGCCCCGGGGAGAGGAGCTGGCGCATGGCCGCGCCGAGTGGGATGCCCTTGGCCACGCGCTCGGCCAGGACGCTCGGGGAGATGAACGCCTGCAGGTACGGCTCGGCGTGGCTGCCGAAGTAGACGTAGGCGCCGCCCGCCATCCAGCGGCCGGCGATCGTGTCGGTGTTGAAGGGCTGCCCGGCGGAGCCCGAGTGCGTGTAGTGGACGACGGCCGGGATGGTGTCGGGGACGTCGAAGTGCGTGGCCTTGCCCCCCGACATGGACCAGCTCGTCGCGCCGCCCGAGGAGTTGACGTAGACGAAGCCGAAGCGGTTGCCGGCGGGCCACTCGAGCTCGCGCCAGCGGTCCAGCGTGGCGTCCGGGTGGCGCACGGTCTCGGTGGGGAAGAAGTCCTGGAAGGTCTCGAGCGCGGGCAGCGGATCGAAGACCCCGAAGACCTTGTTCTTTGGGTCGTAGCGGCTCCAGAGCAGGCCGCTCTGCGGCTGCAGGAACAGCGCGCCCATCGTCATGTAGACCGAGCGCGCGTCGCCTCCCGTCAGGCGCCCCACCCAGCCCCAGCGGCGGCCGCCGTCGTGGCGCGCGATGGCGTCGTCCACCGTGTAGCGCCCCTGGTGCACGCCGGGCGAACTGGGCGTGTAGGCGAACGGCAGGTCGGCGGCGACGGTCACGAAGTCGAGGTCGTCGAGCTTCAGCTCGAAGTCGATGCCGAGGTCGGTCAGCTCCTTGGTCAGGCGCACGCGCAACTCGTCCATGCGCTCGCTCTTGATCCCCTGGTCGCGGCCCTCCGCGGTCTCGAACACCAGTGGGAGCTGGAGCCGGCCGGCGGCCAGCGCGATGCCGCCGAGGAGATCCGGCGCCCCCGCGGACAGCAGGACGACGCCGTTCGGCGTGCGCCCTCGCGCCGTGAGCACCGCGAGGAACTCGGCGGCGCTCACGGGGGCCTTCTCGGGCGCGACGCCCCAGGCCGCGGCCACCGTGCGCAGACCCGCGGCCAGTTCGTCGGCGCCGGGGGCGGGAGACTTCGCGGCGTAGCCGGCGATGAGCACGCTCTGCGGCGTGAACGCGGCGACGAACTTCGGCGTGATGTCCGAGTCCCAGAGCAGCACGGGCCAGTAGCTCTTCTCGTCCCACTTGGCGATCTCGGTCAGGAAGGACCCGCGGTCGAAGCAGACGACGACGCGGTCCACGACCGTGCGGCCGGTGTCCAGGCGCGCGGTCCAGGCGGCCACCTCCTCGGCGTCGGCGAAGGCGTCGCCGCCGGCGCGGGCCGGGTGCGGGGCGGTGAACGCGGCCGCGGCGAAGGCGGCGGCAAGGACCAGAGCCGGGTGTCGCATCGATCGGAGCTCCTCTGCTGCGTGGGGCGTGTGGACGAGTATGCACCCACGACTCGGTGCGGGCAGTGTTTGGCGTGCGCTCGGCCCATCGTGGAACGTGACAGGTGTCACACATTGGGCGGCATCTTCTCCGGGGCGCGCGACAACGCGGGGGCGGCGCGGATATTTTCAGCGTGTCCGCATCATGCGCCGCTCCCCCCCGCCGGGGGCGGCGTGCGTGGTCGTGCGGGCGACGGGAGGCCGATGGCAGACACGGGACGCCGGACAATCACGGACAGACTGCTGGACGATCGCGTGGCGCACACCGACACGCTCCTCGGGAACGAGGCCATCGTGCGCGGAGCGCTCGAGGCCGGTGTCGCGTTCGTCTCCGGCTATCCGGGCACGCCGTCGTCGGAGATCACCGACTCGTTCGCGCGGCTCGCGGGGCGCGTCGGCATCGCATTCGAGTACGCGGTGAACGAGAAGATCGCGCTCGATACGGCGTTCGGGGCGTCGCTCGCGGGGGCGCGCTCGCTCTGCGCGATGAAGCACCTCGGCCTGCTCTACGCGGGCGATCCGCTCAGCACGATTCCCTACATCGGGGTCGAGGCCGGGCTGGTGATCGTGAGCGCCGGGGACCCCGGCTGCCGCACCAGCCCCAACGAGCAGGACCAGCGCCATCTGGCGCCGATGCTGCACGTGCCGCTCTTCGATCCGCCGACGCCGCAGGCGGCGCTCGAACTGACGCGCCTGGCGTTCGAGGTGTCCGAGGCCAGTCGCCTGCCCGTGATCCTGCGGCCCACGACGCGCGTCTGCCACACCCGCGCCGCGGTCGAGTACGGGGCCCTGGCGGCGCCGCGCGTCGCAGGCTTTCGGCGCAATCCGCGCCGTTACAACCCCGTGCCGGTCAATGCCCGGCGCATGCGGCTCGAGATCGTGGACCGGCTGGCGACGGCGGCGACGCTCATCGCCGACGCCGGACTCGTGCGGCGCGAAGGCGAGGGCCCCCTCGGCATCCTGGCGGGCGGCGTGCCGGCGGCCACGTGCGGCGACATCCTGCGGCGCGACGGACTGCTCGACGAGGTCGCGCTCATCACGTGCAGCGCCGTGTACCCGCTGCCCGAGCGCGAGCTGCTGCGCGCGCTCGAGGGCATCTCGCGGCTGCTGGTCCTCGAAGAGCTCTCGCCGTTCCTCGAGGACGCCCTCGCGATGCTGGCGTATCGCGAGAAGCTGGAGATCGAGATCCTCGGCAAGCGTACGGGGCACGCGCCGGTGCCGTTCGAGTACGAGCCGCCGGTGATCCGCAGTGCGCTGCGCGACGCGCTCGGGCTCGGCGCGCCGGTGGTCGTCGCGCCGCCGCCGCCGGACGTGCCCGCGCGGCCGCCGATCCTCTGCCCGGGCTGCCCGCACCGCTCGAGCTTCTTCGCGGCGCGGGCGGGGCTGCCCGACGAGGAGCAGCTCTTCATCAACGACATCGGCTGCTACACGCTCGGCGGCGCGCCGCCGCTCGAGACCTCCGACGCGCTGCTCTGCATGGGCGCAGGCTTCACGCTGGCCGCGGGCATCGCGCGCGTCACCGGCAAGCGCACGGTGGGGTTCGTGGGGGACTCGACGTTCTTACACTCGGGGATGCCCGCGCTGCTCGACGCCATCAAGGACAAGGTGCCGCTCATCGCCGTCGTGCTGGACAACGAGGTCACGGCGATGACGGGCTTCCAGGAGAGCCCCACCGTTGCCATCGACTCCGGCACTCCGGTGCGCTCCACGTCGATCGAGGGTGTGGCGCGGGCGCTCGGGGCGACGCACGTGGAGCGCGTGGATCCGGAGGATCTGGCGGCCACGATCGGTGCCTTCCGCCGCGCCCACGACCACGACGACGGCGTGTCGGTGATCGTCTGCGAGCGCGCGTGTCCGCAGTTCCTGCGGGCGGCCACGGCACGCGTCGGCGACGTGGCCGCAGCGACGTACGAGATCGACCACGACCTCTGCCGTGTGTGCGGGCGCGAGGAGAGCGGGGCGCGCTGTGGCCAGAGCGCGACGACGCCGTTCTCGCGTTCGATGGCGCGCAGCCGGTCGCTGGAGATGGCCGAGACGCCGGCGCCCTTGCCGGCCGTGGCGCCGTGCGCGAGCCGCTGCCCCTTGCACCTCTGCGTGCAGGGCTACGCCGCGCACGTGGCGGGCGGGCACTACGCCGAGGCTCTCGAGCTGATCATGGAGCGTCTGCCGCTGCCGGACAGCGTGTGCCGCGTGTGCGACCGGCCCTGCGAGGACGTCTGCGTGCGCGCGGACAGCGACGGCCCCGTCGCCATCAACGCCGTCAAGCGCTTCGTGATGGACTGGGCGGCGACGAGCGACGTGCCCTACGACCCGCCGCGCGAGGAGCGCAACGGCCTCTCGGTGACGGTGGTCGGCGCAGGGCCCGGCGGCCTGGCGGCGGCCCACGATCTGGCGCTGCGCGGCTACGACGTGCGACTCCTGGACGCGGCGCCGCAGCCGGGCGGACTCCTGCGCTACGGCATCCCGCGTTACCGGCTGCCACGCACGGCGCTGGCGCGCGACATCGAGCGCATCCTGCGGCTGGGGGTGACGTTCGTCGGCGAGCAGCGCCTCGGGCGCGACGTCCGACTCGCGCAGCTCCTCGAGAACGGCGCCGACGCGGTCTTCCTGGCGACGGGCGCGGCGTGCGCCGCGACGCTGCCGCTGGCGGGAGCCGGCGCGGAGGGGCGGCCGCCGGTCGTCACCGCGCTGGAGTTCCTGGCGGGCACGTCCGGCAGCGCGGGCACGTCGTCGGGCGTCTCCGCGAAGGACGCGCGCGTCGTCGTCATCGGCGGCGGCAACGCGGCGGTCGATGCCGCGCGCACGGCGTTGCGGCGGGGCGCACGGAGCGTCACCATCGCCTGCCTCGAGTCGCGCGGCGAGATGCCGGCCATCGCGACCGAGGTCGAGCACGCGCAGCGCGAAGGCGTGGCGCTGCTGCCGCGCACGCAGATCACCGGGCTGACGGCCGGCGTTGCGCAGGGCGTTGCGGTGGAACTGCGGGGCGAGGCGTTCGCCATCGACGCGATCGAGCCCGTCGCGGACAGCGAGCGCGAGATCCCCGCCGACCTGGTCGTCGTGGCCGTGGGGCAGACGCCGGACGCCACCGCCTTCGGCGACCTCGCGCCCGCGCTCGTCCTGGCGCCGGACGGGAGCGTCGAGGTGGACGCGGAGACGCTCGCGTCAGCACACCCGCGCGTCTTCGCCGGGGGTGACCTGATCGCCGGTGGGCGCACGGTGACGGGCGCCATCGCGACCGGGCAGCGCGCCGCGTGGGGCATCGACCGCGCGCTGCGCGGCGCGGAGGCCGCGGATCGCCGCCGGCCGCCGCCGCCCGTCACGCCGGGTGCGCCGCCGACGCGCGACGACGCGCGGCGGGCGCACGCCGAGGCGCCGCACACGCCGCCCGAGACGATCGTCCGCGGCGGCGGCGGCGAGCTGGACGAGGTGGTCGGCGTGTACGACGAGGCCGACGCCCGCGACGAGGCGGCACGTTGCATGATCTGCGGCACGTGCGGCAACTGCAGCGCGTGCATCGACACGTTCGGCTGCCCGGCGTTCGTCGTGCGGGACGGGCGCCCGGAGATCGACGCCGAGATCTGCACCGGCTGCGGCGTGTGCGAGCGCTTCTGTCCCAACGGCGCCATCCGGCCCGTGGCGAGGGGCGCCGCCGGCGCGGCGGGCGTTGCGGCAGGCGCCGTCGGCGCGGTGGGGCCGGCGGGAGCGGTGGGCGCATGAGACGGGAGGCGCGAGCATGAAGAGCGAGCCGCGCTACGAGCGCCGCACGAAGGTGCTGCTGGTCGGCGTGGGCGGGCAGGGGGTCGTCACCGCTGCCGAGGTGCTCGGACTCGCGCTGCGTGAGTGCGCGCCCGACGTGGGCGTCTGCGTGGGGCAGCTCCACGGGCTCGCCCAGCGCGGCGGCAGCGTCGAGTCCACGGTGGCCATCGGCGCGGGCAGCACGGCGTTCGTGGGACCGGCGGAGGCCGATGTCGTGCTCGGCTTCGAGCCGCTCGAGACGCTGCGCGCGCTGCCGCGGATGCACGCGACGACGCGCGTTGTCGTGAACTCCGGCACGGTGCCGCCGTACGCGCTCGCGCGCAGCGGGTTGCCGTACCCCGACCTCTCCGAGATCGGGGCGCAGATCCGCGCCGTGACGCCCCACGTGGCGGTGATCGACGGCGCGGCGATCGTGCACGTGCTCGGCGATGCGCGCTGCCTCAACAACGTGATGCTGGGAGCGCTTCTCGGGCAGCGCGTGCTGCGGCTCGACGCGGTGGCCCTCGGCCGCGCCGTGGTGCAGCGCTACGGGGGCAGGCACCGCGACATGAACCTGCGCGCGATCGTCCTCGGGAAGACGGCGGCGGAGGAGGCGGCGGGCGCGGCGGACGGCGCCCGACCCGAGTCGTCCGAGCAGCCCGAGCAGCACGAGGTGCCGCGGTGAGCTTCAGGATCGGCATCGACGTCGGCGGCACGTTCACGGACATCTTCGTGTGCGAGGAAGGCGGTGACGCGGAGACGTTCAAGGTGCTCTCGACACCGCGCGACCCGTCGATCGGCGTGCTGGAGGGCCTCGCGGCCGTGGCGGCGGCAAAGGGGCTGACGCCCGAGGAGCTGGCCGCGCGGACGACGTCGATCGTGCACGGCACGACGGTCACCACCAACGCCGTGCTGACGCGCGGTGGCGCGCGCACGGGGCTGATCACGACGCGCGGCGTGCGCGACGCGCTCGAGATGCGGCGCGGCATCCGCGAGCGCCAGTACGACAACCGCTTTCGCAACGTCGTGCCCCTGGTGCCGCGCCGTCGCCGCCATGCCGTGACCGGCCGGCTGGACTACCGCGGGGACGAGGTCGAGCCGCTGTCGCGCGGCGACGTACTGGCGGCCGCCGAGGCGCTCGCGCGCGACGGCTGCGAGGCCATCGCCATCTGTTTCATGAACGCGTTCGCGGATGCCGTGCACGAGCAGGAGGCGGCGGCGATCGTGCGCGAGGTGTGTCCGGACGTGGCGCTGAGCGTCTCCACGCACGTGCTCCCGACGGTGCGTTTCTACGACCGCGTCAGCACGACGGTCCTGAACGCCTACGTCTCGCCGGTGCTCGGTGAGTACCTGGACCGGCTGACGGAGAAACTGACGCAGACGGGTTTCCGCGGCGTGCTGCTCATCATGCAGTCCAACGGCGGTGTGGCGGCGCCGGAGGTGACGGCCACGCGCGCTGCGGGCACGCTGCTGAGCGGCCCGGCCGCGGGACCCGAGGCCGCAGTTGCGTACACGCACGAGCACGATCGTCGCGACGCCGTCCTCGTGGACATGGGGGGGACGAGCTTCGACGCCTCGCTGGTGCAGGGCGGCGCGGCCGCGCTCGAGGCGGCGGGCGAGATCGACCGCCTGCGCATCGCGCTGCCGATGCTGTCGATCGTCACCATCGGGGCGGGCGGCGGCAGCATCGGGTGGGTGGACGAGGGCGGGCTGCTGCGCATGGGACCGCAGTCCGCCGGCGCGCTGCCGGGGCCGGCGTGCTACGACCGCGGCGGCGAGCTGCCCACGTGCACGGACGCCGACCTCGTGCTCGGCTACCTCGATCCGGCGTACTTCGCGGGGGGCAAGCTGCCGCTGTCGGTCGAGAACGCGCGCCGCGCCATCGACGCGCACATCGGCGCTCCGCTCGGACTCGCCGTCGAACAGGCGGCGGCGGGCATGTACCGCGTCATCAACATCAACATGGCCCACGGCGTGCGCGAGATCACGACGCGGCGCGGTCTCGACCCCCGCGAGTTCCCGCTCGTGATCGCGGGTGGCGCGGGAGCGCTGCACGCCTGCATGATCGCGCGCGAGCTGGGCATGACGTCGCTGCTCGTGCCGCGCACGGCGTCCACGCTCTGTGCCGCGGGCATGCTGATGAGCGACCTGCGCCACGACTTCGTGCGCTCGTTCGTGACGCGCCTCGCGGACGCCGACTGGGAGCGGCTGCGGGCGATGGTCGCGGCGATGGTCGCCGAGGGCGCCGGGCACCTCGCCGCCGAGGGCGTCAGCGACGACCGCGTGGCGCACCACGTGGCGTTCGACCTGCGCTACGTCAAGCAGTACCACGAGGTGACCGTGCCGGTCGCCGCGGAGCATCTCGAGAGCGCCGACCTCGCAGTGATCGGCGAGGCGTTCCACGTGGCGCACGATCGTCTCTACGGCTACGAGCTGCGCGCGGAGGGCACGCCGCTCGAGTTGATCAACGTGCGCGTGCGCTCGGTGGGCCGCGTGCATGCGCCGCAGCTCCCGCGGCTGCCCTCGGGGGGCGCGGACGCGGATGGCGCCGTCAAGGGGCGGCGGCGCGTGTTCGTGCCCGAGAGCGAGTCGTTCGAGCGCGTCGCCGTGTACGACGGCCATGCCCTCGCCGCGGACAACGTGGTCGCCGGTCCGGCGCTCATCGAACGCACCGACACGACGATCTTCGTCAGCGCGAGCTTTACGGCTCGCGTGGACGCGCTCGGTAGTTGCGTGCTGCGGTGCACCGCGGGGGAGGCGTGAGCATGGACGGCGCGGCGCGAGCGGATGAGGGCGGGATCGACAAGGTACTGGTCGCGATCCTGGGCCGCGCGCTCAAGGCCATCACCGACGAGATGAGCCTCTGCATGGAGAAGAGCACGCGCTCGCCGATCCTCTGCGAGGCCAAGGACTTCGTCACGGGCCTGTACGACGCCGAGGGGCGCATGCTCGAGCAGACAGAGAACCTGCCGATCCTCAGCTTCTCGCTCAGCCCGGTGTGCGCGCACATCGCGGAGAAGTTCCGCGGCAACGTCTTCCCGGGCGACGTCTTCTTCCACAACGACGTGTTCTCGCTCGGCAACCAGAACAACGACGTCGCGGCGTTCAAGCCGATCTTCCACGGCGACGTGCTCGTGGCGTGGGCGGCGTGCAAGGGGCACCAGGCCGACATCGGCGGCGCCGTACGCGGGGGCTACAACCCCAACGCCACCGAGGTCTGGCAGGAGGCGCTGCGCATCCCGGCCGTCAAGGTGTTCGAGCGCGGCGAGCTGCGGCGCGACGTCTGGGACCTGATCTTCGCCAACATCCGGCTCGACATCGTGCAGCAGGACATGCTGGCCGAGATCGGGAGCTGCACGGTCGGCGAACGGCGGCTGCTGGAACTCGTGGACAAGTATGGACTCGACGTCTTCGAGACGCACAAGGTGCACCTGTTCGACGCGGCGCAGAAGATGATGGAGGCCGAGATCCGCTCCATCCCCGACGGCAGCTACAGCGGTGAGGCCAAGGTCTACTTCGACGGCAAGAACCCCGGTTCGGTCTACACCATCCGCGTGACGGTGACGGTGGACGGCGAGCGCATCCGCTTCGACTACTCCGACACCGACGCGCAGACCAACGGCTTCGTCAACGGCACGTACACGTCGAGCGCCTCGGCCACGATCCTGACGTTCCTGCAGATGGTCAATCCCGACATCCCGCACAACCACGGGATGACGGCGCCGATCGAGATCGTGATCCCCGAGGGCACGATCCTGAACGCCGCGTACCCGGCGGCCACGACCTTCGGCAACCACCTGTGCCCGCCCAACGCGGACGCCATCATCCGCGCGCTGGCGGACGCCGTGCCGGAGCGGGTCACGGCGGGTTGGAACCCACTGCTCTGCTCGCTCTCGACGGGGCCCGATCCGCGCCGGGGCGGTGACTACGTGGACATCCTGTTCATGGGGCTCAAGGGCGGCTCCGGCGCGATGGCGGAGTGCGACGGCTACGACCACATCGGCATGATCGACGCCTCCGGGGGCATCCTCGATCAGGACTACGAGATGTTCGAGCAGCAGACGCCGCACCTCTTGATCGAGCACGAGTACATCCCCGACTCCGCGGGCGCGGGGGAGTTCCGCGGCGGCCTCGGCGTGCGCACGGTCTATCGCGTGGGCGGCGACGACACGCAGATCGTGACGTTCGGCGACGGCGACGTGGAGCCCGCGTTCGGGCTGTTCGGCGGCGGCGACGGCACGCTCAACTCCATCGAGCTGCGCTATCCCGACGGCACAACGCGCCGGCCGACCAGCAAGGACCTGATCCCGGGCGTGCCGGCGGGCACGACGTACGTGCAGGCGGCGGGCGGTGGCGGTGGCTACGGCGATCCCCGCCGGCGGCCGGCGGCGCAGGTGCGTGACGAGGTGCGCAACGGCATCGTGACGCGCGCCGCTGCGCGCGAGCTGTACGGCGTCGTCCTCGACGAGGAGACGCTGGCGCTCGACGAGGCTGCGACGGCGCGGCTGCGGGGGGAGGCATGAGCTTCGCGCCGACCGACGAGCAGCTCGCCGTGCGCGAGACGTTCCGGGCGTTCGCGAAGAGGTCCGTGGCGCCCGTCGCGGCGGACCTCGACGAGAACCCGCGGTTCCCGCACGACCTGCTCCGTGAGGCGGGGGAGCTGGGGCTCTTCCGCATGCGCTACGCCCCTCCCGACGGCCTCGGCATGGACGTGACGTCGTACACCCTGGCCATCGAGGAGATCGCCTACGCGAGCCTCGCCGTCGCCGCGAGCTGCACGATGCAGTCGCTGATGGGCCTGACGTTCGTGCAGCGCTTTGCGACGGGCGCGTTGCGCGAGCGCCTGCTGCCGGGCGCTCTGCGCGGCGACGTGATCGGCACGATCTGCATGACGGAGCCCGGCGCCGGCAGCGATCTCCTCGGGCTGACGACGCGCGCCGAGGAGGTGGACGGGCGCTGGCTCATCACCGGGCAGAAGACGTGGATCACGTCGGCGCCGATGGCGGACATGTTCACGGTGCTCGCGCGGACGGGAGAGCGGGAGCTGTCCATCTTCCTCGTCGAGAAGGGCGCGCCGGGACTGGTGGTCGGCCGCGCCATCGACAAGTCGGGCGTGCGCGCGTCGCCGACGTCCGAGGTGTCTTTCGACGCCGTGCCCGCGAGCGCCGTGCTGGGCGAGATCGGAGCCGGGCTCGCCCACCTGCGCGAGGTGCTGGCGGAGATCCGCGTCGTCACGGCGGCGCTGGCGCTCGGCGTCGCGCGGGCCGCCTTCGACGAGGCCGTGCGCTACGCCGGGGAGCGCGTGCAGTTCGGGCGCCCGATCGCCAAGTTCCAGGCCGTGCAGGCGCATCTCGCCGACATGGCCGTGGACGTCGAGGCCGCGCGGCAGATGACGTACTGGGCCGCGGCGCGCAGCGACGCCGGACTGTCGAACGACGACGAGGCGGCGATGGCCAAGCTGTTCGCGTCGGAGGCGGCGCTGCGCGTGTGCGACCGCGCGGCGCGGGTGCTCGCGAGCTACGGCTTCGCCAAGGAGTACCCGGTCGAGCGCCTCCTGCGCGACGTGCGCTTCACCCTGATCGGCGGCGGCACGTCCGAGATCCTGCGCATCAACATCGCCAGGGGGCTCACGAGATGAATGCCGATGCAGAGACCGCGCGCGGCACGATCCGCGTGCTGATCGCCAAGCCCGGCCTCGACGGCCACGACGTGGGTGCCAAGCTCATCTGCCGCGCGCTCGTGGACGCGGGCATGGACGTCACCTACACGGGGTTGCGGCAGTCGCCCGAGGAGATCGCAGCGAGCGTCAAGAAGCTGCGCCCCGACGTGCTCGGGCTCTCGGTGTTGTCGGGCGCCCACGCGCTGCTCTGCCGCAAGGTGGCCGCCGCGCTGCGCGAGGCGGGCGTTCACGACGTGCTGTTCATCGTGGGCGGCGTGGTGCCCGAGCGCGATCGCGCGCTGCTCGAGGAGCTCGGCGTGGACGGCGTGTTCGCGACCGGATCGACCTTCGACGAGGTCGTCGCGTTCATCCGCGAGAGGACGGGGCGCGAGAGGACCGGGCGCGGGAACACGGGGCACGACGAGGGGGCGCGATGAGCGGCGACGGGCAACGCCGCGGCCCGCCGCCCGTGCGGCCCGTCGTGTGGGAGTCGGGCCTCGCCATCGACCCCGTCTACGGGCCCGAGCAGCTCGCCGCCGGTGGCGGCACGGCGGACGTCGGGGAGCCCGGCGCGTTCCCCTTCACGCGTGGCATCCACCCGCACATGTACCGCTCGCGGCCGTGGACGATGCGTCAGTACTCGGGCTTCGGCACCGCCGCCGAGACCCACGAGCGCTTCCTCTACCTGCTCGCCGCGGGCAACACGGGGCTGAACGTCGCCTTCGATCTGCCGACGCAATGCGGCCTTGACTCGGACGACCCGATGGCCGAGGGCGAGGTCGGGCGCGTCGGCATGGCGGTGGACACGCTGGCCGACATGGAGGAGGCCTTCGAGGGCATCGACCTCGATCGCGTCTCGGTGTCGCTGACGATCAACGGCGCCGCCGTGCCGATCATGGCGATGTACTTCGCGCTCGCGCAGAAGCGCGGCTACGACCTCGCGACGCTGCGCGGCACGGCGCAGAACGACATCCTCAAGGAGTTCGTGGGGCGCGGCACGTGGATCTTCCCGGTGGCGGATTCCATGCGCCTCGTCGGCGACACGATCGAGTACTGCGCGGCGCACGTGCCGCGCTACAGCCCGGTCAGCATCTGCGGCTATCACATCCGCGAGTCGGGGGCGGACCCCGCGCAGGAGATGGCCTACGGACTCTCGATCGCCTGCGCATATGTCGATCACGTGCTCGCGCGCGGGCTGTCCATCGACGACTTCGCCAAGGGGCTGTCGTTCAACTTCGACATCCACGGCAACATATGGGAGCAGGTGGCGAAGTTCCGCGCCGGGCGGCGGCTCTGGGCCAAGCTCATGCGCGAGCGCTACGGGGCGCAGAACCCGCGCTCGATGCAGCTCCGCATGATCGCCGGCGGCGGCGGTGGCGGACTGACCATCGAGCAGCCCGAGAACAACATCGTGCGCGGCGCGTACTACGCGCTGATCAGCGCGCTGTCGGGCACGCAGACGATGGCGCTCTGCTCGTACGACGAGGCGTACACCATCCCCAGCACGCACGCGGCCACGCTGTCCCTGCGGACCATGCAGATCCTGATGAAGGAGATGGGGCTCTGCGACACCGTCGATCCTCTCGGCGGCTCCTACTTCGTCGAGTCCACGACCAACGCCATGGAGGCGCTCATCGTGCGGCACATGGAGCAGCTCGAGCAGGAGGGCGGGGTCGTGCGCGGCATCGAGGAGGGGCGCGTGCAGGCCGCCGTCAATCGTTCCGCGTACGAGCACGAGCGCAAGGTGCAGGCGGGGGAGATCGAGAAGGTGGGCGTCAACTGCTTCGTCATGGACGACGAGGAGCAGCGCGAGGTGGAGTTCCATCCGTATCGCGAGGGCGAGGCGCGGCGCCAGGTGGAGCGCCTCCGCAAGGTGCGCGCACGGCGCGACGCCGCGGCCGTCGCCGCCGCGCTGACGGCGCTGCGAGAGGCCGCGGCCGGCGGCCGCAACGTGATGCCCGCGGCCATGGACGCGGTGCAGGCCTACGCCACGGTGGGCGAGGTCTGCGGCGCCCTCGTCGATGTCTTCGGCCGCTGCCGCGAGCCCATCCGATTCTGACCATGGAGCGGCCCCGAACATGACGTCCACGCCTCCCGCCGGCTCCGCGTCGCCGCGCCCGCGCCGCGTCGTACTCAGCGTCGAGCAGGCGCTCGCGATGCCCTACGCGACCCTGCGCTTCGCGCACCTCGGGTGGCGCGTGATCCGCGTCGAGGCGACGCCGTCGGCGGGCCGCCGTTCGCCCGGCGACCCCAACCGCTACATCGGACGCCCCGTCGCCGGGGAGGACCGCCACAGCTACTACGTCGCGCCGAACGTCGGCAAGGAGGCCGTCGCGCTCGACCTCAAGTCCGAGGACGGGCGCGCGGTGCTGCACCGGCTGATCGACGCGCTGGACGTGGACGTCTTCTGCACCAACACGATGCCGGGCCGCCACGGCAAGCTCGGCATCGACCACGGAACGTTGCATGCGCTGCGGCCGGAACTGGTGTGGTGCAGTATCTCCGCCATGGGGCTCGCCTACCCGGACGTGCCGGGCTACGACCCCATGCTCCAGGCGCTCTGCGGCTACATGGACCTGACCGGGTACCGCGACGGCCCGCCTCTGCAGTGCGGCCCGCCGATCATCGACCTCAAGGCCGGCGACGAGGTCTTCGCGCAGACGCTCCTGGCGCTGCTCGAACGCACCGAGAGCGGCGCCGGCAAGGTCGTGGACGTGTCGATGACGCAGGCCGCCGTGTCGTGGCTGCAGACGTTCCTGCCCATGCTCGACATGGGCAGCCCGCCGGACGAGCTGCGCCGCAACGGCAACGAGCACCGCCAGTTCATTCCCGTCAACGCCTATCCCACACAGGACGGCCACGTGCTGATCGCGCTCGGCAGCGACGTGCAGTGGCGGCGCTTCACGGAACTGCCGCTGTTCGCGTCGCTGGTCGATGAACGTTACCTCAGCAACGAGGGGCGCCGCGCGCACCGCGAAGAACTGCACGCGGCCATCGGTGCGATCACCGCGACCGAGACGCAGGCGAGCGTGGCCAGCATGCTCGCCGCGGCGAGCATCCCACATGCGCCGATCTCGCGCATCGAGGAGGTGTGGGGTCTCGCGCCCGTGCGCAGTACGGCGCTGCGCACCACGGCCCCGGACGGACGCGTCGTGCGCCTGCCGCCGCCGGCCGTCGCCACGGAGTACCTGGACGGCGTGCACGGCGAGCTGCCGTTCGCGCCGCGCTACGGCGAGCACACCGACGCAGTGCTGGGTGAGGTGGGCTACGGCGCGGCGGAGATCGAGCGGCTGCGCGCAGCAGGAGCCATCGCATGAGCACCGAGACGACCGTCTGCACCATCGGCGCGTACCACCGGCCCGCGACGCTGGACGATGCTCTGCGCATCCTGCGCGACGTCCCCGGTGCGCGCCCGGTCGCGGGCGGCACCGACCTGCTCGTCCACGTGCGGGACGGTCGCGAGGGCGCGCCGCCGGCGCTGGTGTCGCTGCGCCGCGTGCCGGAGCTCTGCGGCGTGACGATCGAGGACGGCGCCGTGACCATCGGCGCGCTGACCACGATGAGCGACATCGTCGCCGACGCCGAGCTCGCGCGGCTGCTGCCCGCCGTCCACGTCGCGGCGGCGGACTTCGGTGGCGTGCAGATCCGCAACGCAGCGACCATCGGCGGCAACCTCGTCAACGCTTCGCCCTGCGCGAATCTGCCCCCGGCGCTGCTCGTGCACGGTGCGAGCGTCGTCCTGCGGGCGCTGGGCGGCGTGCGCACCGTGGACCTGCGCGACTTCATCGTCGGCCCCGGCGAGACCTGTCTCCGTGACGGCGAGGTTCTCGCCGCGGTGACGATCCCGCGGCCGCTGGGCGGGCTGCGCTCGACGTTCCGGCGCACGGTGCGCGTTGCCATGGACATGGCGCTCGTGAGCGTCGCCGCGGCCGTCGCCATGGACGGCGGGACAATCGGCGCGGTGCGCGTCGCGGCGGGCGCTGTCGCGCCGACGCCGCGCCGGCTGGCGGAGGTCGAGGAACTGCTGCGCGGCGCCGTCCCGGACGAGGGCCTGCTGCGCCGTGCGGGAGAGCTGGCGGCGGCGGGCGTCGCGCCGATCAGCGACGTGCGCGCGAGCGAATCCTATCGCCGGCACATGACGGGCGTCCACGTCCGCCGCGCGCTGGCGGAGCTGACTGCGGGAGGCGTGGATGGAGACGCGTGAGGACGCGGCGGTGCCGCTCTCGTTCGAGTTGAACGGCGAGACCGTCGCGGTGCGCGCCGCGCCCGCGGCGCGGTTGCTCGACGTGCTGCGCGGCCCGTGCGGCCGGACGGGCACGAAGGAGGGCTGCGGCGAGGGAGAGTGCGGGGCGTGCAGCGTGCTGGTGGACGGACGCGTCGTCAACGCGTGCCTGTACGCGGCGCTCGACGTCGAGGGCTGTCGCGTGACGACGATCGAGGGGCTGCACGACGGCGCAGGAGGCCCCTCCGCGCTGCAGCGTGCGTTCGTCACCCTCGGCGGCACGCAGTGCGGCTTCTGCACGCCGGGCATGATCGTCGCGGCCGAGGCGCTGCTGGCGGCGAACCCCGACCCCGCCGCCGACGACATCCGCGGCGCGCTGCGCGGCAACCTGTGCCGCTGCACGGGCTACGTGCAGATCGTCGAGGCGGTGCGGAGCGCCGCCGCCGCGCGCCGCGCGGGCGCGGACGCGGCGCGCGCCGCGGCCGGAGCGCCGTCGTGAGCGCGGCGCGGGACGCGGCCGGACGCACTTGGGTGGGACGTGCGGTCGATCGCCCGGACGGCGCCGACAAGGCGGCCGGGCGGACGCTCTACATCCACGACATCACGCGCCCGGGGATGCTCCACGGGAAGGTCAAGTTCAGCGCCGACGCGCACGCCCGCATCAAGCGCATCGACACCTCGCGCGCCGAGCGGCTGCCCGGCGTGCGGGCCGTCATCACGGCAGAGAACACGCCGCAGATCCGCATCGGGTTCCTGCGCGACAACGTGGTGCTGAAGGGCGAGAAGGTGCGTCAGTTCCGCGACGAGATCGCGGCCGTGGCGGCGGTGGATGCGGCGACGGCGGCGGCGGCGGTGGAGCTGATCGACGTCGAGTACGAGCCGCTGCCCGGCGTATTCTCGCCGGACGAGGCACTGGCCGAGGGCGCGCCGCTGGTGCACGAGACCGCCCCCGACGGCACGCCGCTCACGACGAACGCCATGTCGCTGACGTTCGGGCACGAGTCGGGCGACATGGAGGCCGGGATGCGCGCCGCAGTGCACGTCGCCGAGGGCACGTATTCGACGCCGCTCATCCAGCAGAGCTGCATGGGCACGGCGGGCTGCATCGCCGAGTTCGACACCGCGGGCAACCTGCGCATCGTGGCCAAGACGCAGATCCCGTTCCTCGCGCAGCGCGACTTCACGCGCATCCTGCCCGCGCTCGGGCTGGCGGGGAGGACCGTGCGGGTCATCGTTCCGGCGCTGGGGGGCGGCTTCGGCACGGGACTCGACACCCATCCCTACGAGTACATCTCGATCCTGCTCGCGTGGCGCACGGGGCGGCCGGTGAAGATCGTCTACGACCGCGCAGAGGAGTTCGCGTGCCTGTCGCCGCGGCAGTCGTCGGTGACGCGCGTGACGCAGGGCTGCGACGCCGCGGGGCGGCTGACGTTCCGGCGCATCGACGTCGTGCAGGACAACGGCGCCTACGCCGCGTGGGGCGCGACGTACCCGAGCGTCATGCTGCTGCCCGCCACGTCGCTCTACCGCGTGCCGGCGGTGAGCTTCAAGGCGCAGCTCGTCTACACCAACAACCCCTACTGCCAGGCCATGCGCGGCTACGGCAACCCCGAGGTGACGTGGCCCATCGAGTCCACGCTCGACGATCTGGCGCAGGCCGCGGGCGTCGATCCGCTCGAGATGCGGCTGCGCAACTGCAACGAGCCGGGCGAGGTGACCCCGATGGACCTGCGCGTCACCACCTGCGGACTGCGCGAGTGTCTGGAGAAGACCGGCGAGAGCCTGGGGTGGAGCGAGAAGCGGGGTCGTGGCAGTGCGCCGCCGGCCGACGGGGCGCGCGCGCACCTGCGCCGCGGCGTCGGGCTGGCGTCGTTGATCCACGTCGGCGGCGGGGGCAAGATCTACCGCTCGGACGGCAGCGGCATCATCCTCAAGGCGGACGACTTCGGCTCGGTGAACGTGTCGTACGGCGGCGTCGAGATGGGGCAGGGGCTGCACGCCGCGCTCAGTGTCGCGGTGGCGGACGCCGTCGGTGTGCGACCCGAGAACGTCGTCGTCAACCAGACGGACACGGCGACCTGTCCGTGGGACGTCGGGACGCACGCCAGCCGCGGGGCGTTCATGGCCTGCAACGCGGCGCTGCTCGCGGCGGAGAAACTGCGCGCGCGAATCTTCGCGGCGGCAGAGGATGTCTACGCCGAGGAAGTGGCGCGCAACGTCGCGAAGGCCCGCCGCCGCGACGCGTCGTGCGAGCCGCCGCCGCCGGACGTCGTGGCGGGGGCGCGCGCGGCCGACTTCGACCTGCGCGACGGACGCCTGTTCCTGCGCGAGCGCCCCGCCGACGAGCTGACGAGCGTCGAGTTCGGACGGCTGCTGCGCGCCATCCACTTCCGCGACGCCGGGACCGTCTTTGCCGTGGACGCCTTCTACGAGCCGCCGACGGAGCTGCCGGACTGGGAGCGCGGCATGGGCAACCTGTCGGCCAACTACGCCTACGGCACGCAGGGCGCCGAGGTCGAGGTGGACACGGAGACGGGCGAGGTGCGCATCCTGCGCATGGCGGCGGCCCACGACGTCGGGCGCGTGTTGCACCCCACGGCGCTGAAGGGCCAGATCTACGGCGCGCTGGCGCAGGGCATCGGCTACGCGCTCTACGAAGAGGTGCGCACCGAGCGCGGCCGCGTCGTGAACGCCGGCTTCACGGACTACAAGATCCCGACGGCGTGCGAGATGGACTTCCCCATCGACCTGCACTTCGTCGAGACGAATGACCCGTCGGGGCCCTTCGGCGCCAAGGGCGTGGGGGAGCCCGGCCTCGTGCCGACGGCACCGGCCATCGCCAACGCGATCCACGACGCCGTCGGCGTGCGCATCACGGACCTTCCGATCACGCCCGAGCGCGTGCTCGCGGCGCTGCGCGCGAAGCGCGGCGAGGCGTGAGCAAGGCGCGCGACCACCAGAACTGGAGATGCACGCGATGACGAACGACCCGGCAGCCGCAGACGGTGCGAAGGGCGCGGTGAAGGGTGCGGGGCGCGCCTGGGACGAGGTGCTGGGAGGAGCCAACGGCGTCAACGCGATCACGCCGGACATGCCGGGCGTCACGCGCTACCCGAACCTCTTCCGTCCGCGGCGCATCGGCAGGTTCACCGCCGCCAACTCGATCAAGTACGCGGCGTGCTCGGTCAGCAACTTCAACCATCCCGACGGCGCCATCAGCGAGCGCGAGATCGGACGCATGGACGTCGTGGCGCGCACGGGCTGCGCGATCATCACCAACCAGGGCGCGTATCCGGACACGGAGGGCTACGGCAAGGCGTACGTGCGGCAGATCTCGCTCGCCGAGGATCGCTTCATCCCGCAGTTCGCGCGCATCGCGGACATGATCCACGACGCCGGCGCGATCGCCGTGCAGCAGATCCTGCACGCCGGGCGCTACGGCGGCATCGACCACGACCACTGCATCCAGCCCTCCGACGTGCCGCAGAGTCTCTCGCACTTCCGTCCGCCGCGTGTGATGACCAAGGAGCACATCGCGCGCTGTATCGACGACCACGCGCAGGCCGCGCGGCGCGCCGTCACGGCGGGTTTCGACGGCGTCGAGGTCACCAGCTTCATGGGCTACCTGCTGTCGAACTTCCTCTCGCCCTACACCAACACGCGTACCGACGAGTACGGCGGCTCGCTGGAGAACCGCGGCCGCTTCATGGTGGAGCTGCTCGACGCGCTGCGCGAGGCCGTCGGCGACGAGCGCATGGTGTGGGTGCGGCTGAACGGCGCGGAGCTGATGGACGACCGCGGCGGCAACAGCGAGGCGGAGTGCCTGGAGTTCATGCGCATGGCGGAGCGCGCGGGCGTGGACGGCATCTCGCTGGTCGTCGGCTGGCACGAATCCACGCGCGGCGCGCTCGGCCGTGACGTGCCGACGGACGGCTGGCTGCGTCTCGCCACGGCCGCCAAGTCGGCGGTGGGCGTGCCCATCTCGTTCGGTCCGCGCTTCGGCGATCCGTTGATGGCCGAGGCGGCGCTTGCGCGCGGCGACTTCGACTTCTCGGAGGTCTGCCGGCCGATGCTGGCGGACCCGCTGCTCGTCCACAAGGTGGCGCACGACGCCGTGGCCGACGTGCGGCCCTGCCTCGGCGGACTGGTGTGCCTGTCGCGCATGTTCCGCAACCTGCCCTACATCTGCAGCATGAACCCGCGGCTGGGTCACGAGTACGAGCCCGAACTGGTGCTGACGCCGGCGTCGGTGCCGTGCAGGGTGCTGGTCATCGGCGGCGGCCCTGCGGGGCTCGAGGCGGCCTACGTGGCGGCCCGCCGCGGTCACGACGTCGAGCTCTGGGAGCGCGCGCCGCGCCTCGGCGGGCAGCTCGTCGCGGCGGCCCGCGAGATCGGTGGGGGGGCCATCTTCCTGCGGCTCCTCGAGTTCTACGAGCGGGCGCTCGCGCGCACCGGCGTGCGCGTCGTGCTCGGCAAGGAGGCGACCGGGAAGGCGGTCGGCGCCGCGGCGCCCGACGTCTGCATCGTCGCGACGGGCGCCGCCGTCACGCCCGATCCGGTGACCGGTGAGGCCCCCGGTGGCGTGGCGACCTGGAACGCCGACGACGCCGAGGATCCGCCCGCGGGCGACCGCGTCGTGGTGCTCGGCGTGGACCGCACGGCGCTCGTGGCCGCCGAGTTCCTGGCCAAGGAGGGCCGCACGGTCACGATGCTCTCGGCCGGCAGGCGCAAGGCGTGGGACGTGCCGCCGACGTTCAAGTGGCGCCATGCCGCGTGGCTCAAGGAGTTCGGCATCACCGTGCTGCCCGGCGCGCGGGGCGCCGGCTGGGACGACGAGGGCCGCATCCGCGTCGCGTATCCGCCCGAGCAGGAGGCGGCCACGAAGGGGCCCCTGCCCAAGACCCTCGACGTCGATCTGCTCGTCGTCGCCGGCAGCCGCACCAGCCGCCAGAAGCTGATCACCGACCTCGAGTACCGCGTGGACGTCCTGCACGTCGTCGGCGACGCGATTGCCCCCCAGTCCGTCTGCCAGGCCGTCCACACCGCCTACCGCACCACCGTCCGCATCTGACACCGGGACCAACTAACTGCGTTCCAGCCTCGATACGGCCCGGATTCCTGCTCCCGAGTGATCTACTGCGCTATATCATAAAGGGATGCGGCTGAGGGTCGATCCGAACAGCGGCGTGCCGCTCGGCGTGCAGATCGCGCAGCAGTTGCGGCTGGCCATCGCGGCGGGGCGCCTGGGCGCGGAGACGCGTCTGCCGTCGGCGCGGGACCTGGCCGCCGATCTCGGCGTGAACTTCCACACCGTGCGCAAGGCGTACGGCGTTCTCGAGACCGAGGGGCTGCTGCGCGTCGAGCGCGGGCGAGGCACGACGGTGGCGACGGCCCGCCGTCTGCGCGCCGCCGATCTGCGGGGACTCGCGCGGCGCCACGTGGAGCGGCTGGCAGAGGATCTGGCGGGCGCCGACGTGGATGTCGCGCGGCTGCGGTCGATCGTGGACGCCGAGCTGCGGCTGGCGTTCGGTGCGCGGGAGGAGAAGCGATGAGCGAACCGGGCGATCGGCCGGACGTGGCAGTGCGGGCCGAGGGGCTGCGCAAGCGCATGCGGCGCACCGAGGCCGTCCGGGACGTGACGTTTGAGGTGCGCTGCGGATCGGTGTTCGGGCTGATCGGCCGCAACGGCGCCGGGAAGACCACGACGATCCGGCTCTTGCTCGGGCTCCTGCGTCCCGACGCCGGGCGCTCGGAGGTCTTCGGCGAGGACTCGCTGTCGCTCTCGAAGGGGACGCGGCAGCGCATCGGCTATCTCTCCGAGGAGCCCTTCCCCTACGACGACCTCTCGCTGCCGCGCACCCTCGAGTTCGTGTCCGCGTTCTTCCCGAACTGGAACTGGGACCTCGCCGAGCGGCTCATGGAACGCTTGGCCGTGCCGCAGGACACGCCGCTCTCGGCGCTCTCGGCGGGGGAGCGGCGCAAGGCCGAACTGCTACTCGTGCTCGCGCAGGACCCCGACCTCCTCGTGCTCGACGACCCCATGGCGGGGCTCGACACGGTCGTGCGGCGGGACTTCCTCTGGGCGGCGCTCGACGTTGCGCGCGGCGAGGGCAAGGCGGTGCTCTTCACCTCCCACGTGCTGACCGACATCGAGCGCGTGGCCGACGCCGTGGCCTTCATCGACGCGGGACGCGTCCTGTTCCAGACGGGGCTGGACGATCTCAAGGCGAAGACCAAGCGCATCGTCGTCGCGGGCGCTGCGCGACGCGGCGATCCGATCCGCGTGCCGGGGGAGATCCTGCGCCGCGACGAGAAGGGCGATCTGGTCGTCGTCACGACGGACTTCGACCCGCTCGCGATCCAGGCGCTGCGCGCGTCGTACGGGAACGTCACGCTCGAGGACCTGAACCTCGAGGAGATCTTCGTCGAGGTGCTGGGGGACGCACCGAAGCGTGCGGCGACGGCAGCGGAGGCGACGCCCCCCGCGACGCCCCCCGGCGCGGAGAGCGCACGTTGAGCGCGTTCATCGACGCCGCTCGCAGTGCGCGCCGGATGCAGCTCTACGCGCGTCTGCGCAGGGCGGAGACCGAGGGGCTGCGCGCCCGTGTGGTGTCCGCGCTGATCTCGTGGGGCACGCCCGTCGCGGCACCCGCCCTGGCGCTGCTGGCCGTCGCCGTCGGCCGCGACGGCGCGCTGTTCGAGGTCGGCGCCGCGCTGGCGATGACGGCGCTCACGGCGCATCTGCTCGGACGGCCGCGGCTCCGGGCGTTCGATCTCCTGCATCAGCCGTCGCGTCGCGGACTCGTGCTCGGTCACGTGCTGCGGCGGCTGCCGCCGCATCTCTGGGCGGGGGCCCTGACCGCCCTCACCTGGCTCGTGCTCATGCCGTGGCTGCCGCACAGCGTGGCCGGGTCGCTCCTGCTGGGCACGGTCGCGCTGGCGCCGCTCGCTCTCGGTCTGAGCGCCGGGGCGGGACGCGTGGAGGTGCGCGCCGGCCGTCCCCGCGGCGCGACGCTCCTGCCCTTCCTGCTCGTGCTCGTGGGCGCGCAGGCCGCCGAGTTCTGGCTCGAAGCCGCGCCCTGGAAGTGGCTGCTGCCGGTCGCCGGAGGGGCCGTCGGGCTCGCGATCGCGCGGCGCGCCGGCGGGTTGCTCACGATGCTGCGCACGACGTGCGCCCTCGCCCTGCTGGTCCTCGTGATCACGGTTCCATCGGCGCCGGGCGGACCTGCGTTCCACGGCGAGACGATGGCGTGGCTCGGCGCCGCCGCCGGCGCGGCGGCGGTGTGCCTCACGGTGCTGTGCCTTGCGCTGCGCGCACAACTCGTGCTCGTGGAACTCGCGGAGGTCGCGGAGACGTCCGCGGACGGCGACGCGCCCGATGCGCGCAGGGTGCCGCTCCACGTCCCGTTGCGCCTGGAACGCGTCGGCAGCGGGCTGTGGCGCGCACGCCTGCACTACGCCGCCGATGTCTCGCTCCCGGAGGCGCGACCCGCGGGGAGCACCTGGCGCACGATGTCGGACTGGCTCGGCGTCGTCCCGTTCGCCACCGCGACGGTCTTGCGCGGCCCCGTCCTCGCCGCCCTCGCGGTGGTGCTGGCACGGGACTACGCCGCGCCGCTCTGGCTCGCCGTTCTCGCCGGCTGCCTCGCCCAGCGCACGGGCGCCGTGGACCGGATCGAACTGCAGCCGCGGCTCTGGCTGCTGGGCGTGGACTACCGCGACCAGGTGCTGCACGGACTGCGGTCGCTGCTGCTCTGCGCGGCGCTCCCGACCCTGGCCGGCGCACTCGGTGCGCTCGCCATCGCCGGCCCCGGTGATCCAGCTCGGCAGGCCGTGGTCATGGTGATCGCGGGGACACTCCTCTTGCGGGCCGGGCTGCCCGGACTGTGGCCGTTGCAGGAGACGCACCGCCTGCGCCTCGTGTTCGCGTGGGCGGCGATCGTCGGACTCGCGCTCGCCCACGCGCCGTGGTGGCCGGCGCTGGGCGCGGCGCGCGCCGCCGCGGGTCTCGGCGCCGCCGGACTCGTGCTGCTCGGCGTGCGTCTTCTGAGATTGCGGGAACCACGTCTGCGCGACTGCGTCCGAACGGCAGAAGAACCCTGACCCTCGCTTCCGCTGCGCGGAGGCAGAAGGAGCCTCCGATGCGGACATGGAACCCACCGCGCGCCCTGCGCGCCGTCGTGCTGTCGATCCTGGCCCTCGGCGCCTGCGCCGGCCCGCCACCCGCGGATGATGCCGCGCGCACCGACCCGCGTGCCGTCGAGATCGAGACCGCCGACGAACTGATCGTCATCGAGGCTCGGGACCGTACGTCCGAGGCGACCCGCACGGATGCGCCCGCGCCCGGGAACGGTGGCGCCGCGGCCTCCGCGACGGCGACGGCTCCGCCGCCTGCGGCGCCGCCGGTCATCGCCGAAGGTCGCGGTGAGGGCGGAGGGGCCGGTGAGGACGGTAGGGGCGCGGACCGTGGGGCGCTCGTCTTCGACAGTCTCGCTGGCGTGCCCCTGGACACGCGGGCACCCTCAGCCGAAATGATGTCGCGCGCCGGTGCGAAGGGCAATTCGCGCTCCATCGCCCGGCGCCGGGTCCGGCAGGCGCTCGGCGGCGGCGGTCTCTTCGAATTGCCGCCCGGGCTGCAGGCCAAGGGCGCCGGCGGCGTGGACCTCGGTCTCTTTCCGCTGCGCCGCACCGTGGTGGACGCCGAGGCCTCCGGCTGGCTGGCGACGACGCGCCTGACGCAGACGTTCGAGAACCGCTTCGACCAGGTCGTCGAGGCGGTCTACGTCTTCCCGATGGTGGTCGGGCCGCGCTACGTGCCCGGCAACACGCGGCTCTCGCCCGGTGAGGCGTCGGACGCCGGGTCCGTCCGTGGCGGCGGCGGCACGGCGCGCGACACCGATCAGGTGCCGGACGCGAGCCGCATCTCGCCGCCGGTGCTGCCCGCGGGCATGCGTTCGGGGCGCGACGTCGCGATCAAGGTCGTCGTGGACGCGGGCACGGAGATCGTGCGCATCGAGAGTCCCTCGCACGACGTGCGCGTCGAGACGGACGGCCCGTCGCGGGCGTACGTCGCGCTGAACCCGGCCGACGCGATCCCGAACAAGGACTTCGTGCTGCGCTGGACGGTGCAGACCGCGGACGTGGCGCCGGGATTCATCGCCCATCGCACGGACGAGCACGGCGGGTTCTTCTCCGCGTTCCTCGTCCCGCAGATGGACCCGGGCGACGCCGAGGTGACGCCGCGCGAGGTTACGTTCGTCATCGACTCGTCGGGCTCCATGAACGGCGTGCCGATCGAGACGTGCAAGGCGCTCGCCGAGAAGACGCTGCGCAAACTGCGGCCCTACGACCGCTTCAACATCATCCGCTTCGCGGGCAGCAGCGGCTCTCTCGCGGAGACGCCGATCGACGTGACGCCGGAGAACATCGAGAAGGGCGTGGCGTATCTGCAGAACCTGAAGGGCCGCGGTGGCACGGAGATGCTCGCCGGGATCGAGCACTGGCTCGCACAGCCGCGGGATGCGCGCTACCTGCGCATCGTCGTGTTCCTGACGGACGGCTACATCGGCAACGAGGAGGCCATCCACGCGATCATCCGCGACAAGGGGCAGGACGCGCGCTGGTTCGCGTTCGGCATCGGGTCGTCGGTGAACCGCTTCCTGGTCGAGGGCATCGCGGAGATGGGCAACGGCGCCGCCGTCGTCGTGCTCCCGCGCGAGCCCGAGGCGGCACTGAAGGCGGCCGACCGTCTGCTGCGCCGCTTCGACTCTCCGATGCTCGTGGACGTCACCGTCGATGCCAACGGGCTGCCGCTGGCGGACCTCTATCCGAAGCGCATGCCCGACCTCTTCGCCGGCGAACCGATCAAGGTGACGGGGCGCTTCACCGGCCCGGCCCGGGGTGAGCTGATCTTCCGCGGCCGCGTGGGTGACCGCGAGGTGGCGATCCCGGTGGCCGTGGATCTGCCGGACGTCGAGGAGGGCAACGTGGCGCTCGCGTCGGTCTGGGCGCGCACGCGCATCAAGGACTTCTCGCGGCGCATGGCCGGCACCGAAGGCGAGGCGCGCCGGGGACTCGAGCAGCAGATCGAATCGCTCGCCGTGGAGTTCCGGCTCGTGAGCTCAGAGACGTCGTTCGTGGCGGTGGACGAGAGCCGCATCGTCGGTGACGGACACCCGCTGCGCATCCTGCAGCCCGTGGAGATCCCCGAGGGCGTCACGTTCGAGACCGCCGTCGGTCCCGTGCCGGGCACGATGGGGCTGCGCGTGGCGGCCTGGGGCGTGACGTTCGTGGAGACGCAGGGCGGTGCACTGGTCGTCGCCGTCACCGACGAGAGCGGCGCCGCGGCCGCGGCCGGACTGCCCGTCGGCGCCGTCGTCACGTCCGTGGGGGGCCACGCCGTGCGCAGCGCCGGACATCTCGAGGCGCTGCTCCTGCAGGCCGCCGCCGGACCGCTGGACGTCGTGTTCAAGGGGAGAGATCAGGCCACCGGCTCGGCCACGCTGACGCGTTCCTGACACCACCGTCGGCGCCCGCCCGGCGCCCGCGCGGCGCGCTGCCGCGAGAAACTCGCAACGCTGTGTGCGTCGGCGGGCACCTGCTGTTGAGATGGATGGCGCGATGGGCGGGCTGACACCGGACGAGATCGAGGCGCACGCCGCCGCGATCCGCGCGCTCGCGCGGCGGCTCGTGGGCGACGCCCACCTGGCCGAGGACGTCGCGCAGGAGGCGTGGACGGTGGCGCTCGAGGCCGCTGCGCCCGATGCCATGGGTCGCGAGGGTGGCGCGGGTGGCGAGCGCTTCGCCCGCTGGCTGCGCGGCGTCGGCCGCAACGTCTCGCGCCGCGCCGTGCGTACCGACGCGCGCCGCAGGCGCCGCGAGCAGGGGGCGGGCCCGGCCACGAACCGCTCGCGCCGGACGAGATCGTCGCCCGCACGGAGTTGCGCCACCGCGTCGTCGCCGAAC
>JAJRVY010000359.1 GCA_024277065.1 Planctomycetota bacterium
GCGGCGGATGAAGCGCCAGCGAGGCTTCCACCCCCCCAGGCCGATGCGGATCGAGGGATGGGCCCGTGTGAGGACGATGAGCCCGAGTACGACGGAGATCCCCCGCGCGGCGACGGTCGCCCAGGCCGCCCCGGGCGCGCCTAGCTCGGGGAAGCCGAGTTTCCCGAAGATCAGCGCGTAGTTGCCGATGATGTTCCCGACGTTCGAGACCAGGAGCAGGATCATCGGCCACATGCCCATGCCGATGGCGCGCATGTTGGCCGTGATCTGCATCAGCACGAAGCCGGTCACGGCGCCGTACCCCATGATCATGAAGTACTGTTCGGCGACCTCGCGCTCGAGCACGGCCCCGGGCCGGAAGGCGGCGACGATCGGAGACGTGAAGAGCGCCGGCACGACGCCGAGCAGCACCGACAGCAGCAGGCCGAGGAGCAGCGCCTGTCGCGCCGACTGGTTCGCGCGGCGGAAGTTCCCGACACCGAACTGCTGGGCGATGACCGCGACGGTGCCGTTCGAGATGCCGTTCATGAAGACGAGCGGCACGGTCACCAGCAGCGACGCGATGGTGACGCCGGAGATCGTCAGCTCGGCGAGACGCGGGTCGCTCTCGTAGGCACCCACCATCCCCAGGTCGACCAGGTTGAAGAAGGCGTGCCCGCCCATGCCCGCCACGAGAGGCAGTCCGAGCCGCAGGAGGTTTCCCAACCCCGCGAACGCGCGGACCGGACTCGATCGGGACGTCACAGCTGGTTCGATGATGGGCCCCCGGAGCGGGCAGGGACTGGAAGGGCGGGGAAAACGCGCCGCTCCGCGGCCGGCGCAGCCGGGGGACGTCGCACGGCGTCGTTCCCGCGGGGCCGGCGCGGATCGAGCGCCCGATTCTCAATTGCACGCGCGGCGTTCTGGCCGGTCAACGAATGCGTGCTCCGCCGTGCCGTGGCGATCGTCGCCGCGAGTGCGAGACACGCTCTCAGAGCGTGTACACGGCGCCGTGCGCCACGCCGGGGGCGGGCACGGCGATCGCGTCCGCCTCTCCCGGCGGTGGGAACTCCACCCACATCGTCGTGCCGCCGGCGCCGCGGCTCTCGGGCCAGAGCGACGCACCGTGCGCTGCCGCGATCTCGCGGCAGATCGAGAGCCCCAGTCCGCTGCCCGGCGCCTGGTCCGGCCCGACCGACGCGCGGTGGAAGCGCTCGAACACGATCTCCTGGTCCTCGACCGGGATGCCCGGACCGTGATCGCGGATGCCGAGCAGGCTCGCCCCGGCCCGCCCTCCGTCGCGCAGGAGGATCTCCACAGAGCCCCCCTCACAACTGAAGTTGACGGCGTTCGACAGCAGGTTCTCGACCATGCGCCGCAGGCTGCCGGCCTCGCCTCGCACGATGCGCTCCGCGCGATCCCACACGCCTTCGAACACCACACCGCGCTCCTGCGCGAGGCCCTCGAGTGCGCGAAGCGTCTCGCCGATCACGTCCCGCAGGTCGATGTCCGTGCGCTCGACCTCGTCGGCGCCGGCGCGAATGCGCCGCGCGTCGAGCAGGTCGTCAATCAGCGTCGTGAGGCGCTCGCTCTCCTTGCGGATGATCTCGAGGAACTCGCGCTGCACGTGGGGATCGGCGTCCTCGTGGCGCAGGAGGATCTCGCTGAAGCTGCGGACACTCGTGAGCGGCACGCGAAGATCGTGCGCAACGGCCTCGACGGCCTGTTCACGCGCCGTTCGCAGCGCCTCGAGATCCCGCTCCAGGGCGCGCAGCCGGTGAACGTCGTCCGCGCGCTCGCCCTGTACGTCCTGCAGCCTCTGCGCGGCCGCGGCGACCTGGCCCCGCAGTTCGTCGAGCTGGGCGAGCAGCCGGGCCTGCTCCGAGACGTCGCGGAGCACGGAGATGAGTTGCGCCTCCTCACCCTTTCCGACCGCGGCCACCGAGATCTCGATCGGCAGCCGCGTGCCGTCGGCGCGGACGATCTTCGCCGCGAGCGGGCGCCGCTCGTGGGCGATGCGCTGCAGGTCGGCGCGGCCGGGCTGCGACGGTCCCTTCTCGAGGATGTCGAGCAGTGAGCGCTCGGCGAGGTCGTCCGGCTCGTAGCAGGTCATGCGCGCGACGCTCGGTGTGAACCGGGCCAGGCGCAGGGTCTCGGGCTCGAGCATCACGACGCCCTCGTGGACCGTGTCGATGACCTGCCGCAGTTTCTCCTCGTTCGCCGAGAGGCGGCGGATGCGCTCGCGATAGCGCTCGATGCGCGCGGGCGCCACGGGCACCTCTTCCTGCGCCTTCGCCAGCAACTCCTTGACGCGCCTGCGCGACGACCGCAACTGCTCCTCGAGCCCGCACCTGACGGCCTCCAGCGACTCGATCTCGCGCTTCGTCGCCCCCGCGGCCGTGCGCGCGCTGGCGGCCACCTGCGCCAGGTACCCGTCGCGCCAGGTCATGGACGCCGCCGCGACGCAGACGCCGATCGCCCCCGCGGCGACCAGCGCGAGACCGAGCGACAGCGGGCCGGCGACGACCCCGGCGAGGATCGCCCCCCCCGCGGCCAGTGCGACGTACACGGCCATGAGCACATACGACGTCACCGTTCGGCGCCGGGCGAGGGAGAGGACTACGAGCAGGCCGGCGAGCCCCAGCCCGCCGGCCACCCAGCCGACCGTGGCGGCCCCCGACGTCGCGAACACGCCTACGCCTCCGCCCCTCCCACCGAGGCGGCGGCGGCAGCGCCCCCCTCGGTGCGCTCCTCGGGATCTCGCGACGACTCGAACGCGGCCTTCACCTTCTCGACGATGAGGCTGGGGCTGAACGGCTTGGTGAGGTACTCGTCACAGCCGGCGGCGAAGCCGCGCTCGCGCGCCACCTCCTGTCCCTTGGCGGTGAGCATGATCACGTAGATGTCGCGCAGATCGGGGTCTCCCTTCACGATCTCGCAGACCTCGTAGCCGCTGCGGCGCGGCATCATGACGTCCAGCAGGCAC
Source organism: Planctomycetota bacterium (assembly GCA_024277065.1). GTDB lineage: Bacteria > Planctomycetota > JAJSAM01 > JAJSAM01 > JAJVHW01 > JAJRPF01. The sequence goes on from JAJRVY010000359.1 coordinate 2,966, forward strand.
ACCTGCGGATGGTGATCGCGCAGCGCCTCGAGCGCCTCGTCCCCGTCCCGCGCCTGAAGGACCTCGAAGCCGGCGCGCTCCAGAACGAAGCTCAGCGAGCGCAGGATGAATGGTTCGTCGTCCACGACTAGCACACGGTGCGACATCTCGACCTCCTGGAGCGGCGCCTCAGCCGCCTGCTTTCTCATCGAACTCGAGGCTACGTGCGCTTGAGCACGACGAGCGTGCGGTCGTCCGACGTCCGCTCGGCGTGACGCTCGACGGCGGCCAGGATCGCGTCCACGACGTCGCGCGCCGAGCCCTGCGCGGCCGCTCCGAAGACGGCCTTCAGACGCTCCTCGCCGAACAGCTCGCCATCGCCGCTGCGGGCCTCGAACAGGCCGTCGGTATGGAGCAGCAGCGTGTCCCCCACCTCGAGATGCGCCTTGCGGTCGCGATACCCGCCGCGGTGCAGGACGCCCACGGGCAATCCCCCGCTCTCGAGTTCCTCAATGCACCCCGTGGCAGCCCGGAAGAGCAGCGTCGCGGGGTGGCCCGCCCCCTCGTAGACGATGTCGCCGCCGAACGCGTCGATGCGAGCGATCCAGACCGTCAGGAAGTGGTCCGCGCGACCGAGATCGTCCATGAGCGCGTGATTGCCGATCTCGAGCGTGCGCGCCGGACCCTCGCCACGCAGCGCCGCGGCCCGGAACGTCGCCCGCGCCGCGGTTTGGAGGAGCGCCGCGGCGAGGTGGTGGCCGGAGACGTCGGCGATGACCACCTCGACCTCGTCCACGCCGAGCGGGAGGAAGTCGAAGTAGTCGCCGCCGACGTTGTGCGCCGGCAGGCAGGCGGCCGCGATGTCCAGGCCCTCGACGGTCGGCGGCGCGGCCGGCAACAGACTCTCCTGGATCTGGCAGGCGAGCTGCAGTTCCCGTTCGTACGCGGCCAGCCGCGAGTTCTCGATCAGCAGCGCCGCTTGATCGGCCAGCGCTTGCGCGAGCTTCACGTCGCCGGACGCGAACGGCACGACGCAGCCCCCGTCGCCTTCGAGGTGGTCGCGCAGTTGCAGCGCGCCGATGACGTGGACGTCGTCGCCGGACAGCACGCGCACCGGCACGACGGCGAGGGAGCGCTCGGCGGCCGCCTCCCACGCATCGAGTTCGGTGTCCGCCGCGCCGGTCGCGCGATCGAGCAGATACGACGCACGCAGCGCGACGCAGCGCGACGCCGCCGACGGCTCACCGACGGTCGTGACGTCGCCCTCGGCGCCCCGCCACACGGTCGTGCGGAGGACGTCCCGCTCCCCGCGAAGCACGATGCGGGAGGCGCGCGAAGGGCAGACCCGCAACGCGCGCTCCAGTACGGCGGCGCAGACGACCTCGGGTTCGCGCGCGCCGGCGAGCGCCGTCGTCAGGTCATAGAAGAGGTTGAGCTCCTCGTAGGCGCCTGCGATCTCACGAGCGAGATCGACGAGCTCGGCCTCCTGCCGGCACAGGTCCCCGAGCACCGAGGCGATGCGATCGACGAGCGCCTGCCCCCAGTCGGTGCCTTCCTTGCGACTCCGCGCGGCGACGTGGCCCGCCGTCTCGCCGAGAGCGATGACGGGCGCGCGCACGATGCTCGGCCCCGCCGCGCCGAGCGAACGGGGTGCGTCGCCCGCGTCCGTGGGCGCCAGCAGACTCCCCGACGTGTCGTAGAGCCCCAGGTCCCACCCCGCATCCCGCGCGAGGGCCACGAGAGCGCGCAGCGCATCGGTGCGCCCGGCGGCGCGCGCCACATCGTGCACGCGCGTCGTCATGCGTCGTCTCCGCAGGGCTCGCGATAGCGGCGCACGATGCGCAGCCGGTTGACGCCGTCCTTGCGCTCGAGTCGCACCTCGTCGGCCCATCTGTGCATGATGTGCACGCCGTAGCCGCCCTCGAGCAGTTCCTCGGGCGCCGGAAGGCGCGCCGTGGTCAGATCGTACGCCGGACCGTCGTCGAGCAGCACCACCTCGAGCGCATCGACGTGGCGGTGCAGTTCCACCCGGAAGCGCCGCTCCTCGTCGCTGCCCAATCCGTGGCGGATGACGTTGGTGACGGCCTCCTGCACGGCGCCGCACATCTCGAGCAGATCGTCATCGCGCAGATGGATCGACGGGCACGACTCGGCGAGCGCGCGAAGGATGCCGCGCACCGCGGCCGGGGCGGCGCCCTCGGCAGGCAGTTCGAGCGTGACGACCGAAGGCTCCCTGCTCATCGTCGTCTGCGGCGAACGGGGACGGGAACGGGCCGCAGGGGGCCGCGCCGGAAGTACTCCCGCACGGCGGCGGCGAACAACTCGGCGAGGCGGCGCAGCCGCTCACGCCCCTTCAACCACGACCTCCGCCACGGACGCCGATCGCGGCACGTGAGCGCCGGCGCGGGCGCAGTCCGTACTTCTTGATCTTCCGGTAGAGCGTGGCCTGCCCGCTCCCGAGACGCTCGGCCGCGTGTGACACGTTGCCCTCGCAGATGCGCAGCGCGCGCACGATCTCGCGGCGCTCGATCTCGGTGAACGGCAGGATCTCGTCGGGCGCGCGCCCGTCGTCGTCGGACCTCGCGGCGGACACGGTCTCGAGGACGTCGGCCGGCAGCATGCGCGACGTCACCGTGGGACCGTCGTAGAGCACGACGATGCGCTCGACCATGTTCTCGAGCTGGCGCACGTTTCCCGGCCACCCGAAGCGCGACAGCGCGTCCTGCGCGTCCTCCTCTACGGACTGGAAGAAGCGCCCGTACTTCCCGGAGAAGCGCGAGAGGAAGTGCTGCGTGAGCAGTGGCACGTCCGCGCGGCGGCGGCGCAGCGGCGGCACCTGGATCGTGACCACGTTCAGGCGGTAATAGAGGTCCTCGCGCAGGCGGCCCTCGTGGATCGCCAGGGCCGGATCGTGCGCCGTGGCCGCGACGACGCGCACGTCCACGGTCGCGGGCACTGCGGCGCCGAGCCTGCGGAACGTGCCGCCACGCAGGAACTGCAGCAGCTTCGCCTGGACCGCGAGCGGCACGTCGCACAGCTCCTCGATGAACAGCGTGCCGCCGTTCGCGCGCTCACAGCAACCCTCGTACGGTGCGAGCGCGCCGTCGAAGGCGCCCGGCTCGTGGCCGAAGAGTTCGCTCTCGAGCATGCCGGCGGGCACGGCGCCGCACTGCAACGCGACGAACGATCCCGAACGGCGGTCCCCGGCGTCGTGCACAGCGCGCGCGACGACGCCCTTCCCGGCGCCGCCCTCCCCCGTCACGATCACGCCGACGGCCGTGCGCGCCACCTGCTCGATCGCCGTGACGACCTCGCGGATCGCCGCCGACTCCCCGACGATGCCGTGGAAGCCGCTCGGCGCCGCGCTGCGGTCCTGGAGTTGCTGCACGCGGCGCAGGAGCCGGTGCATCTGCGAGGCGTTCTTGATGGCGAGATCGAGACGCGTGAGGTCCAGCGGCTTGGGGACGACGTCGAACACGCCTCCGCGCACCGAGCCCACCAGCGTCGGCACGTCCTCGGCCGCGGCGAGCAGGATCACCGGCAGCTCCGGCATCCGCTCCTTCAGCGCGGCGAGCCGCTCGGCCGCGACGTCACAGGCATCCCCCGCATCGAGCAGGACCACGTCGAGATCATCGGCCGCGAGTGCCACGCCGGCATCGCCGAGTGCCACGGAGTGGCCGATGCACACGCCGTCGCGCTCGAAGCGTCGGCGCAGGTGCTCCTCGGTGCCCTGGTCACACCCGATCAACTGCAGGCGCAGTCTGCTCACGCGGGGCCCTCTCCGTCGCGAAGCGGATGCGTGCAGGCCATCTCGAGCGCGTCCTCCACGGCAGGGCAGACGTCGAACACCCGCACGAGGCGCGTGATGCGGAGCACGGCTTCCACGGACTCGGACAGGTTGGCGAGGACCAGCGAGCCGCCCGACGTGCGCAGGATCTTGAGCGCCGAGATGAGCGCGCCGAGCCCGCAACTATCGATGAACCCGACGTTGCCGAGATCCATCACGACGTGCTCGCCGCCGCCGGCGACGATGTCCCGCAGCCGCGACTTGAACTCCTCGGACGCCGCGCCCTCGAGGTTCACGCGGGCGGAGAACGAGAGCACGAGACGCGGGCCGATGCGGTCGAGGATCAGATCCATGGGGGCCTCCGCGGACGCCGCCTCACGACGGAGACGCCCGCGCATACCTATCCGCTTTTCGCTGCCCCTGACTTGAGCGTCAGGCTCGAAGCGAGCCCGTCACGAGGCGGAATCGCGAGGGCCCCGCGCCCGAGTGTGAGCGCGGGGCCCGTACCTGCCAGATGTGGCCGGCGACAGGGAGTCGGCTTCAGATGACCTGCTCGATCGGCACGTACTCCATGTCGAACGCCTCGGCGACGGCCTGGTAGGTGACCTTGCCGTCGATCACGTTGGCGCCCGTGCGAATGCCGGCGTCCTCGCGCACGGCGGCCGTCCACCCCTTGTTGGCGATGATGCGCGCGTACGGGAGCGTCACGTTGGTCAGGCCGTACGTCGAGGTGCGGCCCACGGCGCCCGGCATGTTGGCCACCGAGTAGTGCACGACGCCCTCGACGATGTACGTGGGGTTGCTGTGCGTGGTCGGCTTGGTGGTCTCCACGCAGCCGCCCTGATCGACGGCGACGTCCACGATCACCGTGCCCTCGTTCATCATCTTCAGGTCCTCGCGCGTGACGAGCGCCGGCGCCTTCGCGCCGGGGATCAGCACGGCACCGACGACGAGATCGGCGTAGCGCAGGATCTTGCGGATGTTGTACGCGTTGCTGAACACCGTCGTGACGTTCGCCGGCATGACGTCGTCGAGGTAGCGCATGCGGTCGAGGTCGAGATCGAGGATGCTCACGTTGGCGCCCATGCCGGCCGCCATCTTCGCGGCGTTGGTGCCGACGACGCCGCCGCCGATGATCATGACGTGGGCCGGCTCGACGCCCGGGATGCCACCGAGCAGGATGCCGCGCCCCATCTGCGGCTTCTCGAGGAACTTGGCACCCTGCTGGATCGACATCCGGCCGGCGATCTCGCTCATCGGCGTCAGCAGCGGCAGGGTCGAGCCGCGCTCGACGGTCTCGTAGGCGATGCACACGGCGCCCGACTTCACCATGCCCTCGGTCAGCTCACGGTTCGCCGCGAAGTGGAAGTAGGTGAAGA
>JAJRVY010000360.1 GCA_024277065.1 Planctomycetota bacterium
CCGTCGGCCAGCGTGTACGCGAGTTCCACGTCGGCCGTCGCACCCGCCTCCTGCATGTGGTAGCCGGAGACCGAGATCGAGTTGAAGCGTGGCATGCGCGCGGCGGTGAAGGCGATGATGTCGCCCACGATGCGCATCGACGGCTGCGGCGGATAGATGTACGTGTTGCGGACCATGAACTCCTTGAGGATGTCGTTCTGGATGGTCCCCGTCAGTTGCTCCGGCGCGACGCCCTGCTCCTCGGCGGCCACGATGTAGAGCGCCAGGATCGGCAGCACGGCGCCGTTCATCGTCATCGACACCGACGTGCGCTCCAGCGGGATGCCGTCGAACATAATGCGCATGTCGGCGATGGAGTCGATGGCCACGCCCGCCATGCCGACGTCGCCCGTCACGCGCGGATGGTCCGAGTCGTAGCCGCGATGGGTCGGCAGGTCGAAGGCGACGGACAGGCCGCGCTGTCCCATCGCCAGGTTGCGGCGGTAGAAGGCGTTGGACGCCTCGGCCGTCGAGAATCCCGCGTACTGGCGGATGGTCCACGGCCGCGTCGTGTACATCGTCGCGTAGGGCCCGCGCACGAACGGCGGCAGGCCCGGCCGGCCACCGAGATGGGGGACGCCGGCGACGTCGCCGGGGCCGTAGCGCGCCTTCACGTCGATCCCCTCGGGAGTGCAGCCGGCTCCGGTCATGGCTGCCTCGTGATCCCGAGGTCGTCCTGCAGCGCGCAGAGAAACTCGATGGCGTCCAGGCCCTCGAAGACGAACCCCGCGGCGCCCCACGCGTCCGCGCCGTCCGGCGGACGGCCGGCGACGAACACGCGCGCTCCGGGCAGCGCGGCGGCGAGCCGCGGCGCGACGCCCGGGTACGACGCGTCGTCGCCGCAGAGGACCACGGCGTTCGCGCCGCGGGCGCGGCGCACGGCGGCCTCGACCGAGTCCAGCGCCCCCGGATCTTCGATCTCGAACCCGCCGGCGCGGAAGAGGTCGGCCGCGAAGTCCGCCCGGGCGCGGCGCGGGCCCACCTCGCCGAGGGGCAGCAGCAGCACGGTGGGGCGGTCATGCCCGGCGGCCATGTGCCAGAGCATGCGGTCGCGCAGGAACTCGAACGCCGCGGGCGCGTCTCCGGCGTGCCCCGAGAGCAGCGTGCCCGGCTGCGCCCAGTCGCTGCCGTCGTCCGCGTCCACGTCCCCGTTCACGCACGCGTTCACGTCCCCGTCCGCCTGCGGCACGGCGTCGCGTGACGGGGCGGCGAAGCGGTTGATGCCCACGATCACGCGACGCCGCGTGGCGATCGCCTCGTCGCGCCGCCGGAGCGGCGCCTCGAAGGGCTCCGCGAGTTGCTCGAGGCGCTCGTCGTCGCCGTCGCGCTCCGCGGCGAGAAAGCCGCCGAGACGCCGTAGACGCGCGAGCTCCGCGCGTCCCTTCGCCGTCAGCTCGTCGGTCGCTCGCTCGACGATGCCGGCGCCGCCGAAGGGATCGCCGACGGCGTCCAGCGCGGCTTCATCGCGCATGACGTGCATCTGCTGCAGCGTCAGACGTACGGCTTCGTCGTCGTCGCGGTAGGGCGTCAGCTCCACGACGTCGGCGCCGCCCGTCACGGCGGCGAATCCGGCCAGCGTCGCGCGCAGCAGGTTGGACTCCGCGTCGCGTCGCGCGTGCGGGAATGACGGGCACGTGGCGAGCAGTCGCAGGGGCGCGCGCAGACCGCGCTCGTCCGCCACCTCGGCCCACAGCCGCCGCAGCGCGCGCAGCTTCGCGACCTCGGTGATGATCTCGACGCCGACCGGCACGTCCAGTACCAGGCGCGCCGCAGCATTGTCGTCGCTCTCGGTGAGTACGTCGATGGCAGCCGATAGCAGCCAGCCGACTTGCTGCGCGGCCGTCGCCTGTTCGATCGCGAACGTCCAGCCCCACCACCCGAGGACGATGCCGGCGGCGCCGTCGAGCTCGTGCAGGGCCGTGGTCGTGGACACGGCGTCGAGCGGCTCGAGGAGGGTGCGCCGCAGCGGCAGCTCACCCAGGTCGGCGGCCTGCTCGTCGTGGTCGTAGCACACGCGGACGAGGTCGAAGCCGGACGCGAGCGCGCCCAACGCCTCGTCGCCGTCCTCGACGGTGGTGCAGGCCGCGACGCGGCCCTCGCGCGTGGCCGGCGTGGGATGCGATCCGTCGTCCGCGGCGACCGGAGGGAGCGCGATGCAGTCCTCGGTCCTCCATGTCAGAGAGTCCAGCGGCGCGCCCTGCAGCGCGCGCTCGGCCGCGCGGCGCCAGTCGTCCGCCGTCGCGGCCGGGAACGGATCGTCGCCTGTGTCGTCGTCGTCGCTCACGCCGTGATGGTAATCGCGTCGCGCGACGGACGGGAGGGAGCGCTGCCCCGCGCCTCGCCTTGCGCCGGGACCATTGACCCGGTTTCGTGGCAGGGCTACGGTCGCGCGCCGCGGGTCACCCGCGCGGTGGCGTGCCGCCGCACGATCCGTCGCGGACTGCCTGGAACTCGCCATGTCGCCCCTCTCCTCCCCACCAGCCGGCGAGACGAGCGCCACGCAGGACAGCGATGCCGTCTACTGGGACGGGGTCGGCGCAGCCTGGCAGGAGCGCCGCCCGCAGCGCTTGTGGCGCCGTCACAGCGACGCTGTCAACGCCGCGCTGATCGCCCGCTGGTTGCCGCAGGGCGCGCGGCGTGTGCTCGAGACCGATCTGTTCGGCGAGGCGGTGAGCGGCGGGTTGGCGGAGGTGCTCGGCGTGCGCCGCAGCGTACTCTTCGGGATCGACGCGGCGGCCTCCACGGCCGTCGCCGCCGCCCGCCGGCACCCCGGGCTGCGCGCGGCCATCGCCGACGTACGCCGCCTGCCGTTCGCCGATGGCAGCTTCGACGCCGTCGTGTCGAACTCCACGCTCGATCACTTCCACGCGGTCACGGACATCGCCGTGTCGCTCGCGGAGCTGGCGCGCGTCCTGCGGCCGGGAGGGGAGCTGATCCTGACCCTCGACAACCTCGCGAACCCGGTCATCCGGCTGCGCAGCCTGCTGCCGCTCGCGCCGCTGCGCGCCACGGGCGTCGTGCCGTATCACGTCGGGCCCACGCTTGGCCCGCGTGACACGGCGGCCTACTTGCGGACGGCGGGCTTCGAGGTGCTCGAGATGACGTCCATCCTGCACTGCCCGCGGGTTCTCGCGGTGCCCGTCGCCGGCGCCGTGGAGCGCCTGGCCGGTCGCGCCGTGCAGGACGCGTACCTGCGCCTTCTGGGCTGCTTCGAGTCGCTCGCGTACCTGCCGAGCCGGCACCTGACGGGCCACTTCGTCGCGGCCCACGCGCGAAAGCCGGATCATGGCGGCTGACGGCGAGAGCGGGTCCCGGCGTCTCGGAGTCGCTTTCCGTGTCGCGGCCGCTGCGTCGTTCGGCGCCGTCGTCGCCGCCGCCGTGGCGGTGGATCGCGACGGCGCGGTGACGTGGATCGCCGCCGCACTGGGGCGCGAGCGCCCGGCGGGGGGCGTGGACGATCTCGTCTCTCCCGAGCGCTTCGCCGTGGCGCGCGCCGGTGCCGTGCTCGTCGCCGCCGTGCTGTCCGCCGCGCTCTGGTGGCGCGCAGGGGCGATCGTGAGTCGCAGCAGTCGTCTGGTCGCCGCCGCCGGCGACATCCGGCGCGCCGCCGCCGCGCGGTTCGCGGCGTTGCCCGCCCTCGAGCGCTGGACGTGGGGGCTGCTGCTGGGAGGCTTCGCCCTGCAGCGCACGGTCGATGCCCTCACCGTACCGCTGCATCCCGACGAGGTGACGTCGTTCCTCGCGCTCATCCGCCACGGCCCGCTCGTGGCGTTCACCGTCTACACGAGCCCCAACAACCACGTGCTGCACTCCGTGCTGTCGAGCGTCGCGGTCGCGCTGCCCGTGCCGACGACGTTTGCGATCCGCCTGACGGCGATCGTCGGCTCGATGGCCGCCGTGGCCGCGCTGGCCGTATTGCTGCGGACGTCGGGCCGCGCCGTCCCGGCACTCCTCGGCATGCTCACTTTCGCGGCCCTGCCACCGGTGGTCTACTACGGAGCGAGCGGGCGCGGCTACGGCCTGGTCCTCGCGGCGACGGCGCTCGGCATCGCGGCGACGGTGCAGCTCGGCTCGACGCCCGCGCGGACCGCGTCGCGTCGCTGGCGCTGAGACGGTGCAGAGGTGAACGGAGGGGGCGCCGGCCGCTCTGTGCGGACACCGCAGGTACGGCGCAGCCGCTCACCACCAATCCCGCATCACCACCAATCGTAGTGGCGCTTCAGGCGGTAGAGGCCGTAGAGCGCCCCCGCCGTCAGGAGCACCGGCGCCACCCAACTGTAGTCCGTGGGTTGGTGGACGTAACCGAGGTTCTGCCCCTCTGAGGTCGGGTACCACGGGTACGGGTAGATGCCCTGGCTCTGGAACCAGGCGCGGCGTTCGCCCTCGGACATCTCGCCCGGAGGCCGTGGCCCGTGCGTCGTCGCCGGAGTCGGCCCCGGGGCCGGTGTGGCCTGCGACGCCGGCCAACTGTCGAGCGCCGGCGACGGCGCTTCCTCGGTGCGATAGACGATGCGGTCGGCCGGAGGACCCGACGGGCTGGTGCAGCCGCTCGCCGCGAACGCGAGTGCGGCCGCGGGGACCAGAGTCGAGATGAGCCTGTTGCGCATGGGGACCTCCCGGACCGGCCCAGCCCGGCCCATGCGGCCCAGTCTACATCACAGTCTGCATCACCGCTCGTCGGTGATGTCGCGCATCCACGTCCACGCGGCCACGCAGCGTGGCATGCCCAGCGTGCTCGCGGAGAGGGCGACGACCTGTTCGAGGTCCGTGACGTCGCACCCCGCCGCCAGCGCCTTGCGCGTCGCGGAGTGCACCGGGCCCTCCTGGCGGCTGCCGATGGCGAGGGCGAGTTTCACGAGCGCCACCGTCTTCGCGTCGAGCGCACCCTGGCGTGCCGCCGTCCCGAGCTGCTCCCAACCCGCGGCGAGGCCCGGGAAACGGGCCGTGAACTCCTCGTACTGCCTGGGGAGCGAGTCACCCATCGCGTCACCTCCTCGTCGCACCCGACGCGCGACCGGGACAGGCTACGCAATCGGCGCGGCGCAGCCCCGTTTCAGAGGGTGCGCTCGAGAACGTCCGGCTCCTTGTCGTTGTCCATGCGCAGCAGGTGATCGAGTGAAAGCGGGCCCGCGCCGCGCCAGACCTGCAGCACCAGCGTGAAGAAGATGAACGCCGTGAACTGGAAGCTCAGGTTGTCGCCCACCAGCGCGCCGCCGGCCGGGCCCGCGATGTGTACGACGACGGCGCCCAGCAGGATGATGGCGTTGACGGCGGCGGAGAGCCGCGTCACGAAGCCGAGCGCCAGGCTTGCGCCCCCGATGACGTGCGCGAAGACCACGGACCACGCGATCAGCGTCTGTCCCTGTCCCAGATCCTGGCCCAAGGAGAGCGTGTGTTCGAGATCGGACATGTTGACGATGAAGTACACGCCCTTGATGACCAGGGCGATGCCGAGGTAGATGCGCAGCACGTCCATCGGCCGCACGTGCTTGAGACCGGGGATCAGATCGCGCAGCGGCTTGCGGCCCTCGAGCGCCTTGCGGCGCCGTGCGACCGCGGTGTCGAACTCCTCGGCGGCGGCCGCCTCGGCTGCCGGGCTGAAGCGCACGGCGAAGGTTGCGAACGAGCACAGGAAGACGAGGCCGCCCAGGATCAGCAGCGCCTGCGGATACGAGATGGCCTCGGCACGGAACAGGAAGCCCGCGCCGACGGCACCCATGTTGCCGCCGGCGCCGACGATGCCGGCCACGGCGCCGATCGCCTTCTTGTTGATGAACGGCACGATGGAGTACGTCGCGCCCTCGGACATCTGGACGAAGAGGCTGAAGATGATCATCACGGGGATGGCGAGCGCCAGCACGCGCATCTGCGAGAAGAAGATGAGCGCGACGCCCTCGACCATGAGCGCGATGAAGAGCCACCTGACGCGACCGCGGAGCCCGCCCTTGCGGACGAACCGGTCGCTGATGAAGCCGCCCAGCGTCCGTGCGAAGATGTTCATCAGGCCGAAGAGACCGGCAACGAGCCCGGCGGTCTTGATGCCGAGGTCGAAGTAGTCCATGTAGTAGAGCGCCGCGATGTTGTTGATCGTGAGCTCGATTCCGAAGCACGCGGCGTAGATCACGAACAGCGCCCATACGCGGGGGTCGCGGAGCGCCATGCGGAAGCCGCCCTTGGTCCTCTCCTTCGTGGGCATCTCGCCCTTGGCCCGCAGTTCCTTGAAGTTGCCGTCGGGCAGGTCCGTCGTGAACGCGTAGTAGGCCAGGCCGGTGACGAAGCAGACCCCGCCGGCGACGACCATGGATGCGCGCCAACTGAACGCCTGGGAGTAGTCGAAGGCCACCCACGCGCCGAAGAGCAGCGGCATCACCATCTGGGTGACGCCGCCACCGAGGTTGCCCCAGCCGGCGGACGTGGCGTTCGCCGTGCCGACACAGTTCGGCGCGAACATCACCGACGTGTGGTACTGGGTGATGACGAACGAGGCACCGATGACGCCGATGCCGAGCCGGAACAGCAGGAAGCTCTGGTAGCCGGTGGCGAACCCGATGCACATGACCGGGATCGACCCGAACACCAGCAGTCCCGTGTAACAGAGGCGCGGACCGATGCGATCGCACAGCCAGCCGATCAGGAGCCGCGCGAAGATCGTGATGGCGACCGAGGCGATGATCGTGTTGCCGATCTGCTCCTTGGTCAGGGAGAGTTCCTCGCGCACGACCGCCATCAGCGGCGCGATCCCGAACCACGCGAAGAAGCACAGGAAGAATGCGAACCACGACATGTGGAAAGCACGCATCTGCCGCGTCTTCAAGGAGAAGAGATCGATGCTCGTGGCCTTGTTGCGAACGTCCACGCGGTGACTCCTGCCGGGGGTGGTTCAGGCGGCCGGTACGGCCGCGGACGAGGGCGCCGCTGAAGGGGCTGCCGCAGACGCGGCGGTCGCGACGGACGGAGGAGACGGGCGCGTGGCGCCCATCGCGGTGCGTCGCAGCCCCTCGATGGCCACCAGGAAGAAGAGCGCGACGAGTCCGACGACCGGGGCGAGTTCCCAGACCCCGGCGCGCGGCGTCTCACCCATGAGCGGGGGGCCGGCGAGGACGTAGAGATCGACGAGCCGGCCGATGAGGACGAGGACGGATATGCGCACCAGCGCAGTGCGGCTGCGCCGCAGCCTGCGGAAGAGGAGCAGCGCGAACGGGAGTGCGCTGCAGAGCAGGCACGAGAGCTTCGTGAGCAGCCCCCACTCGTTCGACAGCCGAGCGATGTACCAGGGCGTCTCCTCGGGCAGGTTCGTGTACCAGACGAGGAGGTACTGGCTGTACCAGATGTAGCCCCAGAACAGGCACAGCGACATGAGCAGCGCTCCGAGATCGCCGTACTGCGCCGCCGTCACCTCGCCGCGCCGGTCGGCGGCGACGACGAGCACGATGGCCGCGGCCATCCCGGCGACGCCGAGTCCGGCCAGGGTCACGAGGGCGTAGATCGTGCTGAACCAGTGGGGGTCGAGGGACTGCAGCCAGTCGATGCTCGCGAGCGACCACGTCGGCGCGAAGAGCAGCACGAAGATGGCGGCGGTGCGCAGACGCCTGTGGCGGTCACCGGGTGCGTCGTCGCGGCTCTGCTCGGAGACGCGCACGAGGGCGCGCGTCGCCAGCAGCCACACGGTGAAGAACACGACGAGCCGCACCGAGAAGAACGGCGCGTTCAGGTACGAGCTCTTGGCGGTGAGGATCGGGTCGATGTCCACGATCGCGGAGTGCGACCACTCGTAGAGCGAGTGCACACCGGCGACGAGCACGAGTCCCATGACCGCCGCAGCCGGCAGAGCGCGCGCCATCGCACGCGGCACGGACTCGAGGCGCCGCGACCAGCGCGCACCGGAGAGGCTGAGGAAGGCGAGCCCCACGGGGCCGGCGAGCGCGAGCCCCGTCAGCGCCATGAAACCGATCAGGAACCCGCTCCAGCTCCGCTGCGGGGCGATGAACAGCCCCGCCACGAAGATCGCGGCGGCGAGTCCGCTCACCCATTTGAGGGACGTGATCGTGGACCGCGCCCAGCGCGCGTCCGGGGGGCGCAGGAACGAAGAGGTCACCTGTTCTCCTCCTTGCCGGGAGCGGTCTCGCCCGGCGCGCCCTCCTGCGGCGGGGTGGCCTCCTCGGGCGCCGCCGCCTTGGCGGTCTGCAGCGCGCGCACGTGACGGATGACGGCCCAGCGATCGGCCGCGCTCAGACGCGTGCGCATGGCGGGCATGTTCCCGCTGCCCAGCGTGAGCACGTGGAACATCTGTCCGTCCGGCATCTGCATGGCGTTGATGCCCTTGAGGGGGGGCGGCGGCAGCATGCCGCGCAGGACCGCCGTGCCCTGTCCACCGCCCGCCGCGTCGTGGCAGGGAACGCAGTGGATGCGGAAGACCTCGGCGCCGCGCGCCTGCGCCGCCGCGTCGTCGGCCGCGAAGGGCGACGACAGCTCGCGCCCGGCGCGCTGCGCCTCAGCGTCGTCCGGGCCGTAGCGGAACGGCGTCACGCCCCGCGGCACGACACCGGCGACGAGCGCCTGCTGCGAGTAGCCGCCCGGGAGCGCGCCGGCGACCGTCTGCGACTCCGTGGCGGGCGACACCGACATGTCGGGCATGAACTCGAGGTTGCGACGCGAGTGGTCGGGCTCGACGATCCACCGCACGCCCACGAGAGTCACGACGACGAGCGCGAGCAGCGCAGCGAAACGGCCGACCAGCGGTGGCCCGGTCCGGGCGGCGGTGGGCGTCATCGGTCGCCCTCGCGCTCGACGATGTCACGGTGCTCGACGGCGCCCGTGTCCCGCCAGAGCTGTGCGAGTTCGGTGTCGGTGACCGCCGCGTCGGGGCGCGTCACGACGAGCGCGAAGCGGTCGTCGGTCACGCGCAGGTCGCGGATCACGCCGCTGCGTCCGGGCAGCATACCGGAGCGCAGCAACAGTCCGAAGATGGTCGCCAACCCGGCGAACAGGATCGTCATCTCGAAGGCGACCGGGGCGAACGCGGGGAGCGAGTTCCAGGGCTTGCCGCCGACGTCGATGGGCCAGTCCACGGACGACGTCCAGTACTGGAACCACAGCGCGAGACCGAGCCCCAGCAGGCCGCCGGCCAGGCACGCTGCCGGGAGACGCGAGCGCGGAATGCCGACGAGGTCGTCCACGCCGTGGATGGGGTAGGGCGACATCACGTCGAGGACGGTCAGTCCCGCTTTGCGACTCGCCCGCAGGGCGCCCAGCAGTTTCTCCTCGCTCGTGTAGAGCGCGACGTGGATGCGGCGACTCATGCTGCCCTCCTCGCATCGGCATCTGCGGGCGGTTGCGTCTCGCCGGCGGCGAGCGGCCGGTCGTCGCCCGCGCGGCGCCGCAGCAGCACCGACTTGATCTCGGAGGCGGCGATCATGGGGACGAAGCGGCAGAACAGGAGGAACGCCGTGAAGAACAGCCCGAAGCTGCCGATGAGCGTTGCGATTTCGATCGACGTGGGCGTGTAGCCGGCCCAGGCGGACGGCAGGAAGTCACGCGTCAGCGACGTCACGATGATGACGAAGCGCTCGAACCACATGCCGACGTTGATCACGAGCGACAGCACGAACACGAGGCCGAGGTTCGTGCGCACCTTGCGCAACCACAGGAGCTGCGGCGAGATGACGTTGCAACTCACCATGATCCAGAAGGCCCAGGCCATCGGACCCATGGCGCGGTTCTTGAACAGGAACTGCTCGTAGGCGCTCGCCGAGTACCAGGCCGTGAAGATCTCGGTCATGTACGCCAGCCCGACGATGGTCCCGGTGAAGACCAGGATCTTGCACATCGCGCCGACGTGGCGTTCCGTGATGTACTCCTCGAAGTGCATGACCTTGCGCGCGACGAGCATCAACGTCAGCACCATCGCGAAGCCCGAGAAGACGGCGCCGATCACGAAGTAGGGCGGGAACAGCGTGGCGTGCCAGCCCGGGATCACCGCGGTGGCGAAGTCGGCGCTGACGACGCTGTGCACGGACACGACGAGAGGTGTGGCCAGTGCGGCGAGCAGCACGCACGCGATCTCGTAGCGCGACCACGTGCGCGCCGATCCGGTCCAGCCGAGCGCGAAGAAGCGCAGTACGTGACGGCGCAGCCCCTTCGCGCGGTCGCGCGCCGTCGCCAGATCGGGGATGAGGCCGACGTACCAGAAGAGCAGCGAGATGGTGAAGTAGGTGCCGATCGCGAAGACGTCCCAGAGTAGCGGCGAACGCCAGTTGACCCAGAGCGACCCGCGCGGGTTCGGGTACGGGAACACCCAGTGCGCGAGCCACGGCCGGCCCATGTGGATCAGTGGGAAGATGCCTGCGCACATCACGGCGAAGATCGTCATCGCCTCGGCGGCGCGGTTGATCGACGTGCGCCATTTCTGCCGGAAGAGGAGCAGCACGGCGGAGATCAGCGTGCCCGCGTGGCCGATGCCGACCCAGAACACGAAGTTCGTGATGTCGAAGGCCCAGCCGACGGTGCGGTTCAGCCCCCACGTGCCGATGCCCGTCACGATCTGGTAGCCGACGGCGACGAGACCGAGCAGCAGCGCCGACACGGCGAGCAGGAACCCCGCCCACCAGCGCCCCGACCCGCGCGTCTCGAGCGGTGAGAAGATGTCGTGCGTGACGTCGCTGAGGCTCTTGTCGCCGTCGATGACGCGTTCGTTCGCGTGATCACTGTCCATGGCGCTCTCCCGAGGCGTGCTGCGGCCTGTTGCGCACATCGGCGAGGTACGTCACGCCGGGATCGACGTTCAGCTCGGTGAGGATCGAGTACGCGCGCGGTCCGCGCGCGAGCCCGGCGGCGGCGCTCTCCGTATCGTGCAGATCGCCGAAGGTGATGGCGTCGGCGGGGCAGGACTGCTGGCATGCCGTGCGAATGTCGCCGTCCACCAGCGGCACTCCGGTTCGCGCCGCCTCGGCTTTGGCCTCCTGGATGCGCTGCACGCACATCGAGCACTTCTCCATGACGCCGCGCGAGCGCACGGTGACGTCGGGATTGAGCGCGAGGTTCTGCAACTCGTCGGCGCGGGGGTAATCGAACCAGTTGAAGCGGCGCGTCTTGTACGGGCAGTTGTTCGCGCAGTAGCGCGTGCCGACGCAGCGGTTGTAGATCTGCTGGTTCAGACCGTCCGTGCTGTGCACCGTGGCGAGCACGGGGCAGACGGTCTCGCACGGCGCGTTCGCGCAGTGCTGGCACATCATCGGCTGGTGCACGGCCTGCGTGTCGTCGCCCTCGCCCGTGAAGTAGCGATCGACGCGCATCCACGTCATCTCGCGGTGGCGCCGGACCTCGTCCTTGCCGACGCAGGGCACGTTGTTCTCGGACTGGCACGCGACGACGCAGCCCTAACAGCCGTTGCAGGCCGTGAGATCGACGACGAGGCCCCAGCGCGGTCCGTCGTTGTCGTGGTCCCGCGTCCAGAGCGACGCCTCGGGGCCCTCATGGCGCGGGATGGCGTGCGCGGGGTTCTCCTGCAACTCGGAGAGCGTCGTGACGACCGCCACGCGGCGCGTCGAGTCGCGCGCCGTCGCGAGGTGCGCGGGAACTTCCATGCGGTGGTGATCCTGCGTCGTGGCCAACTCGACGGAGTCGCCCGTCGCCCGGACCGTGACTGCGCGGCCGCTGCGCCGCAGACCCTGTTCGCGAAGCTCGAGGAGCGCGGCGGCGCGCGCCCCGACGGTCTCCCCCTCGCGGACGGTGAGGCGACCCTCGAGCCAGCTCGGGCCGATCCTGGAGAAGCGGTCCGTGCCGCTCACGCCGTAGCCCGCGGCCACGGCGACGACGCCGTCGTGCTGGCCGGGGACGAGCGTCGCCGGCAGTTCCACCGCCGCCCCGTCGTCGGCCACCACGCGTACGACGTCACCGTCGCTGACGCCGAGCCGCGCGGCCGTCGCCGGAGAGAGCTGCGCGCAGTTGTCCCAGACCAGCGTCGTGATGGGGTCCGGCATCTCGTGGAGCCACGCGTTGTGTGCGTGGCGGCCCTCCGGGACGCCGACCTTCGCGTGGACGACGAGTTCGAGCGCGCCCCCGTCGGTGGGCGTGGGGCGCGGCGCCGCGGCGAGCAGCGCGCGTAGTCCCGCATCGTTCCACCGCGGCGTCGCGCCGGGTGCCGGCCGGGCCTGCACGAAGCCGGACTCGAGTGCCCGGTCGAAGAGCACGCCGGCCGCGCCGGCGCCCTGGGTGCGCCGCGCGAGCACACTCTTCCAGTGGTCGCGCACGAGGGCGTGGTCGTCACGGGAGTCGCCGCTCCAGCGCGCCAGCGAGGCGCGCAGGGTGCGCGCGGAGCGCAGCGGCGGCACGGTCGGCTGCGAGAGACTCAGTTGCCCCGTGATCGCCTCGGCGTCGTTCCACGACTCCAGCTCATGCGGGGCGGGGGCGTTCGCCGCCGCCTGCGCCGAGGTCTCGTCCGGGGCGCAGGCCGTCGTCACGACGAACGGGACCTTCGACAGCGCGTCGCGGAAGCCCGCGCCGTCCGCGAGTTCGTAGACGGGATCGAGGTCGTGGACGATCAGCACCTTCACGGCGCCCGACCGCATCTCGTCGATGAGGCGCCGCAGCGCGCCGTCGTCGCCGCGGCGCACGAATGACGGCCGCGCGAGATCGAGCGTCGCGCCGTAGCTGCCGAGCATCTCGTTGGCGAGCACGGCGAGAGCCTGCGCCCCGGGGTCGTCGCTCCCGCAGATGACGAGCGCGCGGCCCTTGGCTGCCCACAGCTCCGCGGCGAGCGCGAGGAGCGCTTCCGCGTGGGGCGCGCCGTCGGCCTCGGCCGCCAGATCCACGCGGCGGCCGGCGTGCCCGGCGATGGCGATGGTGAGCGTGGCGAGGGCGGCGCGCAGCTCAGACGGCGTCACCACGAGGCGTTCGTCCGCGGCGCTGCCCGTGATCGACATCGCGGACTCGAAGTGCACGTGCCGCGACATCGGCGGACTCGGCGTCGCGGTCACCGCATCGTCCGGCCGCCGCCGCGCCGCGTAGGACTTGGCGAACTCGACCGGCGACAGCCACGTGCCGAGGAAGTCGGCGTCGAAGGCCGCGATCACGTCGGTGCGCTCGAAGTGCATGCGCGGCAGCGCGCGCACGCCGAACGCGGCATCGTGGGCGTCCAGGAGCGCCGACGCCGAGCGCGGATCCCATTCCACGTGCGTGCCGCCGTGCTGCGCCAGGAAGCGCCCGATCCAGTCGCGCGTGCTGGGGCTCGTGACGGTGCGCGAGAGGATGCGCACGCCGCCGCCCGCGCTCGCGAGCGCCTCCGTGACGGCCGCGTCGAGCGCTTCCCACGTCGCGCTCTCGCCGCGTAGCACGGCGCCGTCGGTGCGGCGGCCGTCGTAGAGGTCGAGCAGCGACGCCTGTCCGACGGCGCAGAGTCCGCCGCGCGAGACGGCGTGATCGGGGTTGCCCTCGAGTTTGATGGGGCGCCCGTCGCGGCAGCGCGCGAGCACGCCGCAACGCGCTTCGCAACCGGCGCACGTCGTCGCGATCCAGAACGGCCGGCCGGCCTGGACGCCTTCGGCGGCGTCGAGGCGCGGGACGACGAGGCGCACCGGGCCGCGCGTGCAGCCGGCGAGGGTTGCCGAGGCGACGCCGAATCCGGCGAGCTTCAGGAACGTCCGCCGCGAGGCGTTGTCGCGCTCGACGGGCAGCACGATGTCGTCGCAGCGGGCGGGATCGGTGGTGGAGCCGTTGGGGTCACGCATGTCAGTAGTGACACCTCGCGCAGTCGATGGAGACGTGGTCGCCGCCGGGCGTCGCCGCCGGGGCGGCGTTCCTGTCGGCGGGTGTCGTGCGGTGGCAGTCCATGCACCAGCCCATGGAGAGGTCCGCGAACTGACGGACGCGCTCCATGGACCTGACGGGGCCGTGACACTGCGCGCACGCCAGGCCGCGGGCCACGTGCACGCGGTGGTCGAAGTAGACGAAGTCCGGGAGCTGGTGCACGCGCACCCACTCGATGGGGCGCCGTTCCCGTTCCGGGTCCGGCTTGAGCTCGTCGTCGAGGCCCATTGCGTCGTACAGCTTGCGCATCTCCGGCGACACGATCAGGCGCGGCTCGCGCTCCTCGGCGGCGGCCAGTTCACGCTCCTCGAGGATCGTGTCGAACGGGGCCGTCACGTGCTGGTGGCACTGCATGCAGACCTCGGCTGGCGGGATGCCCGCGTGGCGGCTCTTCTCGGCGCCGTAGTGGCATGCGAGGCAGTCGATCTGCAGCTCGCCCGCGTGGATGCGGTGCGAGTACGCGATGGGCTGCAGCGGCTCGTAGCCCTGGTGGTTGCCCGGCAGCCGGATCTCGGTCTCCGCGAGGACGGCGCCGAGTCCGACCACGAGCGTGCAGGCGGCGAACGCGATGGGAGCGGTACAGGACATCAGCAGGGCACCTCGGCTCCCTTGCGTGCGTAGAACCACCAGTTCACGACGAGGCAGGAGGCGTAGTAGCCGGCGAAGCCGTACAGCGCGTACTGCGGTGTGCCGGCCTTGATCTGCGTGGCGAAGATCTTGGGGATCAGGAACGCGCCGTAGGCGGCGATGGCGGAGGTCCATCCGAGCACCGGACCCGCCTGCTCCTTGGGGAAGATGATCGGGATCATGCGGAACGTCGAGCCGTTGCCGATGCCCGTCGTCGCGAAGAGGACGATGAAGAGGATCAGGAACGGGAAGAAGTACTGTTCGGGCTGCGCCGACTGACTCGCCAGCGAGACGAAGTACCCGGCGCCGATGGTCGCGGCGATCATGGCGAGCGTGTCCCAGTGGGTCACGCGCGCTCCGCCGAGTTTGTCCGAGAGCCAGCCGCCGACGGGCCGGATGAGTGCTCCGACGCCGGCACCGAGCCATATGTAGTTGGCGGTCACGGGGGCCGCCGGGTTCGTGATCGCCTCGGCCAGCGCCTGCCCGTTGGCATCGACGCGGATCACGCCGAAGACGTCGTCGAGCAGCTTGGGGAAGGCGTTGGCGTAGCCGATGAACGAGCCGAACGTCATCGTGTACAGCCACGTCATGATCCAATTGTGCTTGTTGCGGAAGATCGAGAACTGGCCGAGCAGGTTCTCTTTCGTCTCGCGCGGCGTCAGGAAGCGCATGGCGGCCAGCGTCACGAGCACCGCGATCACGAGGATCACGAAGATCTTGAGCAGCACCGGGAACCCGCCCCACGGGACGATCAGCAGGATGATGCCGACCGTCGCGCCGACGTATCCGAGCAGCGTCAGCCACAGGTACTTGGCGACCGCCATCGGCGTCGCGCCGCACTTGTGCTGCGGCAGGTTGTTCATGAGGAAGAACGCCAGGACCAGGAAGAAGGCCAGGATCGGCACCCACACGAGGCCCGCGTTCTGCACCCAGATCTGCTTGGCGACGCCGTCCTTGACGATCTCGTAGGGATCGCCACCCAGCTCTCCGAAGATCGAGCGCGTGATGGCCCACGGCAGCAGGAACTGCATCACGCTGACGCCGAGGTTGCCGAGACCCGCGTTGAGTCCGAGGGACAGCCCCTGCATGCGCTTCGGGAAGAAGAAGCTGATGTTGGACATGGACGACGCGAACGCGCCGCCGCCGACGCCGGAGATGGCGGCGAGGACGATGAACACCCAGAACGGGGTCGTCGGGTCCTGCAGCGCCAGGCCCGCGCCCATGGCGGGAATGATCAGCAGCAGCGTCGTCATGAACTTGACGTTGCGCCCGCCGCAGATGGCGATCATGAACGAGTTCGGGATGCGCAGCGTGGCGCCCGCGAGACCGGCGACGGCCGGCAGCGTGAACAGCAGCGCGCGATAGTAGTCGCCGACGTACGGCTGACCCTCGTGCATGAACGTGAAGTCGAACAGCGACGTGTCGGCGAAGTGCAGTGCCTGGATGAACTTCGCCAGCATTCCCCAGTAGAGCCAGACCGAGAACGCGCAGAGCAGGTTCGGGATCGAGATCCACAGGTTGACGTTGGCGATCTTCTTGCCGGTGGACTCCCAGAACGAGTCGTCCTCGACGTCCCAGTGCTCGAGCGTGCGGCTCATCGTTCACCCCGTGCGGCCGGTCCGCCGCGGTTCCATATGACGACCTGCGGGCGTCGCCACAGGTACATGTTGGGAATGACAAGGACGTGCACGAGGCGCGTGAACGGGAAGAACGCGATCAGCACGAACGCATTGACGATGTGCGTCTTCACCAGCCACGGCAGGGGCGCCACGAAACTGACGTCCGGCGAGAAGGCGACCAGCGACCACAGCCACGGGCTGGCCGACGTGGCGAACCACGACGAGCCCCAGCCGTGGAAGTAGGCGATCAGTACGCCGCTCACGACCTGCACGAGGAGCAGCGCGTACACGACCCAGTCGGCGAGCGTGCTCACCCTGCGGACGCGCGAGTTGCGCAGGCGCCGCACGACGACGAGCACGAGGCCGACCAGGGTCATCAGGCCCAGCATCAGTCCGGTCGCCTCGAGCAGGAACAGCCGCCACGGAGCGGCGTTCCAGCCGAGGATCAGTTGCGGCGTGAGGAACGCGACGACATGCCCCGTCAGCACGGTCAGGATGCCGTAGTGGAAGGGCACCGAGCCCCAGAAGTGCTGCTTGTTCTCGAGGAACTGCGAGGACAGGCTCGAGTACGTGAACTTGCTCTGGCGGTAGCGCTGCACGGTCACGACCAGGAACAGCACCACTGCGACATACGGCAGGACGCCGAACAGGAAGAAGTCACTCACTCTCCACCTCCCCGCCGTAGTGGCGTTCGAGGACGCGCGCGGTTGCCGAGAGCAGCCCGCGGTAGGGATTGCCGCCCGCGCCGGCGAGCTTCTCGCACATGCCGCGCACAGCCGGGCCCGCGAAGCGCACGGCGAGCGCGCCGGCCGACGGACCCTCGAGTCGCGCCAGAACGCGCAGCACGTTCGGCAGGTGGTCGGCGAGCTCGGTGCCCGGATCGACGGCCGCGTCGCGGCAGAGCTGCTGCGCGCGCACGAGGAACGTGCCGCGCGCGTACTGCTCGCCGTAGAGCTGCCAGCCGACCTCCAGCGCGCACACGGGGTTCAGCTCGAACGTCCGTACGTAGAGCTCTTCGCACGCGGCGCGGTCCGACGTGCGCAGGTGCTCCTCCAGCGGCGTCAGGTCATCTGCGGCGTCCGGGCAGTCCGTGGCGACGACGGCGAGCGCCGCAGCGGCGCCGGCCGCGGCGTCCTCGCGCGGGTAGCCGTACAGCGTGGCGAGCGCGTCGAGCGCCGGGAAGACGAGCGCCTCGGGGGCGGGCGCCCGAGAGCCGATCGGGAGCGACGTGGCCGGCACGTCAGTTCCCCCGCGCCGGGGCGTTGCGGAAGCCGAAGCCCACCGAGCTGCGGTGTGTGTGCGGATCCTCCATCATCTCGATGGCCATCTCGCGCTGGAACGGCGGGATGATGCAGCGCTCGTCCATGTTCGCCAGCGTCGTCAGGCGGTAGATGCGGTCGGCCTGCTCCCACGTGCAGTCGGCCTGTGCGAGGGCGCGTTCAGCGGTCTCCTTCGTGACGTCGCCGACCGTCAGGTGGCGGCGCACCAGGCGCACGGCCCACTGCTTGCGCAGCGCGTAGCGCACGACGCCGTCGTTGCCGCCGCCGAACAGCGAGCCGAAGTACTGGATGGGCGCGCGCGCTTTCTCGATGTCCGCGAAGAGGTCGTCGATGTCGTTGTCGATGACGTCGTTCTCCTTGCTCGACATCACCGGCAGGAGGGGCGGGACGTAGAAGAGCATCGGGAACGTGCGGTACTCGATGTGCGGCGGCAGCGCGATACCGAACTCCTTCACGAACGCGTACACCGGCGAGCGCTGCGCGGACTCGATGATGCCTTCGTGGATGCCGTTCTTGCGGGCCGCCTCGAGGACGTGCTCGTCGAACGGATCGAGGATCATGCGCCGCTGCGCGTCCACGAGCTCGTCGTCCGGCAGGTTCGCGATCTCGGGCAGCATGTCGGCGTCGTAGAGGACGTTGCCGATGTAGCGGATGCGGCCGACGCAGGAGTGGAAGCAGGCCGGCGCCTGGCCCGTCTCGAGACGCGGGAAGCACAGGATGCACTTCTCGGACTTGCCCGTGGACCAGTTGTAGTACGTCTTCTTGTAGGGGCAGGCGGCGACGCAGGCGCGCCATGCACGGCAGACCTGCTGGTTGATCAGGACGATGCCGTCCTCACCTCGCTTGTAGAGCGCGCCCGACGGGCAGCTCGCGACGCAGGCCGGGTTCAGGCAGTGGTGGCAGATGCGCGGCAGGTAGAAGAACACGAGCCGCTCGATGGACATCATCTGCAGGCGCTGGTTGGGCGTCAGCGCCTCCATGTTCGGGTCGTTGCGCGCGTAGATCTGCGAGCCGCCGAGGTCGTCGTCCCAGTTGGGGCCCGCCTCGACGTCGATCTGCTCGCCCGTGATCTTGGAGATGGGCACGGCGACGGGCTGGTCGTCGCCCTCGGGAGCGTTGAACAGCTCCTTGAAGTCGTACGTCCACGGCTCGTAGTAGTCGTCCATGCTCGGCATGGACGTGTTGTGGAAGATGTTGGGGATGATGCGGGCCTTGCCCGTGGAGCGCAGGCTGAGCTTCTTGCCGTCGGTCTTCCAACCGCCGCGGTAGCTCTCCTGATCCTCCCACTTCGTCGGATAGCCCGTACCGGGCTTGGTCTCGACGTTGTTCCACCACATGTACTCCGTGCCTTCGCGGTCGGTCCACACGTTCTTGCAGGCCACCGAGCACGTGTGGCACCCGATGCACTTGTCGAGGTGGAAGACCATCGAGACCTGTGAGCGGACGTCCATGGTGTTGTCCTTCTTGCTTGGTGTTCGAAGCTCGGATCGTGGCGGGCGGCGAGGGGGCGGGAGCGGGGCGGTGGCGGACGCGGCGAGACGCGGCGAGACGCGGCTCACCACACGAGTTCGGGCAGCTTGCGCACGTAGATCTGCGTGTCGCGGTTGCAGCCCGTCGGGCCCCAGTAGTTGAAGTGGAACGTGAACTGCCCGTAGCCGCCGGCCATGAGGTTCACCTTGAGGCGCGTGCGGGTCATGCTGTTGTGACCGCCCGCGCGCTTGTGTCCGCGCAGCGGCGACTTCGGGATCGAGTACGTGCGCTCGGGGGAGTGGTACTGGATGCAGATGCCGCGCGGGATGCGCGCACTGACGACCGCGCGCGTCACCACGACGCCGTTGTCGTTGTGCACCTCGACCCAGTCGTTGTCCACGATGTCGAGGGACTCCGCGTCGGTCTCGTTCATCCAGAGCGGGTCGCAGCCGCGGCCCAGCGTGGTCATGCGCTCGTTCTCGCCGTACGTCGAGTGGATGTGCCACTTGCCGTGTGGTGTCAGATAGTTCAGCTCGAGCGTCGGCCCGACCTTCTCGCTGAAGCGCAGGTCGGCGAACTCGGCCGGCGGCGGCCCCGGCTTGTACGTCGGGACGTGCTCGCCGAACTCCAGGTAGAGCGGGTGGTCGAGATAGAGGTGCTGGCGTCCGGTCAGCGTGCGCCAGGGCACCATCCGCTCGCGGTTGTAGGTGAACGGCGCGTACGCGCGGCCGCTGTTGGTGAGCCCCGACCACATGGGGCTGTTCAGCAACCGCCGCGGCTGTGCCTGCAGGTCCGCGAACTGCACGCGCACGTTGCGGTTGCCGTCCGCGAGATCGGCGAGCGGCAGGCCGACCTTCTCCTCCATGTCCTTGTACGAACGCCACGCCAGTTCGCCGTTCGTGACCGTGGCGAGCACGAGGATGACGTTGGCGACGTCGCGGGCGCGCTCGAGCGAGAGATGCTCGGCGCCGTCGATGGTGCGCGAGGGGTTCGTCCGCACGAGCTCGTCGTGGACGTCGGTGATGTCGTAGTGCGTGCCGTGCGCGCCGAGGCCGTTCTTGCGCGGGAGATGGCCGTACGAGATGTACTTCTCGTAGACGTTCTTGTAGTCGCGCTCGACCACCGCGAACTTCGGCATCGTCTTGCCGGGGATCGGCTCGCACTCGCCGCGGTACCAGTCCTAGAGTCCCGCCTGCGCGATCTCGGCCGGCGTGTCGTGCAGGAGGGGCGCCGCGATGACGTCGTTGACCGGCTGCGGATAGTGCTTGGCCGCGATCTTGGAGAAGCTCTTGGCGATGGCCTTGAAGATGTCCCAGTCGCTCTTGGACTCCCAGCACGGGGGCACCGCCGCAGACAGCGGGTGGATGAAGCTGTGCATGTCCGTGCTGTTGAGGTCGTCCTTCTCGTACCAGGTGGCGGCGGGCAGGACGATGTCGGAGTAGAGCGCGGACGTGTCCATCCGGAAGTTGAGGTCCACGATCAGGTCGAGCTTGCCCTGGGGGGCCATCTCGTGCCACGTGACCTCCTTGACGGCCTCACCGGCGAGGCTCTCGGAGATGTGGTTCGTGTGCGTCCCGAGGTAGTGGTCGAGGAAGTACTCGTGGCCCTTGGCCGAGGACATGATCGCGTTGCCGCGCCAGATTAACCACACGCGTGGCCACGCCTCCTCGGCGTCCGGGTCCTCGATCGCGAACTTGAGCTTGCGCGCGACGAGCTCATCGACGACGTGCTTCGAGACGCCGGCGGCGTCGGTGGCGCCGGCGGCCTCGGCCTCGGCGACGACGTCGAGGCTGTTCTTCTGGAACTGCGGGTAGAACGGCAGCCAGCCCTGGCGCACGGCCCGCACGTTGGCGTCGATGGTGTGACAGTCGGCGTAGCCGCCGGGCGTCACACCGTCCGGGACGGTGTGGTAGTCGCGGGCGTTCTTCTCGTAGCGCGATTGGTCGCTGTTGATGTAGTGCCAGCTCGGCGTGTTCTGCAGGCGCACGGCCGGCACCCAGTCCTTGGCGAGCGCGATGCTCGACCAGGACTCCATGGGCGCCAGCTTCTCCTGCCCGACGTAGTGCGCCATGCCGCCGCCGTTGGTGCCGACGCAGCCGCAGAAGATCATCGAGTGGATCGCCGCGCGGTACATCAGGTTGGCGTGGTACCAGTGGTTCACGCCGGCGCCGATGATGACGGTGCACTTGCCGCCGGTGTGCTCGGCCGTCGAGGCCCACTGCCGCGCGAAGCGCAGGAGTGTCTTGCGGTCGATGCCCGTGTAGCGCTCGGCCCAGGCCGGCGTGTAGGACTGCGAGGCGTCGTCGTAGTCCGCGGGGTAGTCGCCCCCCAGGCCGTCGCGGGGGACGGCGTACTGCGCCATCAGGATGTCGTAGACCGTGGCGACGGTGACCTTGCTGCCGTCGGCCAGCTCGATCTCGCGCACCGGCACGTCGCGATGCACCGAGCGGCCCTCGGCGAAGTCGTCGAGCCGCACGCGCGCCGTGGCGCCGACGTCGCCCAGGAACGTCAGCGACGCGTCGATATCGCTGCCGTCCCTGCCGTCGCGGGGCAAGAGGTTCCACTTGCCCTTCGCGTCACCCCAGCGGTGGCCGACGGTGCCCATCGGCATCTTCGGCCGGCCGTCGTTCTCGTCACAGACGAGGAACTTCCACTCGCCGTTCTCCTCGTCCGCGTAGCCCGCGAGGCGGCCCGCGCGCAGGAGCTGTCCCGCCTCGAACGCGCCGTCCTTCGCGGTCAGCTCGACCAGGAACGGCGAGTCCGAGTAGACGCGGCAGTAGTCCAGGAACGCCGCGGTCTGCTGCTCGTGGTGGAACTCCTTGAGGATGACGTGGTTGACCGCCATCCACCACGCGCCGTCCTGCCCCGCGTTCAGCGGGATCCACTCGTCCGCGTACTTGACCACCTGGCTGAAGTCCGGCGAGAAGACGACCATCTTGGTGCCGTTGTGGCGCGCCTCGGCCGCGAAGTGGCAGTCGGGCGTGCGCGTCATGTTCAGGTTGCTGCCCATGACGGCGAGGAACTTGGCGTTGAACCAGTCGGCCGACTCGTTGACGTCGGTCTGCTCGCCCCAGATCTCGGGCGAGGCGTTCGGCAGGTCGCAGTACCAGTCGTAGAACGACAGGCTGGTGCCGCCGATGAGCTGTAGGAAGCGCGAGCCCGACGCGTAACTGATCATCGACATCGCGGGGATGGGCGAGAACCCGGCGATGCGGTCGGGGCCGCGGTCCTGGATGGTCTGCACGCACGAGGCGGAGATCAGCTCGAGGCAGGTGTCCCAATCCACGCGGCGCAGGCCGCCCTTGCCGCGCGCGCGCTGCCAGCGGCCGCGCTTCTCGGGATCGCTGACGAGCGAGCGCCAGGCGGCGACGGGGTCGTCGTGCTCCGCGCGGGCCTTGCGCCAGAGGTCCAGCAGCGCGCCGCGCATGTAGGGGTACTTCACGCGCAGCGGGCTGTAGAGGTACCACGAGAACGAGATGCCGCGCTGGCAGCCGCGGGGCTCGTACGGCGGGATGTCGGCGTCGAGCGTCGGGTAGTCGAGCGCCTGCATCTCCCACGTCACGATGCCGTCCTTGACGTGGATGTTCCACGAGCACGACCCCGTGCAGTTGACGCCGTGCGTCGAGCGCACCACCCGGTCGAACTGCCAGCGGTTGCGGTAGAACTCCTCCCACGTGCGCGTCTTCGGATCGACCGCGTCGTGGATCCAGCGGTTCGTCGAGGTCATCGGGTGGTTCCCTTCACGAGCGGCCGGCGCACGGCCCGGAAGCGGCGGCGCCATATGAGGTCGAACAGGACGAGCGCGCCCATCACCCCGGCGATGCCGGCGATGAGGAACTCGAGCGGCCCCTGCTTGGTCGCGGGCGGCCCGGCCTCGGCGCGCGATTTCAGGTAGGCCACGAGCGCGAGGACCTCCTCGCCCTCGATGGGCCGGTCCTTGAAGACGGGCTGCATCGTGAGCCCCGGAGGGGCGGCCAACCACGACGCCAGCGCCTTGCGCCCCTCGAGGCGCGAGAAGGCGTCGGTCAGGTCGGGGCCGAGGCGTCCGCCCCCGAACCCGCCCGTGCCGTCGATGGTGTGACAGCCGAGGCAGGACGGTGCGCCGGAGGCGATGGCCTCGGTGCCCTCGAAGAGGCGCTGCCCGCGGTCGATGTCATGCTGCGTGAGCGGCCGGTCGCTGATCTGCAGGCCCTTGAAGCGCGACTCCTCCTTCGTGGACTCGTAGGCGATCAGCTCGAGGAGCGCTGCCGCGCGCTGGCGCGTCATCCCCGGCAGCGTCGGCATGTAGAGACCGTTGGCCTCCTTGAACAACGCCTGGGCGTCCGCATCACCGCTGTCGATGACGCGCTTGGGATCGACGATGAACGTCGTGAGCCACTCGATCGACTGGCGCTCGGCGACATCCTTGAGGTCCGGCCCCGTGAGGCGCCCGCCGCCGATCGTGTGGCAGCTCGTGCAGTTGAGCCGGAAGTACTCGACCGTCTCCTCGGAGATGTCGGCGTCCTGCGCCGCCGCGGTTCGTGTCAGCGGCGCGGCGCACGCGAACCCGGTGGCGACGAGCGCGATCACCAGGACTCTGTGCGCAGCCTGTTGTGTGTGCATGGACGCTTGCGTGTTCATGGACCAGGGCCCTCCAGCCTGCACCCCCGCGTCACGAACCGCGTGCCGCGCTCGCGGGATGATCTCCCGTTGGCAACGTAAGTCTGTTACAATAACAGGGTTACGGCCATCCCGCGGCGCGTGCCCGGAGGTCTCGGGGTGCATCGCGCGGTATGCGGCGCGGCGCGGCGCCGGCGGTGAAACGCCCGCTGCGGGCGGTTGCGGCACTGCATACCGCGCGATGCGGCGGGTGCCGCGCCGGTGGCGCCGCGCGGGAGCGATCAGGCGCGGTCGAACGCCGCGCGGTCGATGCCGAGCTGGCGCATGATGCGCTGGAGGGCCGCGCGCGTCAGGCCGCAGCGGGAGGCGGCGTGGGTGACGTTGCCGCCGCACGCGGCGAGGGCGCGCTCCACGAACTCGCGCTGGAAACGTGCGAGTGCCCGGCGCTTGCTCTCGTCGTAGTCGCCGGGGGCGTCGTCCTCGAACGTCCAGCGCTCCTCGCCGAGCCCCAGGTGGTGCGGGAAGACGTGCTCCCCTGCGCACACGACGACGGCCCGCCGCACGGCATTCTCGAGCTCGCGGACGTTACCCGGCCAGTCGTGGCTCGTCAGCGCGTCGAGCGCCGACGGCGTCATCTCGGGGGCGCGCGCATCGTCGCCGAGGCAGCTCCTGACGGCACGGAGCATGAAGTGCCGGGCGAGCGGCACGATGTCGCTGGCGCGCTCGCGCAACGGCGGCAGCAGGATCGAGACCACGCGCAGCCGGTAGTAGAGATCCTGCCGGAACTCGCCCGTGGCGATCATCTCCTCGAGATCGCGATTCGTCGCGGCAACCAGCCGGAACTCCACCGGCACGTCGCGCGCGCCGCCGAGAGGCCGCACGACCTTCTCCTCGAGTACGCGCAGCAGCTTGCCCTGGAAACTCAGCGACATCGAGGCGATCTCGTCGAGGAACACCGTCCCGCCGCGCGCCGCCTCGAACAGTCCGCGCCGAGCGGAGTCGGCCCCCGTGAACGCACCCTTCTCGTGCCCGAACAGTTCACTCTCGAGCAGCGTGTCGGGCAGCGCCGCGGCGTTGACCGCCAGGAACGGCCGGTCGGCAACGGCGCTGCGCCGGTGCAACTCGCGCGCGACGAGTTCCTTGCCCGTGCCTGTCTCCCCTTCGATCAGCGCCGGCACGGGCGCGCGCGCCACGCGTCCCACGAGGTCGAGCACCGCACGCATGCGCGGGTGCTCGCCGACGATGCGTCGCTCGCCGTCGGTCGGCGGGGCCTCGCGGGCCGCCAGGATCTGGCGTCCGAGGCGCGTGACGAGTCCGGTGATCTCCTCGTTGTCGAAGGGCTTCGTCAGGAAGTGCGACGCTCCGTGGCGCATGCACCACACGGCCGTCTGGATGGTGCCGAAGCCGGTCAGGATCACCACCACCGTGCCGGGCCACTTGGCGCCGATCTCCGCCAGTAGCTCGGTGCCCGACATCTCGGGCATCTGCAGGTCGGTGAGGACGAGGTCCACCGGCTCTCGCGACATGACCTGCACCGCTTCGCGGCCCGAGGCGGCTGTCGCGACCTGCGCGCCCAGTGGTTCGACGAGCAGCCGCAGGCCGAGCCGGATGTCCGCCTCGTCGTCCACGAGCAGGACGCGCAGGCCGCTGAGCGTCGTCATGCCGGCGTGCCCTCCGCTGTGCGTGGCGCGTCCGGAGCCGGCCGTGTCGAATGCGCCGAACGCAGGCGGACGCGGAACACGGTGCGCCCCGGTGCCGACTCGACGAGCTCGATGCCGCCACCGTGCAGTTCGGCGATGCGGCGCGCGGTCGGCAGCCCGAGGCCCGTGCCCTCGCCGCGCGGCTTCGTGGAGAAGAACGCGTCGAAGGCCCTCGCCCGGACGCCCGCCGGGATGCCCGGCCCCGTGTCGGTCACGTCGGTGACGAGCGCGCCCTCGTCGTTCGACGTCCGCAGGGTCACGGTCACGGGAGCGTCCGCCGCGCCGCAGTCCTCGGCGGCGGCCACCGCCTGCACGGCGTTGAGCACCAGATTGACGAACAACTGCCGGATCTGGATCTCGTCGCCGCTCACGACGTCGTCGTCGGCCGTCAGCTCCGTCGTGACGGTGACGTGCGCGCGCTCGGCGAGAGGCCGCGTGAACTGCGCGACGTCGTGCAGCACGGCGTGGACCGCGACCGGCCCGGCCTCGGGCGCGGAGTCGTTGGCGTAGCCGAGCAACTCGCCGATGGAGCGTCGGCAGGTCTCGGTGTTGCGCACGATCACGTCGGCGTACTCGCGATACGGCGACTGCGGCGGCAGTGCATCGACCAGCATCTGCGCGAACATGCGGATCGCCGTCAGCGGGTTGTTCAACTCGTGGGCCATGACCGCCGCGACCTCGCCGAGTACGCTGAGCCGCTCGCGGTGGATGTCGCGCTCGTCGCGCGCCAGCCGCTCCGTGATGTCACGCGCGACGAGGACGCGGCCGCGGCGGCCGTCGTCTCCTGGTGGCAGCCGCGTCACGTGGACCTCGAGCACGCGGTCGTCCACGTCGAGCACGCACGATGCCGTCGTCTTCTCGCGCTGTAGGAGACACGCCGCGCAGTCGCGCGTCGCCTCCTGCTGCCGGCACACGTAGTGCGACGTCAGGTGCTCGTCGCCGCGGGCGAGCATCTCCATCAGAGGCTTCGCCGCGTCGTTGCCGAGGAGCGGGCCGCCGTCGGCGTCGAGCACGACGAGGCCGTCGCGCAGCGTGCGGATCACGGTGTCGAGGCGCTCGTGCTGTGCCCGCAGCCGCCGCTGCTGCGCACGGAGCTCCTCGGCGGCGCGGCTCAGGCTGTCGGTCTTCTCGTGCACGGCCTCGGCCATGTGATTGAACGAGCGCGCGAGGTCGCCGATCTCGTCCGCCGAATCGACCGCGACGCGCACGGAGTAGTCGCCGGCGCGGATGCGGCGGGCGGCTTCGCGCAACTCGCCGAGGGGGCGCACGAGGAAGCGCATCGGGAAGAGCAGCAGCACCGCGCACAGCAGCGCCAGCACGATTCCGACGCCCAGGAAGCGGCTCTGCAGACCCGAGACGGGGGCGAACGCGTCGAGACTCCGCAGCCGCACGCGGACCTCCCAGCCGTTCTCGCGGATCGGGATGCTGCGCGTGAAGCCGCCGTCCGCGCGGCCCTCGCGGGCCGTGTCGCGGCGGACGCGGCCGTGCCCGTCATCGCCGGCCGTCGGGACCTCGGTGAGGCTCTCGCCGCGGTGATCGACGATGCGCAGGACGATCGGCGTGTGGCGCGCGGAGTCGTCGTCGGGTGTCGGCCGGATGCCCTCGAGCGACGCGCTGATCCAGACCGACGTGTCCACCCACGCCACCAGCCGTCCGATGGCGTCGCCCCCGTGCAGCCGCCGCAGCGGGGTCGAGATGACCTGCAGCGGCGGTTCGCCGGGCGCCGCGGCCAGGAGGTCGCTGTGGTGCAGCTCCTCCCTCGCGAGAGCGTCCGAGATCGCCGCCGCGTCGCCGCTGTCCGCGACCTCCCCGACATCGATGCGCGCGCTCCTGTCGTTCGAGATGAGCGTCAGCCCGACGAACGCCGGCACGAGCGGGAGCTTGTTCGCGAGGAGATGGCGCGTCAGCTCGTCGCGCAGGCCACGCCGTGTGTCGTCGTCCTCCGCGGCGACGAGCGCGTCGAAGCGCTCGCGCAGGAAGCCGTCGGACGCGAAGTCCTCGGTGCGCCGCCCGAGCAGCCGCAGCCCGTCGTTGAGGGCGCGCGCCGACGCCCGGCCCTGCAGGTCGATGCGCGCCTTGATCTGTTCCTCCAGCGCGCTGCTCCCCGACCGCGAGACCAGGAAGCCGCCGACACCGAACGCGAGCAGGCACACGCTGACGAAAGCGAGCGTGAGCTTGTACTTGACGGACATACAGTGCAGGGGGTCGCGCATCAGCCCCCGTACTCTCGGCGATCCAGGGGGACGCCGCAACTAACACGCTCGAGGGCACGGGAGTCGGCGCGATCCAGGGGGACGGCCGCAACTAACACGCTCGAGGGCAACTAACACGCTCGAGGGCACGGGAATCGGCCAGCGGGGTGCCGTCCTCAGCCGAGCGACGCGCGCAGCTTGCCGAGCTCCTCCTCGCAGAAGCTCTTGAAGCCTTCGTCGTCGATCCTCGCGAGTTGGGCGGCGGCCTCGTCGCGGTGGGTCGTGGCCGCGGAGGCGTCGCCGGCGGCATGGTGGCACTTGGCGAGAACCTCGTGGGCGAAGAAGAGCTCACCGGCGTCGGCGAGTTGCAGCTGGGTGTGGGCGAGGCGGTACTCGGCGCGCTCGACGTTCATCCAGTTGCCGCTGATCTCCCAGAAGCGGCGGCCGGCCTCGGCCGCCCGGAGCATCAGGCCGTCCTCATCCCGAGTGCGGCTCGTCTTCTCTTCGAGCGCGCACGCGAGGTTGTTGCCGGTGACGGCGAGAGCCGTGGCGGCCGGGTCGTCCTTCCCCGGGCCGTAGGCGGCAAGCGCCAGCGCCTTCGTGAGCGTGTCGGAGGCCTCGGCCACGCGCCCCTGGCCGCAGAGGGCGCGTGTGGATCCGTGGTCCGCGATCCCCGTGGGGCAGAGCCCCCGCGACGCGCGATGGGCCGCCCGACGGTCGGCGTTCACGCGACGTCCCGGTCGCCGCGGGCGATCACCGCGCCGTGCTGCGCCGCGAGGATTGCCTGGCTCCGCGTGGCGGGGTCGAGAACCGACGTCGCTCCTGGTACCTGTGCTCGTGGCACCTGTACGCGCGTTCGGCACACCGACGCCCTTGAGCGTGTCGATGCGGGGTACCATGCTCTCGTGAGTCATGTTGCAGCATCGCTCGCCGGTGCCGCGCGGCCCGTGCCCCGTCAGGAAGGGCAGAGAGAGCCGCTTCGCCCGCACTCTCGTGGCGTCTGTGCGCACGGCGTCGCTTGCGCGAGACGTCCGCGAGGCGACGCCAGGCTACGGGAGCAGATCGCGACACGGAGCACAGCCAGTCCAGAGGCCCGCCCGGCGCGACCCGGCCACACGACGCCGCCGCGTCAGGCCATGGGTACCGGGTTGACTACACCGGCCATCTGCGCGTGGCCTGCGCCAGCTCCGATGGCGCGCCCCGACTTTCCACGCACACTGCCTGAGTTCATCCGCCGGTTTCCTGACGAGGCGGCTGCTTCGTCGTACGTCCTGCGATCGCGCTGGCCCGATGGCACCGGTTTCGTGTGCCCGAAGTGTCAGTGCATCGATGGCAAGGCACGCGCGGATCGTTTGGCGATCCAGTGCGCGAACCGGCAGTGCCGCTCGTACACGACCGCGACCGCCGGGACGGCGATGCACCGCTCGAAGCTGCCGCTCACGAGCTGGCTGCTGGCCGCGTGGTTGCTCGTCACGGACAAGCGGGGGATCTTCTCCGTCCAACTCGCCAAGCAACTCGGGACGACGCAGGAGACGGCGTACATGATGCTGCACAAGCTGCGTGCGGCGATGGTCTCGCCCACGCGCTCGCTCCTCGCCGGGCGAGTGGAGGTAGACGAGACGTACATCGGCGCCAAGAAGCGAGGGCGCGCGGACGCGGAGACCCTAGACAAGATCCTCGTCGTCGGCGCTGTGGAACTCAGGGAGCGCAAGTACCGGACGAAGGCGGGTGAGGACAAGGTGGCGACGTGGCCCGGTCGCATCCGTCTTCGTCAGATCACGGGACGCACGGCGCTGGAACTGCAGGGCTTCGTGCTGGAGAACGTCGCCAAGGGCTCGCACGTCGTGACGGACGGGCTCAAGGAGTACGACGACCTCGATGGAGCTGGCTACCTCCACGAGATCGAGAGCACATCGTTCGGGGACGACCACGATGCCGTGCTCCCGCACCTCCACACCGTCTTCTCGAACCTCAAGGCCTACCTGAAGGGCACCCACCACGGGAGCGTGTACGGCAAGCACATCCAGGCGTACATCAACGAGTGTATTCGTTCAGAGGGTGTCCGAGCCTGCCGCCCCGTTGGCGGCCGGCGGTCGCCCGACAGACACAAGGATAGCCCACGCGCGGGTAGCGGAGAAGTGGCTGGTCTGCGTCGCTGGAGCTGTGCGGCCCGCCGGCCGATGAAGCCGGTGTGGGACCGGCATCCTGCAGCGACCCAAGACACACGCACCTGCTCAGCAAGGTCGCCGCGCTGACTGCACGCGTCGAGGATCTCGCCGCTGCGCCGGCGCAGCGCGACGAGGAGCACGCTCGAGATCTCGGAAGAAGAACTCCACGTCGGTGCGCCCCGTGCCGATCACGCCCTCGGCGGTGATCTCGCCGGTGGCGCGCTCCAGCACGCACGCGTGGATCTTGCGGTCTCCGATGTCCATCCCGATCACGAAACGCGTAGACTTCGTCATGGCTGGTCTCCTTTG
Source organism: Planctomycetota bacterium (assembly GCA_024277065.1). Lineage (GTDB taxonomy): Bacteria > Planctomycetota > JAJSAM01 > JAJSAM01 > JAJVHW01 > JAJRPF01. Next base: position 29,807 of record JAJRVY010000360.1, read on the forward strand.
GGCGGTGTGCGCCCGATGGTCAACGAGTACCCCCTGAGGGTCACTTCGTCCGGGAGACCGGCCTTCTCTTCTCATCAGATACGATCGAGGAGCCGAGTCGTGAGCAACAAGGCGAACATCTTCTACGTTCTTGTCGGGGCAGCCCTCGTGGCTGCATGAGGAAGGCGCCCAGCAAGCCGTTGGGGCGGAATGGCCTTCGGCCCTACTTGTGCTCGGTCAGTCGGCTCGTCTCGTACTTGTTCTTCTTGTACGTGTTGGGTGTCTGGACGACATCGGGGTCGTACTCGAACTCGATGATGTCGAACCAGCGGCTGCCACGGATCGTGTTGCCGACGACGACGTTGCCGCCGACGCCGAACGCGATCCCGTACCCGCCGGCCGCGGTGACCCGGTTCTTCGAGAGTTTGTCGCCGGGCTCGTCGATGTCGAACCCCGAGAATCCGCTGCCGGTGACGGTGTTCTTCACGAACTCGTTGCGCTCTCCGCCCCCACTCTGGAAGCCGTTCTCGGTGATCTCGCTCAGGGTGTTCTTCTTGAGGAGGTAGCCGGTTGCGCGCCAGAGGTCCACACCGTCGTCCTCGCACCGCGCGAGGCGGTTGCCCACTGCGGCGTTGTCGTCGCCCCAGATGCGTATCCCGTCCTCCCCGCAGTCCGCGATGTCGTTCTTGGTGAGCTTGTTCTGGTCACCGAGGACGACGATACCGTTCTGACCGCACTCGCCGATGCGGTTGCGCGTCACGACGCACCGCGTCGCTATTTCGCCGAACTGCATGCCGTCGTCGCCCGCGCCCTCGATCCGCGTGCGCTGGACCTTGACCGCCTGCGACGAATCGACCGCCAGGCCGTCACGAAGGGCGTTCTCGATCGTGCAGTCGCGGATCAGGACCTTTTCGGAGTCCGAGACGGTGATGCCGTCGAGGGCGCCTTGCAGCACGAGCCCCTGGAGCTTGACGCGAGATGAACCGGTCACGGAGATCGCGAACCCGCCTCCGCCCGCGTCGATGACCGGCGCCCCGCTTCCCTTGAGCGTCAGTCGCGACGCGTTCGCGATCGACACGCGCTCGGCGTAGGTGCCGGACTTGATGACGATCGTGTCGCCGCTGCCCGCGGCATCGACGGCTTCTTGGATCGTCGCGTAGTCCGCCGGAACACGGAGCTTGCCGGCGCTCGCGACTCCGCCCGCCGCTGCGACCCCCACGACTGCCAGCACGATCGTCAATAGGCGCATCAGAGTTCCCCTGTCCTGGTTCGCCGAGGGCCCCTGCCGGGGCCCGTCGTACGGTCGAGATCCTCGCGGACGTGGGACGCCGCCGCTGCGACCTTCGTCACACGGGCGGTGAGCCGCGCCGTGCGTCCCCGTCGGCTCCGGCATCCGGCGTCGAACTGCTTGATCCGCCGCCCCCGCGGCCCTTCGACGCGCTGCCGCCGACCGTGGACGAGCAGGCGGCGTTCATGCTCGACCGCGCGCCCCCGGAGAACGGGGACGCGGCGCTGCGGCTGGCCGCGGCGTCCGCGGATCCCGTCGCGCGGCTGCGCGCCGCGACGGCGGCCCTGCGACGCGGTGGTGACGCGGCGCGCTGGTACGCGGCGGCGCGCATCCTCGCTTCTCTGCGGGGCACGCGCGAAGCGGTCTGGGCGGGGCTGTCCGCCGGCGACCCGGCGGCGCACCGCGCTCGCGGAGGCGGCTGAACTGCGGACGCTCTTCGCGACCGCGCCACCGATCGGCGCCGCAGCCCCCGAGCGCGTGCTCGTGCAGGGCGACGGCGGGGCGTTCGTCGCGACGCCCCGTAGACCGGTGGCCGGGGATCCACGCGGCGCATGGTGGCTGACGCGCCTGCCGCCGGGGAGTCTGCAGCGCGTCGCGGAACACCTCCCGGGTGACGCGCTCCTCACCGCCTCGCGCGACGACGCGGTGGCCGGCGCGGGCGGTGCGTCGAGCGACGTGCTCGCGCTGGGATTCGTGATCGCCGCGCTCGCGGCCGTCATGGCTTTCCTGGCCTTCGCGTGGGCCGTTCTGCACGAGTCACGCCTCGTGCGCCTGCGCAGCGAGCTCGTGGCCACGGTGGGGCACGAGCTGCGCGCTCCCGACGCGCTGGAACGCCTGCTGGACGTGGCCGCCAAGGACGGCGACGCGGCCGTGCGCGCCGAGGCGCGGCGGGCGCTGCTCGCGCTCGGCGCCGGCAGGAGCGCGGTGACGCTCGCGCAGGCGGCGGGCGGGAAGGACGACGGCAAGTAGCCGGAACCCGTGCATCCGTCGGCGCGTTGATGAGGGATGGCTATCCTCTCTTCCATGCACCTGCGCTGCGCGTTCTCGTTGATCTGCCTCGCCGCCGCCCTGACGGCGACGCCCGGCGTTCGCGCCCAGGATCTCGAGGATCTTCCGGCCGAGGAGCCCGAACGGGCGACCGACGACTCGACGGCGGACTACCTGGCGGCGCTGGCGCTCCAGCGCAAGGGGCGCTTCCGGTCGGCGCAGCGGGCGTTCTGGAAGGTGCTGAAGAAGTACCCGGACTCGGTGCACCGGCAGGACATGCTGTTGCGCTCGGGGTGGGACGACACCGAGAACCACTTCGCCGGCGTCGAGGTGCTGCACGAGAGCGGGCCGCCGTCGCGGCGCATCGACGTCGCCGTCATGGGCGATGGGTTCACCGTGGCCTCCAAGGACCAGAAGCTCGAGCGCAAGTGGGCGGACCTCTGCGTGGACGTGCTCTTCAGCGAGCCCTCGTTCGATGAGTATCGCGGCTACTTCAACTACTACTTCGTGCGCCTCGTCAGCGAGGACGAGAAGGTCGATCCCAAGCTGACGGAAGCGGCCAAGGCGAAGATCGACGAGAAGAACAAGCGCCGCGCGAAGAAGAAGAAGTACGACTACGAGACGGCGCTCGACTGCAAGGCCATGGGGCCGCAGGGGCAGGTCATGGCCGATCGCCGCAAGGTCTTCCACTGGCTCGGCGTCGGCGAGCGCGACCGTCCGGGCTGCGGCGACGACGGGCTCGTCATCGCGTTCGCGCGCTTCGGGAAACTGGGCATGGGCGGCGGCGGCGTGGCCAACGTGGGGCGCCCCGACAAGTCGGTGACGGTGCACGAGTTCGGGCACTCGTTCGTGGGGCTGCTCGACGAGTACACCAACAACCCCGGAGTGCCGCGCTGGGCGGTCCGCGCGCCGAACGCGACGAGTGACCGCAACGACATCCCGTGGCAGCACTTCCTGGACGCCAAGGTCAAGGGCGTCGAGGTCATCGAGGGCGGCGCGACCTTCGTGAAGGGCGTCTGGCGCCCGGCCAAGACCTGCGCCATGAACTCCGCCGGGGCCACGGGCTTCTGCCCGGTCTGCCGCGAGGCCGCCGTGCTCGCCGTCTACCGCTACGTCAGTCCCATCGACACGTCGAGTCCGCCCACGACGACGGAACTCAAGGTGCTCGAGGGCGACGCCGCCGTGCTGGCCGTGACGCCCATGCGGCCCAAGAATCACGCGCTGGACGTGACGTGGACCGTCGAGCCGGTCGCCGCCGACGCCGACGGCCCGGAATCCGGCGCGGGCGGGGCGACCGGCGAGGGCTCTCCCGGAATCGGGCCCGGCGGTGCGCCGATACCGCGGCGGCGCTTCCGCGGCGTGCGCGGGCGCCAGGACCGCTCGGCGCTCGATGCGCCACCCGCCGGGGAACTGTCGAAACTGGGCCGCAAGGCGAAGACCAAGAAGGGCGAGCCCCTGCGTCACGAGTTCCCCGTCGGCAAGCTGCCGCCCGGACGCTATCGCGTGACCGTGACCGTCAAGGACCCGACGAAGTGGGTGCTGCGGGACGACCGACACCTGCTCGAGGAGCGTGAGACGTGGTGGGTCACCGTAGCGCCGCAGTCCTGAACGTCGTCGTCGCCATGGTGCTCGCGCCGCTGCTGCTCGCCGGCGGGTGCAGGAGCGGGCACGCGCCGTTCGCGCGGCCGACGCGCCACGTGGACGCGCCGCCGAGCGTGGGCACGGTCGATGCCAAGGTCAGCCCGGCCATCGCCGAGTTCGGCGCCTTCGAGGTCGCGGTGCTGCGCCCGACCGGCGATGGCGTCGCCGCGGCAGTGCTCAGCGGTTTCCGCGAAGGGCTGTACGACGCGCTGCTGGGGCGTGGCTACAGTCCGCTCGCGCTGCTGTACGTGGACGCCGCCGGCGCCGCGGCGCTCGAGCCCGGCCGCACGTTTCCGCTGCGCGCGCACGTCACCGAGGTACTGCCCGCGGTGGATGGCGGCTACCTCGTGAGCGGCTGGGCGGGTCTCGTCGCGCCGCGCGGGGACGGCGGCGAGGACACGCTCTACGTCAGCGAGATCACGCGCCTCGCCGTGCTGCCGCAGAAGGGGCCCGCCGCCCGCGACGGCGGCGCCGCCACGGGGCGCCGCCTCGCCGCGGCCCTGTTGCAGCACCTTCCCGCGCGCTGACGTCGTCTCCCCGAGTGCGGACTACGCCGACGGGGGATCGTCGCCGCGCGGCGGGTCGTCCATCTCGATGCCGCGCGCGGTCCGCACCTGCGCGGCGTCCGTCGTGGGCGCGTCGTCTCCGCCGCCGCCGTCGTCGTCGTCGTCCGCGTCCGCGTCCGCGTCTCCGGCGCTGATCCCCGTCTTCGTCAGGATGCCCTTGAGCAGGTCCACGGGCACCGGGAAGATGATCGTCGAATTCTGCTCGACGCCAATCTCGGTCAGCGTCTGGAGGTAGCGCAGTTGGATCGCGGCGGGCTCGGTGGCGAGGCGCTTGGCGGCGCGGGCGAGTTGCTGCGATGCGTTGTACTCGCCCTCGGCGTGGATGATCTTGGCGCGCTTCTCGCGCTCGGCCTCGGCCTGCTTGGCCATCGCGCGCTGCATCGACATGGGCAGTTCCACGTCCTTGACCTCGACCATCGAGACCTTGATGCCCCACGGCTCGGTCTCCTCGTCGATGATGCGGCAGAGTTCGGCGTTGATGTGCTCACGCTTCGACAGCAACTCGTCGAGTTCGCTCTGACCGAGAACGCTGCGCAGCGTCGTCTGTGACACCAGCCACGTCGCGCGCTGGTAGTTCTCGACGTTGACGATGGCCATGCTCGGTTCCATCACGCGGAAATAGACGACGGCGTTCACCTTCACGGTGACGTTGTCGCGCGTGATGCACTCCTGCGCCGGGACGTCCAGCGTCACGACACGCAGATCAACGCGGACCATGCGCTCCACGAGCGGGATGAGCAGGACCAGGCCCGGGCCGCGCGTGGCGACGAGCCGGCCGAGCCGGAAGACGACGGCACGCTCGTACTCCTGCACGATGCGCACGGCCTGGAACAGGATGAAGAGAGCGAAACCGAGCAGGACGAACAGGATCACGACCGGGTTCGGCATGGAAGCCTCCCAACTGCTACGACGACTACGATCAAGTCCACGTCTTGAACACTACGCGTCAGGTGCGGCGCGGACCTCCAACTGCAGGCCCTGCACCGCGGTCACTTCGATCTCGGCGCCCGGCTCGTACGGGCCGTCCGCGGCGCTTGCCTTCCATGTCTCGCCCTGGACGCGCACCGTGCCCTCGGGGGCGAGGCGCGAGACGACACGTCCCATCGCGCCGACGAGGCCCTCCCGGCCGGTGGTGGCCTTGAGGCCCTGGCTGCGCAGCACGGCGCTCGCCGCGAACGCGAAGAAAGCGCCGCAGGCGAGCGCTGTCGTCCACAGCACCGCCGGCGAGATGGCGAAGATCGGCGAGTCGAACAGGATCATGCCGCCGATCACCATGGATACGACACCGCCCATCGCGATCAGCCCGCCCGTTCCGAGCTTGGCGTCGGCGAAGAAGAGCGCGAAGGCCAGCAGCATCAGCCCGACGCCCGCGTAGTTCGCCGGCAGGATGCCGAGCACGTACACGCCGAGCAGGAGGCAGATCGAGCCGACGACGCCGCCGAGCCCGAAGCCCGGGCTCGCGAACTCGTACACGAGTCCCATCATCCCGAGGGTCATGAGGATGTACGCCACGTTCGGCGAAGCCAGCGCGACGAGCAGCGACTCGGCGCGGCTCATCCGGACCTCGCGTACGACGGCCCCGAGCGTGTGCAGCGCGACGGGCGCCCCGCCGACGATGGCCGCGCGCCCGTCGAGCTGTGACAGGAGATCGTCCACGTCGCGCGCGAGCAGGTCGATGACGCGTAGCTCCAGCACCTCCTCGTCGGTCGATGACCGCGCGTCGCGGATGGCGTCCTCGGCCCAGTCCATGGCCTGCGGTCCGCGCCGCTTGGCGAGGTTGCGCATCTGTGTCACCAGCGTGTTCATCATCTTGGCGCGGGCCGTCTCGCCGAGTTCCTCGCCTTGCGGCCCGATGGGGCTCGCCGCGCCGATCGAGGTGCCGGGGGCCATGGCGGCGAGGTGCGCGGCCAGTGTGATGAACGTGCCGGCGGAGCCGGCCATCGCGCCTTCCGGTCCGATCCACACGACGACGGGGATCTTCGACGCGAGCATGCGCTTCATGATCTCCTCGGTGATCGCGACGCCGCCGCCGGGGGTGTCGAGGCGGATGACGACGACGTCGGTGCCGTCCTCTTCCGCGTCGTCGAGAGACCGCTCGACGTAGCCCGCCACGACCGACGTGATCGGGCCGTCCACGTGCAGGAGGTCCACCCGCGGGACGGCGGCGCGGCCGCCGTCCCGTGCGGCGTCCTGCGCCTGCGCCGCCGCGGGGAGCGCCCACGCGCACAGCACCAGCAGCGTCGCGGCGAGCAGCGCGACCAGGTGACTTGCGATGGGGCGTGGCTGGGTCATGGGGGGGGGCTCGCAGGGCGCGGGCGCTCCAAACCTCCATCCTACTCTCCTCGAGGCCGGGGACCGACGGGGTTGCACGAGGAGCGCAATTGCGATCGACTCCCTACTGTGGCCACCGACGCGAGCGCACGCGGCGCTTGCGCGGCCCGGGCACGCGAGGTGTCCCCCTTTGCTCGCACTCGACTGCGACATACCCGGCGCGTTCCTTCTGGAACTGCTGCTCTGGGGCGTGCCCGTGGCGCTCGCCGCGCTGCTCGTGCGCTCGGCGCCGCCCGGGCGGCGGCTCACGTGGTGGATCGTCGCGGCGGCCTGCGCGGTCATCGTCGTGGACAAGCTCGTCGATCTGCAGGTGCTCGCGATGACCCGGGGCAAGGCGCTGATCCGCGCCTTCGCCCCCGGGATGACGCATGGCGGCGCCCATGGTGCGGCCCGCACGGCGCTGCTCACGTCGCTCTTCGTCCTCGGCAGCGCGGTGCTCTGGTTGCTGGCCCGCCGGGACTGCTCGAAGGGTCCGGGGAAGCTCCTCGCGCTCGCCGGACTGACCGGCGTCATGGGGCTTCTCGGCGCGCGCCTCGTCCCTGGTGTCGGTGATCTGCTCCCGGGATCGCTCGTCGAACTCGCGTGCGGCGCGCTGGTCTGGGCGGGGCTCCTGCTCGGGCTGCGCCCCTCCCGCTGAACGCCTCTCTCGTGCCGGGCTCGATTCCGGGCGCACTGCCAGAGACCTGCGGCGACACTGGGCGCGAAGGGAGACCCCGACATGCGCGTTCGCAGCAGCATCCTGGATTGCGTGGGGGGCACGCCACTCGTCGCGCTCGACCGCTTCGCGCCGCCGTCCGAGGATCGCGGGCGTGTGCTCGGCAAGCTCGAGCTGCTCAATCCCTACAGCGTCAAGGACCGACCCGCGCTGTGGATGCTCCGTGAGGCGCAGCAGCGGGGCGACATCGTGCCCGGCGAGAGCACGATTCTCGAAGCCACGTCGGGGAACACCGGCATCGGCCTCGCGATGGCCTGCGCGGTGATGGGCTACGACCTCGTGCTCTGCATGAGCGAGGCGATGAGCGCAGAGCGCCGCCAAGCCCTCGCTGCGCTCGGGGCGCGCCTCGAGCTGACACCCGCCGCGCTGCACACCAAGGGCGCCAAGGCCCGCGTGATGGAACTGCTGGACGAGATCCCCGGCGCGTTCTACATCCGCCAGCACGACAACCCGGACAACCCCCTCGCGCACTACGAGAGCACCGCCGCCGAGTTGTGGGAGCAGACCGCCGGCGGGTTGCGCGTGTTCGTGGCGGGGCTCGGCACGTGCGGCACGCTCTGCGGCGTGTCGCGTGCGATGCGTGAGCGCGGCGCGAACGTCCACGTCGTCGGCGTCGAGCCGGCCGAGGCGCCGTACTACCGCACGGGCGAGTTCCGGCAGCACCGCATCCCCGGCGTCGTGCCCGGCTTCACGCCCGGCAACTACGACGAGACGCTCATCGACGAACTGCTGGACGTGCCCGCGGACGCCGCGTGGGCAGCCGTGCGCGAATTGGCGCGCACCGAGGGCCTGCTCGTCGGCATCTCGTCCGGCGCCGTGGCCTCTGCCGCGCGCGAGATCGCGGGACGCCCGGAGTTCGCCGGGCAGGACGTCGTCTGTGTCATCGCCGACACGGGGCAGCGCTATCTCTCGACGCCCGGGCTCTTCGAGTGAGAGCCGCGCCGCGAACAAACGGGGCGGCTCGTCGGTTCTACAGGGTGAGGGGCACGCAAGGCGTTGCCGACCGACCGCGCGAGAGAGGAGCAAGCCCGTCGCCGGGCAGAGAGAGATGTCGCCCAGAGAACCGCCGGCAGAAGGGGATGAGCCGCTGCGCCGTGCGGGGGACGGGAGGGTGAGCGCGCGGGTGCCGGGTGAGCGTCCGGCCGCTGCCCGGCGGCGGCGGCGCCACACCGCGCTGGTGCTGCCCGGCGGCGGCGCGCGGGCGGCCTACCAGGTGGGGTTCCTGCGCTACGTTGCGCGGGAGTTCCCCGAGGCCGCCTTCGACATCGTGTTCGGCGTGTCGGCGGGGGCCATCAACGCTTCGTATCTGGCGGCCCATCGCGGCACCTTCCGCGAGGCCGTGACCGACCTCGAGGCCGTCTGGCGCGATCTGCGCATCCGGGACGTGTTCCGCGCCGACACATACGCTCTCCTGCGGGACATGGCCCGCTGGGCGATGCGGCTCGTCTCGGGCGGCGTGCGCACGGCGCCGGCGCCGCGCGGACTCGTGGACACGGCGCCGCTGCGGCGGTTGCTGGTGCGGTGCCTGGACGCTCGCGCCGACGGCACGATCCCCGGCGTCGAGGACAACGTGCGCGACGGACGGCTGCGCGCGCTCGCGCTCACGACGTCGTCGTACGCCACCGGCGAGTCCGTCACCTGGTTCCAGGGCCGCGGCGCCCTGCCGTGGTCGCGCCAGCAGCGCCGCGGGACGGAGGCCGCGCTGACCGTCGATCACGTCACGGCATCGGCCGCGCTGCCGTTCCTCTTCCCGCCGGTGCGGCTGGCCGACGGCTGGTACGGCGATGGAGGCGTGCGTCTCGCGGCCCCGCTGTCGCCGGCCATCCACCTCGGCGCCGACCGCATCCTCGCCATCACCACCGGGCGCGCCGGTTGCGCCGCGCCCGAGGACCGCGCGCGGCACCCGCCGCCCGCGCGCATCGCCGGCGTCGTGCTGGAGTCCGTCTTCCTGGATCTCCTCGATCAGGACGCCGCGCGCATCGAGAAGGCCAATCGCCTGCTGCCGTTCGTGCCACGCGCGCAGCGCGAGGGTATGCGCCGCATCGACCTCTGCGTACAGCGGCCCGCGGCGGATCTCGGCACGCTCGCGTCGCTGCACGAGATCGAGCTGCCGCGTCTCCTGCGCTGGCTGTCACGTGGCTGGGGCACGCGTCAGGTGCGCTCGAACGACGCCCTCAGCCTGCTGCTCTTCGAGCCCGGCTATATCGGCCTCCTGATCGGTCTCGGCGAGAGCGACGCCGCCTCGCGCCACGCGGAGCTCGAAGCGTTCTTCCACCCCGTCCCCGCCCCCGCCCTCGTCGCCGGAGCCAGAACCCGAGGGACGGCCGCAACTAACAGGCTCGAGCGCAACTAACAGGCTCGAGGACACGGCGGTAGTGCGCGGCGCTGCAGTGTGGATGTGTGCGTGATCGTCGCCGGTGTCCTCGGGCCGTAGGATGCGGCACTCCATGCGCCGCGTCATGATCGTCGGATGTTCGGGGGCCGGGAAGACGACGCTCGCGCCCTCGCGTACCGTCTCGGCGCGGAGCACGTCGAACTGGACGCGATCTTCCACCGGCCCGGCTGGACGCCGCTTCCGCTCGCGGAGTTCCGAGCGCGCTTGACGCAGCGGCTCGGAGCCACGCGCTGGATCACGGACGGCAACTACGACTCGAGCGTGCAGGACATCGTGTTGGCCAGGGCGGACACCGTCGTCTGGCTCGACCTGCCGCGCCCCGCCGTGATGCGCGCTGTCATCGGACGTACGTTGCGGCGTGTGATCCGCCGCCAGGAGCTCTGGAACGGCAATCGCGAGCGCTGGTCCAATCTGTGCGACCCGCGCCCCAAGCAGAACATCATCCTCTGGTCGTTCACGCGTCACGCGAAGTACCGCGCGACGTACGAGCGGAAGAGCGCCGACCCCGCCTTCGCCCACATCCACTGGCACCGCCTCCGCAGCCGCCGCGAGGTCGATCGGTTCCTCGCGACGGTCACGCAAGCACCGGGGACGACCACGTGGGGTCGCCCCTACCACGAGCTGCGCCGGTGCACATCCCCGCCGCCGGCCGGCACCGATGCCGCCTACGTCTGCCAATCGCGCGGGTAGCGGAACTCCCACCCGATCGTGCGGCGCGAGAGCTTTGCGATCAGCGGCCCGCGGCGCTTGTACTGGTTGCGCACGACGCGCCGGCGGATGGACTCGACGATCACGGGGTCGTGGCCTGCGGCGACGATGGCCTGCGGCGACTCGCGCCTCTCCACCATGCGCTCGAGCACGGCATCGGCCTCGTCGTACGTGAAGCCCAGGTCGTCCTCGTCGGTCTGTCCGGGCGTCAGGTCGGCGGAGGGCGGCTTGTCGATGACCGCCTGCGGCACGTCCAGATGCCGGGCGAGCGCGCGCAGCTGGCACTTGTAGACGTAGCCGATGGGATTGAGCGCCGACGCCAGGTCGCCGTGCATCGTGCCGTAGCCCAGCAGCAGCTCGGTCTTGTTCGTGGTGCCGACAACGAGCGCGTGCTCGGCGAAGCTGCGGTCCCAGAGCGTGACCATGCGCAGGCGCGCGAGCACGTTGCCGATGCGGTGCGGCGTCGGCGCGGGCAGCTCGCGGAGCAGTCCCTCGGCCGCCGCCGTCAGATCGACGACGTCCAGAGCGAGCCCGGCGCCATCGGCGACGAGCCGGCCGTGCACGAGGCTCTCGGGGTTCGAGTCCTTCCACGGCATCGCGATGCAGATCACGTTCTCCGTGCCGACTGCGCGCGCCGCGAGACAGGCGGCGACGGCGGAGTCGATCCCTCCCGACAGTCCGAGCACCAGCCGGCGAAACGACGCGCGGCCCGCCTCCTCGCGCAGGAAGCGGACGAGCACGCGCTCGGCGAGCTCAGTATCGAGGGGCGGTCCGCTCGGCGAGGACACGCTGCAGCTCCCGCAGGATGAGGTGGGGCCGCTCCTCCTTGAGGAACGGCATGCGCAGACGCGCCGCGCGGCGCGCCTCGGGGTCGATGTCCACGAGCACGAGGTCCGGTTCCTCGTCGGCGCCGCGGACCAGCCGTTCCCCGGAGGGGCCGAATGCCTCGGACCCGCCGGCGAACGTCACGCCCTCCTCGACGCCGCCACGGCTGCAGTGCAGCACGTGACACCCGAACGAGCGCGCGTAGAGATCGCCGAGCAGGGACACCGACGACGTGCTCTCGAAGCGTCCGGCGCCCGACTCCGCGCCGCGTCCCGGGCTGGCCGAGAGCACGCACATCACGTCCACGTCCTGGCAGGCGAGCACGTAGGCCGGGCCGAGGTGCCAGAAGTCGCGGCAGACGAGCATCCCGACGCGTCCGAAGCGCGTGTCGAACACGCGCATGCGGTCGCCCATCGCGAAGTGGCGCGTCTCGTCGAAGAGGCCGTGCGAGGGCAGGTACACCTTGCGGTGGACGTGCAGCAGCTCGCCGCCGTCTAGGAACGCCGCCGCATTGAAGAAGCGCCCGCCCACGGCCTCCTCGACGAACCCGACCGTGATCGCGGCTTGGCGTGACAGCTCGCGCAGGCGGTCCATGGTGGGTGAGTCCAGTGTGATCGCCACCTCCGGCGTGGCCTCCATGAGCAGGTAGCCGGTGAGCGACAACTCGGGGAAGACCACGAGTTCGGCGCCCGCGGCGACGGCGCGCGTCACCGTCTCCTCGTGCTGGGAGAGATTGGCCTCGACGCGTGCGAGGTGCGGGGCGGTCTGAGCGAGCGCGGCTTTCACGCGCCCCGTTCTCTCGCGCCCGCCGCGATCACCGAACGATTTCGTGCGGGCGGCGCCGGATAGGGGCGGCGGGCGGGGAGGTCGCCTCGGGTGTGCGCGGCGCGGCGTGGTCGTCAGAACGTGAACAGCATGGCGAACGCGACCAGTGTGATCAGCGCGACGATCACCATCCAGAGCGGGAGCGTGCGCCTCGGCGGTAGCGCGCCGATGCTGCGCAGCACGTCGTCGTAGTCGTCGTCCGTGACCTCGTCGGGCAGGCCGTGGGCCTCGCCGGTGAGGCCCTCGCGGCTCCAGCCCGTCTCGGCGTCGCTGCCGCACTCGGGGCACGCCGGACGGCCCTCGGGGAACTCCGCGCCGCAGTGCGGGCAGACGTCCGTGCGGCGCGGTCGCTTCGTCACGCCGCCCGGCTACTCCTCGTCGGTCTCGCCGGAAGAGTCGCCGGAAGAGTCGCCGGAGGCGTCGCCCGTGTCGTCGCCGGAAGAGCCATCGGCGTCGGTCACGACGGCTTCGGTCGCCACTGCGTCGGCGGCCGTGACACCGTCGTCGGACTCGCCCTCGGCGTCGTCGCCCTCCTCGTCGGGCTCGATGAGCGCCACGGCCACGATGCGGTCGCTCTCGGGCACGCTCATCACCGTCACGCCCTGCGTGTTGCGGCCAATGGTGCGGACGTCGGCGACGCGCGTGCGCACGACCTGGCCACCCTCGGTGATCATCATGAACTGGTCGTCCTGCGCCACCGCGCGGCAGCCCACCACACGCCCGTTGCGCGTGCTGACCTTGATGTTGATGATCCCGTAGCCACCACGGTTCTGGACGCGGTACTCGTCCAGCGCCGTGCGCTTGCCGAAGCCGCGCTCGCAGATCGTCAGGATCTGCTTTTCGGGCTCGAGGATCACGAGTGAGACGACCTCGTCGTCGTTGCGCAACTTGATACCGCGCACGCCGGCCGACGCGCGGCCCATGGAGCGCACGTCGCTCTCGGGGAAGCGGATGGACTTGCCGGCCCGCGTCGCGAGCAGGATCTCCTGGCCCTCGTAGAGCTCGGCTGCGGCGATCAGGCGGTCGCCCTCGTCGACGCGCACGCCGATGATGCCCCCTGCGCGGGGGCGGCTGAACCCGCTGAGCGGCGTCTTGCGGATCTTGCCCTTGGCGGTGATCGTCAGGAGGTAGCCCTCCTCGAAGTTGCGCACCGGCACGCACGCCGCGATGCGGTCGTTCTCGTCCACCTGGAGCAGATTGATCAACGCGCGCCCGCGGCTGTAGCGACCGCCCTCGGGGACGTCGAACACGCGCAGCCAGCGCATCTGGCCGGTCTGCGACAGCACGAGCAGGTACTGATGGTTCGTGGTGACCATCATGCGCTCGACGAAGTCGCCCTTCTTCGTGTCGGCGCCGCGCACGCCCTTGCCGCCGCGGCCCTGCGTCCGGTACTCGGAGAGCGCGAGGCGCTTGACGTAGCCCTCGTGGGAGATCGTCACGGCGACGGCGTCGTCGGCGATCAGGTCCTCCATGCGGACCTCGCTGGGATCGTCGGTGATCAGCGTGCGGCGGGGCTCGCCGTACTTCTCGATCATCTCACGCATGTCGTCACGGATGATGTCGAGCACGCGCTCCCTGCGCGCCAGGATGTCGGTCAGGTCGGCGATGGACGCCTGGAGCTCGTCGTACTCGTTCTGCAGCTTTTCGCGCTCGAGCCCGGTGAGGCGCGCGAGCCGCATGTCCAGGATGGCGTCGGCCTGGAGTTCGCTGAAGGTGACCGCCGGCAGCGCGCCCGCCCAGTTCGGGGGGGCGGCGTAGTCGCCCGCCACGAGGCGCGCCTTGGCCTCGTCACGGGCCGACGAGGCGCGGATCGTCTCGATGATGCAGTCGATGATGTCGAGCGCCTGGAGCAGGCCCGCGACGATGTGCGCGCGCGCCTCGGCCTTGTCCAGCCGGTAGCGCGTGCGGCGCCGGATGACCGTGATGCGGTGGTCGCGGAACTCTTCGAGGAAGCGCTTGAGCGGCAGCGTCTCGGGACGGCCGCGCACCAGCGCGATCATGATGACGCTGAACGTCTCCTGCAGGCGCGTGTGCTTGTAGAGGTGCGACAGGACGACGCGGTCGTTCTCGCCGCGCTTGAGGTCCACGACGAGGCGCACGCCGTCGGCCAGGCTGGACTCGTCACGCACGTCGGAGATGCTGGTCAGCTTCTTCGAGTTGACCAGTTCGACGATCTGCTCGCTGACGGCCTTGATGCTGACGCCGTAGGGCAACTCCGTGAACACGAGCGAGAAACGATCGGTGCTGCGTTCCTCGAGTTCGCACGGCGCGCGCAGGCGCAGCTTGCCGCGGCCGGACTCGTACGCCTGGCGGATGCCGGAGGCGCCGCAGATCATCGCGCCCGTCGGGAAATCGGGACCCGGGATCACGTCCATCAGCGCGTCGAGCGTGAGGTCCGGGTCGTCGAGCAGGGCGATGACCGCCGTGCAGACCTCGGTCAGGTTGTGCGGGGGGATCGACGACGCCATGCCCACGGCGATGCCCTGGGCGCCGTTCACCAGCAGATTGGGGAAGCGTGCCGGGAGTACCGTCGGCTCGTTGCGCGAGTCGTCGTAGTTGCGGACGAAATCGACCGTGTCCTCGCCGAGGTCCGCGAGCATCTCCATGCACGACGCCGCGAGGCGCGCCTCGGTGTAGCGCATGGCGGCCGGGGGGTCGTCGAGCGTGCCGAAGTTGCCCTGTGGCTGCACGAGTGGCACGCGCATGTTGAAGTGCTGCGCCATGCGCACGAGCGTCGGGTAGACGACCTGCTCGCCGTGCGGGTGGTAGTTGCCGGACGTGTCGCCGCAGATCTTGGCGCACTTCCTGAACTTCGCGCGCGGGTGCAGCCCCAGGTCGTTCATGGCCACCAGGATGCGGCGCTGGGACGGCTTCAGGCCGTCGCGCACCTCGGGCAGCGCGCGCGAGACGATGACGCTCATCGCGTACTTGAGATAGCTCTCGCGCATCTCGTCTTCGATGAGCAGGTCCTGCACGTTCTCGGCGGGCGGCAGGAGCGGCGCCGGCGCCGCTGCGGGCGTCTCGGGATCGCGGCCGTCAGGCGCCGTCGCGTCCGGGTCCGGTGTGCCAGGGCCGTCGGCGTCGGGAGCGTTGGAATCGGGTGTGTCAGAGTCGGTCATGTGGTTGTGCTCTTCGCGAGGATGCGGGCCGCGTCAGGGGCGGGCAGGGACGCCTCTCCGGGGGGCGCCCGTGCGATCACGGGGCGATCACGGTGCGGCACGGGACCCGTTCCCGGTGCAGCGCGTCCGCGCGGCGCGGCGGGTGCGTCCTAAACTGTTTATTCCAATCGACTTACGGCTGGTCAGGGTAGCGGGATTCCAGCCGCCCGAGTGTAGCAGGAGGAGAGGACCGGGACACGGTCTCAGTCGGCCGCGGCGGAGGCGCCTGCGAGGGCTGCCTCGGCGCGCTCCCGGAGGAGCTCGGGCGCGTCCGGCAGAGCCAGGAGATCGCGCCACACGATGGCCGCCCCGCGGGGCCGCTCGGCCTCGCCGAGGGCCTGCGCGTAGGCGGCCAGCACGTACGCGTCGCCGGGCGACAGTGCGGCGGCGCTGCGCAGCCAGCGCAGCGCGCGTTCGGGCTCGCCCGCCCGCTGCGCCAGCCGCGCTGCCTCGAAGAACGCGCGCGCTCGCGCCGTTGCGGGCGCGGGGGTCGTCGCGCGACGCAGGGGCTCGAGCAGCTTCGCGGCCGGGTCGCGCGCGGTGCGCCAGATCACGGGCGCCGCGGCGAGCTCTCCCGGCACGCGCAGCGCCGCCAGCAGCGCGAAGCCCCCGATCAGCGTGATGAGGGTGCCGCGCAGCAGCCGGATGGAGCGCCGGTAGCGGGCGCGGACCCCCGCGTCGGTCAGGTACGCGCGCACGAACTCCACGCGATCAGCGATCGAGAAGTGGCGCCAGCCGGTGATCTCGCGGATGCCGCCGGTCTCCGCGGCGATGCGTTCGAGCGCGCGTGCGAACGGGTGCTCGGAGGGATCGCGCGGCGTGCCGTCCGCGGCCGGCGGGAAGGGCACCGTGTCGATGCCGAACACGTCCGCCTCCTGCTCGAAGCGGCGCGAGACCCAGCCGAAGACGACGCCGATCCAGATCAGCACCATGGCGATGGAGCGCACGAGCGGGTCCAGGTCCGCCAGCGGCCCGGCGAACGACGCACCCAGCGCGTCGGGCAGCAGGCTCGACAGCACGAGCACCGCCGTGAAACCGAAGAACAGCAGCACGTGGCCGCGCCGCGCGTGGCCCGCCTCGTGGGCGAAGACGGCCTCGATCTCGTCGGGGCCGAGCGTCTCGATCAGCCCGTCGGTCAGGAACACGTAGCGGAAGCGCGGCAGCGCGCCGACGACCGCGGCGTTCATCTGCGCGCCGCCCGTGGGCCAGACGAGCATCTCGCGCGCGCGCAGTCCGACGCTCTCCGCGTAGGCTTCGAGACGCGTGCGGAGCGGGCCGGCCGGCAGCGGCTCGGCATGCCAGGCGCGCCGTAGCAGGAAGGGCATCGCCAGCATCGCCAGGAGGAACACGCCGAGCGACAGCGCGGCCTGCGCCACGGGCAGCGCGACGAACACGTCGCGGACGGCGCCGAGCCAGGAGGCGGGGTCCGCGAGGAAGACCACGTCCCAGACGACCAGCAGCGGCAGCAGCGGCCCGAGCGGCAGGAGCGCCTGGCGGAACTCCAGTGACAGCGTCGCGAGAAGGCCCGGGGGCTCCAGCCGCAGCCTGGCGCCGGCGCGGTGCAGGCCGCCGCGCAGGAGCGCCAGGAGCGCGGCGAACGGCAGGAAGCGCAGCAGGTGGGGGACGAGCACCCAATGTGCGACGCCGAGCGTGTGCGCGATCTCCTTGGCCTGCAGCGTCTGCGCCAGGAACCAGAAGACGCCCAGCACCGCGACGCGGCCGAGGGCCATCGTGCGCAGGTACACGGGCACGGCGTCGTCTCCCGCAGATCGCAGGCGCCGCGCGACCAGCGCGCCGATCGTCGTCCACGCCAGTCCGAACGCCACGATCGTGAGCAGGATGCCGGCCACGTCGGGCGCGGGCGCGGGCACGTCCGGCGGCGCGAGGCCGCTCGAGGCGATCACGAGGGCGAACAGGTACTGGAGGTAGGAGAGCATGGTCGTGTCAGCCTGACGGCGCTCCCGCACCCGCGGCGCGTGCGAGCCGGGTCGCCACCGCGGTGTCGATCACGAGTTGGATGACGTGGTAGGCCGTCACCGGCAGGAGTGCGAGCGGCGCCTCCGGAAAGTACTCGCCCGCCAGGAATACGCCGATGAAGAGTGTCTTCTGCGAGCCGGCAAAGCGCACGGCGATGCACTCGGCCCGCGGCCGTCCGAGGCGGGCCGCGAGCCATCCACCGAGGACCAGCGCGACGGCGTGCAGCACGGCCGCGAGCGCCGCGAACTCGGCCACGGTCACGGGGTGGGCGCGCACCTCGGCGGACATCTTGCTCACGGCCACGAGCACGATCGTCAGCACGAGCCCGCGGGCCGCGATCGAGATGCCCGGCTTCCAGCGGTCGGCGCGCGCTCCGAGCAGCAGGCGCAGGATCTGGCCGGCGGCGACGGGGGCCAGCACGACGACGGAGAGATCGCCGAACAACTGCAGTGCCGGCACCGGTAGCGCGGCGCCGAGGAACAGCAGCAGGTACAGCGGCACCAGCGCGATCGACAGCAGATTCGAGACGACCGTGTAGGTCAGCGCCAGCGCGTCGTCGCCGCCCGCGAGCCGCGTCCACACCGTGGCGGACGCCAGCGTGCAGGGCAGCGCCCCGAGCACGATCAGGCCGGCTTGCAGGCCCGGCCTCCCGGCGAAGAGCGTGTGCGCGAGGACGCCGCAGGCGAGCGGCAGGAACACGTAGCCGACGGCGAACGAGGCGCCCAACGCACGCACGTTGCCGGCCGCCCGGCGCAGGCGCTCCGCGGGCAGCGTCAGCGACATCATGAACATGACGGCGATCACGAGCGCGCGGCGATGCGGCTCGACGGCCAGCCCGGGCGCCGGCCAGAGCAGGCCGGCGACGACCGCGCCCGCGAGGAGGGCGTTGAAGATCAAGGCTGGATTCCGGCGCGGGATCGTTGAGACTGGGGTCGTTGGTTCGGGGTTGATGACGGGGCGGTCCGGGCTGGCATCGGCCGGGCGTGCGATTTCGCACGATTCCGCGTGGGAGCGGACGCGCCGGTGGTAGGCTCGTTAGGGCCCGCGCAGGAATAAGTTCGTAGGACCGAGGGCGAGCGAGACGGCGCGGGGCAAGGCGCCTCGACGACGCGACTCATTGCGGAGCCGAGTCGGGGAGGAGAGGCAACGCCGCCCCGCGGTGTGGCAGCCGACCGAATCCCGAAGTTATTCCTGCGCGGGCCCTTACCGCGGCCCGTCTCCTCGGCAGTCCAACCCGTGACCAAGCTCATCCTCCTCACATCCGACGGCAAGCGGGTCGAGTGCCCGCTCGGTCAGGATGCCGTGTGGATCGGCCGGAGCCGAGAGAACGCGCTCCCGATCCCCGATCGCCGCGCCAGCCGCCGCCACTGCCGTGTGGAGCCGCGGGACGGCGCCTACGTGCTGATCGACGATGGCAGTGCCAACGGTACGCTCGTGAACGGTCAACTCGCCCAGAATCGACCCCTCGAGGCGGGAGACGTGATCCAGATCGGCGCCACGCGGATCTTCTTCGATCGCATCGACGAGGGGCGCACGCAGGAGATCGAGCACTTCGACGACGGCGACGACGAGTCCGGCCGCGGGCAGACCGATCTCCTGCGCCTGCAGCGCACGGCGCGCGCGTTGAACAGCGAGCTGGATCGCAGCAAGCTCTTCGACCTGATCCTCGACCACGCCATCGACATCGTGCGCGCCGAGCGCGGCTTCGTGCTGCTGCGCAGCGACGGCGGCGGGCTGGAGTTCGCGGCCTCGCGCAACTTCGCGGGCGACGCCGTCGAGGGCACCGAGCTCGACATCTCGCGCTCGCTCGCGCACGGCGTGCTCGAGAGCGGCGAGGCGATCTGCGCCGTCAACGCACTCGAGGACGAGCGCTTCCGCGACGTGCAGTCCATCTCGATCCTCGGGCTGCGCTCGGTGATCTGCGTGCCGCTCCGCGAGCACGACGACGTAGTCGGTGCGATGTACCTCGACAACCGTCTGCAGCGGCGCGCGTTCGGGCCACCGGACCTGCGCATGCTCGAGGCGCTGGCCGACCACGCGGCCGTGGCCCTGCGCAACGCGCGGCTGTTCGCCGAGACCGAGGCGTCGCGGGCCGAGCTGCTCGAGGCCCGTGAACGGGTCGTGGCCCTCAACTCCCGTCTCGAGCGCATCGTGCGCGGCCAGAGCCTCGAGCTCGAGGAGTTGCGCGACGCGTTCCGCACACGCAGCTCGCTGGACACCAAGTACGACTACACCGAGATCTTCGGGCGCAGCCCCGCGATCCTCGAGACGCTGCGGCTGCTCGACCGCGTCGTGGACTCCGACGTTCCCGTCCACATCCAGGGCGAGAGCGGCACCGGCAAGGAGCTGATTGCGCGCGCCATTCATCGCCACGGCCTGCGCAAGGACCGGCCGTTCATCTCCGAGAACTGCGCCGCGCTCACCGAGACGCTGCTCGAGAGCGAGCTGTTCGGCTACGTCAAGGGCGCGTTCACCGGCGCCGACCGCGCGCGCAAGGGCCTCTTCGAGCTGGCGCACACGGGAACGCTCTTCCTCGACGAGGTCGGTGACATGAGCCAGGGCATGCAGCGCAAGCTCCTGCGTGCGCTACAGGAGGGCGAGGTGCGGCCCGTGGGCGGTGTCGAGCCCGTGCACGTGGACGTGCGCATCGTCAGCGCGAGCAATCGCGACCTGCGCGAGATGGTCGCCAAGGGCGAGTTCCGTGAGGACCTCTACTACCGGCTGCGCGTCCTGCAGATCAGCATGCCGCCGCTGCGCGAGCGCAGCGAGGACGTGCCTCTTCTCGTGTCGCACTTCCTCGATCGCGAGGCGCGGCGCATGGGCGGGCGGCCCATACGGCTGGCGCCCGGCGTGATGGACAAGCTGATCGCCTACTACTGGCCGGGGAACGTGCGGGAACTCGAGAACGAGTGCCTGCGCATGGTGGCGCTCTCCGGCGAGATCGTCGAGACCGACGTGCTCTCCGAGCAGATACGTGGACATGTACCGCAGGCGGTCGCCGCCGGGCCACCCGACGAGGTGCGCGATCTCGGGGCGCTCGTGCAGCAGGTCGAGGTGGCCGAGATCGAGAAGGCGCTGCGGCTGTTCGACAACAACAAGACGAAAGCCGCCGAGGCGCTCTGCATCTCGCGTTTCGCATTGCAGCGTAAACTCGAGAAGTACGGGATCGACGTGTGATCCCGGCTCTCCGGGAAGCATGAACCGCACCTCCTCCGCCGTCACGCCGCCCGCGGTCACCGTCTCGCTCGCGGTGCTCCTCGCGGCGCTCTCGATGGTGCTTCTCCTCGGGCCGCTCGCGGTCCTCGGACGCGCCGACGTCGTGTACATGAAGGACGGCCGCCGCATCGGCGGCGAGGTGCTGTCCGAGGGCTCGCGCCTCGTGCGCGTGCGCATGAACGACGGCCGCACGCGCACGTTCAGGACCGCCGACGTGGAGCGCATCGAGAAGGGCGTGGATCTCGCCGCCGACGTGGACCTCGCCGCGCGCGACGCGCCCTACATGCCCGGCCTCTCCGAGGAGACGCGCAAGGACGTGCGGGCCGCGGCCGCGCGCTACGCGGGGCCGCTCGGCGGTGAGCTGCAGGCCGCCGCGCGGCCGCATGCGTGGGTCTTCGGTGACCATTCCCAGGCCGAGCTGTCGCGGGTGGCCGAGGCGGTGCAGTCCACCGTGCTCGACTTCGTCGCCGTCTTCGGCTGTGAGCCGGGCGACGTGCTGGGGGGCGGGCGCGGCGCGGCGCCCGAGCCGTTCCACGTCTTCCAGTTCCGCCGCGAGCCGGCGTACCTGCGCTTCGTGGACACGGTCTTCGAGCGCCTGCGCGACGAGACGGTCGATGACGCGCGACTGGCTCTCATGCGCCGCCAGAAGGGCTTCTGGGTGCTGTCGCCACGTCTCCTGATGGCGCGCTACCAGGGACCGGGAACGCTCGAGACGGTCAGCTCCAACGCCGCGCACCAGGCCGCGCACGCCATGCTGCTGACGTACCGTCCGGCGGGCGACTGGATGCCGTGGTGGCTGCTCGAGGGCACGGCGACGTGGCAGGAGATCCGCCTGCGCGGCCACAACCTCACCTACTGCATCGAGGTGGCGCGGCCGGGCGACTACGCGACCGAGGGCACGCCGGACGCCGACGAGGGCGCCAAGGCCAAGACGGCCGAGCGCTGGCGGCGCGACGTGAAGAAGCGCGTCCTTGCGCGCGACGACCGCGACTTCGACGCCCTGGCGCGTCTCTCCATCAACGAGCTCGTGCTCGCGGACGTGCAGCAGTCGTGGAGCGTGGTCGAGTGGCTGCGCGGACAGCAGAAGCTCGTCCCGTTCGTGCTGGCCTACAAGGAGCGCCGCACGCTCGAGGGCGCGTTCCGCGACGCGCTCGACACGGATCCGGTCCTCGCCCACAACGCCTGGCGCACCTGGGTTCTGGCGAACTACTGACGGGGCGGCGCGCGCGCGTCAGGCGAGCGGCCGGGCGGGCTGGGAGGAGGCGGCGCGGATCTCCGTCAGCACGTCGCGCAGCGTACCGACGATCAGTTCGCGCTCGGCGTCCGTGATGCGGAAGTGGGGCGTGAAGCGCAGCGCGTTGCGTCCGCCGTGGATGATCCCGACGCCGCGCATGCGGCAGCGTTCCTCGGCGCTCCCCGGCCCGATGGCGCTCAGCCGCGCGGGGTCCAGTTCCGCGCAGAACAGGAGTCCGCTGCCCTCGACCTCGGTGATGAACTCCGGGAAGTCGGACTGCACGCGGCGCAGATCGGCGAGGAACCTCTCGCCCTGCTCCCGGATGTTCGCGCGCACCTCGGGCGTCACCATGCCCAGCACGGCGCACGCGATGTCGAGTGCGCGGGGATTCGTCGTCATCGTGTTGCCGTAGACGCCGACGACGTACTCGTCCGCCGCGCGCGCCGTCAGCCCGAGCACCGAGAGCGGGTACTGGCCTGCGTTCAGCGCCTTGGACCAGCTCTCCATGTCGGGCGGGTCGCAGTCCTCGAACCCGGGATAGTCGATGACGGACAGCGTGCCGTGGGCGCGCAGGCCGGCCTGGATGCTGTCGATGACGAGGAACGCGTCGTGGGCGAGGGTCAGGCGGCGTGCCTCGTCGTAGAACGCACGCGTGACGGCGAGGCCGGGGGAGCCCTCGCCCTGCACCGGCTCGATGAACAGCGACTCGATGAACACGTTCTCGGCGTCCGCGCGTGCGAATGCCGCACGCAGGGCGGCGACGTCGTTCGCCGGCACCATCCAGAGGTTGTCCAGCCCGCGGAAGGAGGCGAGGAAGCGCTCGTACTTGGGGCGCGTGGAGCCCGAGAAGGACGCCGGCCGGTGCGTGCGGCCGTGGAACGCGCGCTCGATCCCGACGTACACGCAGCGCTTGCCGGCGTGCTCGCCGCCGGGGTCCGTCAGGCGCCGTGCGCGGACGTCGGAGATGCGCGCCGCGACGCTCATCGCCTCGGAACCCGAGTTCATGCAGAGGAAGCGGTCGAAGGGGCAGCCGCCCGCGTGCGTGTGGCCGAGCTCCCGGCGCAGCGCTGCGACGAGCCGGAGCTGCGCGAGGTTGGCGGTCATGATGTTCGCCATCACCTGCCGCCGCCCGAGGGCCGCGGCCACCGGCGCCGCGTCGTGGCCGAAGCCGAGCATGCCGTAGCCGCCGCTGTCGTGCACGACGGCGCCGTGCAGCGTGACCAGCCACGGCCCCTTCGCGGCGAGGGCGATGAACGGGTTGACGGCGTCCGGCGCGTAGAAGTTCACGAACCCGGCCTGGATGTGCGCGATGGCGTCGCGCTCGTCCATGGCGACGACGTCCGCGTGTTCGCCTCGCAGTTCCTCGAACGCGGCGGCGGCCGACTCGATGGCCGTGGCGAGTTCGGTGTCGTGTGCGAGGAACGCCGTGACGGCATCGTCCGAGAGACCCGTGACCTGCGCGGCTCCCGTGGCGGCGCGGATGGCGTGGAGCGTCTCGAGCTGTGGCATTGCGACCTCGCTGGTGGGGCGTCGTGGCGGTCGTCGAATCGTAGGCCCGATGCACGGCCGGGCGAAGAAGCGTAGACGGGCTGCCGCGGCGCGGTGCCGTGGCGGCAGGGCATTGACACGCGGCCGCCTGCGGCGACCATGGAGCCATGAAGCCGGGCGCGCTGCGGACGATGTCGAGGAAGCGGCTCACGGGGCTGCTCGCGGCCGCGGCGGCGGCGGTCGGTTTCGTGCTCGCTCCACCCGGGCGCGCCGACGAGCCGGGGCACGACGAGCGCGAGGGCAACGTCTTCTTCCAGCGCCCCGATCGCGCCACGAAGCGCCGTATCGACGAACTCATCGGTCGCTTCGCCGAGGACTCGGTCCGCGCGCGCACCGCCGCCGGCCGCGAACTCGAGGACATCGGCTACTGGGCCGTCGACCCGCTGATGACGGCGCTGGCGACGAAGGAGCCCCCGATCCGCGCCGCAGCGGCCCTCACGCTCGCCGCGACGATGGACGCGCGTGGCCTTCCCGCGCTGCGCGAGGCCGTCGAGCGCGAGACGTCGCACCCCTTCGTCGCCGGCTTCGCCTGCATCGGCCTGGCTCGGCACCGTGACACGTCGGCGATCGACCCACTGCGCAAGGCGCTGCGCTCCTCGAAGAGCATCCACACGTTGCGTGCTGCCGCGCCGCTGATGCTGGCGCGGCTCGGCACCCCCGAGGCGCTCACGCTGCTGCGGGAGCGCGTGCGTGGGGGCAACGGCAGCTTTCGCGCGCGGGCGGCGCGGCTGCTGGCGCTGGGCTTCTTCCCGCAGGCCGCCCTCGAGCCCGATCGCCCGGTGCCGTCAGCGGCGCTGCGCGAGGGCCTGCGCTCGCGGCGCCGTGAGCTGCGCCGGGCATCGATCGTCGCGTTTCTCGTGGCGACGCTGCGGCGCGCCGACACGCGCGATGCGCTGATCGCCCTGCTGGATCGTGAGACGGCGCCCGAGGTGCTGCTGCCCGGTCTCGTCGGGCTCAGCCGCTTCGAGGACACCGCGACGACGGTGTATCTGGCCCACCGCGCGGCGCGTCCGGGCGACGACGACGTGCGCGCGCGGAGTTGCGACCTCCTCGCACCGCGTGCCGACGTGTCCGCGCTCGACGATCTCCTGGCGATCCTGCGCCGCTCCAATCCGGCGCGGCTGCGCGCCTCGGCGGTCATTGCGCTCGGCGGCATCGACCACCCCGACGCCTCCGCGGCCGTGCTCGATAAGCTCGGTGACAAGTCCAAGCTCGTGCGCGCCGCGGCCGCCGTGGCCTCCGTGCGTCTGCCGCAGGAGGCGGCGCGGCGCGAGGCGCAGGCGCGGATCTCTGCGCGGCTGCGTCGCGGCGAGCCCTCGCGCGCCGTGCGCCCCGACATGAGCGAGGCGTGGGCCGTGCTCGCCGGCGAGAAGACGACGGGTGCATGGCGCGAGATCGGCGAGGAACGGCTCTTCCGCGAGCTCTTCCGGCCCTACCAGAAGCGTCTGCTGCGGGAGGTGAACCTCGCCGCCGAGGACGCGCTCGATCTGACGCGCATCACCAACCTGCAGACCGACACCGAGATCCTCGCGGGCGCCGACGTGTCGTCGCCGGGCGGCGGCGGCGATGGTGACACCGGGGGCGCCGGCGCCGGCGACGGCGACACCGGAGACGGCGACGCGGGCGACGGCGACGCAGGAGATCGGGGCGGCGGAGGGGAGAGCGGGGACGTCGGGGCGGGCGACGGGAGCGGCGACGCCACGCCGTCGTCCGGATCACCGACGCTGCCGGACGATCAGCCGGCCGTGTCCAAGCCCGCCGGCGCCAAGGCGCCCGCCGTCGGCTCGCCGCGCACGAACGCATGGCAGGAGCTGCGCGATCTCAAGGTCGATCTCGTGCGCCGCCCACTGTTCGGCCCCGAGGACCTGCCCGCCGCCGCGACGACGCGTTAGGGCCCGCGCAGGAACAACTTCGGGATTCGGGTCGGCTGCGGCGACGCGGGGCGGCGTTGCCCCTCCTCCCCGACTCGGCTTCGCAATGAGTCGCGTCGTCGAGGCGCCTTGCCCCGCGCCGCCTCGCTCGCCCTCGGTCCGACGAAGTTGTTCCTGCGCGGGCCCTGATGGCCCCGCGCCCGCCACGGATGACGCGCTACTTCGGCAGTTCGTCGGAGCCGAGGTAGCGCACGATCATGCGCCCGTCGGTGTACTCCCATTCGATCGGGTGGATCGAGATGATGTACTCGAGGGCCTGCCGGAGCTGGAACCCGGCGTCGAGCTGCAGGTCGATGCGCACGTCTTCGCGAGGACCGACGCCGCTGAAGTCCACGGGCGTGCCGATCTTGTGACCGAGGTCCGCCAGCGCGTCCTCGAGCTTGGCGTGGCGCCACTCGATCGCCGGCAGTTCCTGCTCGAGGAAGGCTCTCATGGCGCGGTCGTCGTTCGGCGGGCGCAGGTGGATGCCGAGCGTGTGGCGTGCGATGTCCACGGCCTCGATGGCGTTGTCGAGTTCGAGCAGCAGGTAGTGGCGCAGGTGCTTGTCGTTCTTGAGGTACTCGGCGCGGTTCTCGGCGTCCCGTGCCGCATCGCCGGTCGGCTCGAGGGGCGTCAGGCCCTTGAACGAGTTCTGGGCGATGCGCCGCTGGTTGTGACGGTCGCTCGCCTCCTCGATGATCCAGAGCTTGAGGAGCTTCTCGCGCAGGAATTCGACGTCCATCTCCATGATGCCGCCGGACGTGGCCTGCGGCGGCCCGTTCGCGTCGCCTTCCTCGCCGCTCGCACGACCGCAGAACGACTCCGTGAGCGAGACCGCGGCGAAGCCCGCGAGAAGCGCCGTGCCCGTGAGGAGCAGCGTCGCGGCGCGCATCACTTCTTCTCCTTCACGTACTCGCCGCTCGCGTCTTCACGCTCCCAGTACTTCAGCTTCACGTCGGGGTGCTTGGCCTGGTACTCGAGGAACCGTGACTCGTTCGGCGTCAGTTTCTTGAAGATGACGACCTCGCCGTCCTGGATCACGTAGCGCAGTTCGAAGTAGTTGCAGAGCGAGCCGAGGATCGTCGCCGCCTGGGCGCGGCGGAAGCGCATCGTCACCGTGTTCATCTGGACGACGTGGTAGGCCAGCCGCACGCGCAGCCCGAGCGCCTTGGACAGGTCCTTCATGCACTTGCGGAACGTGGTGTCGTTCCAGTTGATGTCGAACAGCTCGGTGTCGTGGATGGTCTGCATGACCTCCTTGTCGCTGAGCCGCACCGGCGGCAGCTCGAGGACCTCGCGCAGGATCCTCTTCATCTCCTGCTTCGAGCCGAGATAGCCCTCGACGGTCTTCTGGATCTCGGCGCGCGTGGCCTTGCGCTCCGGCGTCGTGAGGCCCTCGTCCAGCCGGCCGACGAGATCGTGCAGCTTGCGGATGGCCGCCCCGCTCTCGTCGCCGAGTTCGCCGAGGCGTGGCAGCGTGCGCTGGACGAGGCCGTAGTCGAGCAGCTCGTCCTGGCCGCGGGCGTTCTCGCCCGCGGGTGCGGCGAGCGCCACGCCCGCGGCGAGCGCGGCGACGAGCAGGGTCTTGCGGGATCGCATACGGGGTCCTCCTCACACTCCCGATGGCGGCCGACGGTGGCGCGGCCGACGGGTTCGCGTGCCGCGTGCAAGGGTACTGCCCCCGGCGGCGCGGCGGGCAGAACCGCGCAACGTCGTGGAACCGCTCCCGGGGGGCTTGGGATCAAGTCCGGGTGCACGGCGTACCGATCCTGAAGCAGCGGCGTGACGAGCACGCCGATTGGAGGCTTGGATGTCCGTCTGCCGATCGGGACGCCCGGACTGCGGTTCCGGCCACGAATGCGTGCGCTGCCGCGCGGAGCAAGCGGCGGCACGGGGCACGACCCCGGAAGAGATGCTGCGCGCCTACTTCGACGTCTCCGGCCAGGGGACCGAGACGGCCGATCGCGAGGTCGTGCCACGCGCCGAGGAGCCCGACGACCTCGTCGTGATCGAACTCGACATCGACGACGTCGATGTCGATACGAGCGCCGACGAGGCCGTGAACGTCGGGATCGACGCCCGCTACGAGTACGCCGGCGCGCCCCGGGACGGCGAGCCCGTCGTCCACGCTCTCCTCGAGCTGACACCGCGCGGCCGCGGCCTGATGCACGGCGAGGGCGGGCCCGTCTCGCACGTCATCCTGGCGCTCGACGTGTCGGCCAGCATGAACGAGCCGGACAAGTTCCCGCTGCTGCTCGAGGCGCTGCGGCGCATGCTCTATGACCTGCAGGACCCCGACGCGCCGGACGTCCTCATCTCGGTCGTTGCGTTCGCCAAGGGGGCCAAGCGCCTCATCGACGGCGTCGCGGCCCGCAATCTCGATCCCCGTGACGTCGAGGCCACGCTGCGTGCGTCGCCGTTGCTCTTTGGACGCTACACCGACTTCGCGGGCGCCCTGCTCCGCGCCGGACGCATCGCCTTCGACTCCCACGCCGCGAACCGCCGCCTGCCGCTGCGCATCGTCGCGCTGACGGACGGGCGGCCACAGGACTTCGAGCGGGCGGCGCGGGCGATGACGATGGTGCAGCGCATCCCGGTGGACGTCGATTGCCTGGCGTTCGGTGACGACGCCGACGTACTCACGATGAAGCGCCTGCTCTGCGGACGCCGCGGCGGTACGGTCAAGCACATCGACGCCGAGTCGATCGGCGACGCGTTCGCGCGCGTCGCGGACGTCGCCCAGCGCGTCGTCGCGAAGCGCTGCATCGTGGACGTGGAACTCGTCGGCGGCGTCGTCGGTGGCGAGGTCTGGCGCCACCGTCCGGGACGCCACGCGTTCGGCCGCAGCGCGTTCGCTCTCGGCGTACGCTTCCAGGCGGATCTCGGCACGCTGCAGCGCGGGCGCACGTACTCGCTGGTCCTGCAGCTCCGGCTGCCGACCACGGAGGCCGACGAGACGGAGATCGGCCGCGTCGTGGTGCGCATCCCCGGCGAGGGCGGAGCGCAGTCGTTCGAGCATCGGCTGTGGCTGCCGCGCCATGCCGGCGGCGCTCTGCCCGAGCCCGATCCCGAGGTGCGCGGCGCCGTGGAGATCGTCAGCGGGATCGACACCGCCGACGTCGAGAAGGTACTGGCCTCCCTGATCGCCCGCCGCGAGCTGCATGCCGCGGAGAGGCGCTCGCTGCGACTGGTACGGCTGCTGGACAAGGCGATCGAGGCCGTGCGTCGCACGGGCTCGCTCGACGCGCTCTCGAAGGCGGAGTTCGCGGCGCTCTCGGCGCACACGCGTACCGTCATCGCGACGTCCACCAAGCCGCTGCCCGTCGAGTGATGCCGGCCACGACCCCGTCGCGGACCCGGCGCGAGGACCGTCTCGTGCGGCGCATGGTGGCGCGCGGAGAGGCCGGCCTCGCCGAGGCGCTCTGTGCTCTCAAGGGTGTCACGTTCGGACATCGTTACGTGTTCCGTTCGCTCTACGCGATCGGCGGCGAGGGCGCCGTCTACGACGTGGACGACCTGCACGATCCGGCGGCGGCGCCGCTCGTCGGCAAGGTCGCGCTGCACCCGGTTCATCAGCCGTTCGAGCTGACCGCCGAGGGCATCCGCGAGAGGCGGCTGGCGCTGCGTCGCGAGTCCGTGCTGCTCGCCACGTGCGGCGGCGACTCGATGCCCGCCGACGTGGGGCACTACCAGTTCACGAACCCCGCGCTCGACGCCGGGCGCGGGGACGCGTTCGCCGAGGCCGAACCCGTGCTGCTCATGGAGAAGCTACCGGGACTGGACCTCGATCGCTGGCTGGCGCGCACGTACCGCCACACTTTCCCGCCGTCGGCCCTCGCCGCGGCGCTCGACCGCTTCGCCGTGGCGCTGCTCGAGGGCATCGAGGATCTCGCGGACCGTGGGTTCCTCTACGCGGATCTGCGGCCCGGCAACGTGCGCGTCCTGCCGCAGCCCTGGCGCCACATCCGGCTGCTCGACGCCGGGAGCCTCGTGCGAGAGTCCGAGGTGGGCGAGGGCTTCCCGCACGTTCCCGCGTACCTGCCGCCCGAACTGTTCGTCGCGACGACCGAGCGCCGGCACGTCGCCGTGTCGTACGAGGTCATGGCCGAGATGGCCGGCCGCTCCCTGTTCGAGATCGCCACCGGCGAGCCGCCGTACCCCGGCGAGGCCGTGGACGTCTCGCAGCTCGAGCAGTCGCGTGTGTCCCCGCGCGTGGCCGAGGTCGTGAGCGCGCTCGCCACCGGCAGCCTCCGCGGCGTCGGTGCGGCGCTCGAGTACCTGGACGGCGTCGTCGAAGACGTCATGCCGCCGCGCGCCGCACGTCCGCGCTATGGCGTCGCGGCGGCGGCGGGTGACGACGACGGGGACGCCTCCCCGGCCGAGGACGACGCCGACGACTGGTGCCCTGCCGATTTCCTGTCGCAGGGCGACGTCGCGATGCCCGGGCGGAGCGCCGCCACTGCTCCTGCGGCGGCGCCCGAGTCGCCGCGCGAGCCCGCCGCCGCCTGCGTCGTCGGATCACCGGCCGACCCGGCCGATGCCGATCCGCCCGTGGTGCCGGACCCGCCGTCGGCCACGCGCTCGTGGTGGCGGCGCCTGCTCAACCGCATCTTCCGCGCCTGACCCGGCCCGCGCCTGACCGGCGCCGCGTTTCTCTTGTCCACACCTTCTGACGCCGCGAGGCGATCACGTTCCCCCGGTCCTGCCGGCGAGGGCGTCGAGGGCGGCGGCGAGACCGGTGACGAGCACCTCCCGCGCGAGGCACGGCTCGCCCTCGGTGGCCTGCTCGGGGAGCAGCGGCAGGTGTACGAAGCCGATGCGCGTGCGAAGAGCGTGGCGATCGCAGTAGCGCAGCGCCTGGTAGAGCACCTGGTTGCAGATGAACGTTCCGGCGTCGTCCGAGCCCTCGGCGGGCGCGCCGGCGGCGAGCGCCGCGTCGATCAGGTCGTCCACCGGCACCGTGCTGAAGCACGCCGTCGGACCGTCGTCGTCGATGCGCCGATCGTCGATGCGCGTGCCGTCGTTGTCGGCGCCGGGCGATCCGCGGCGATTGACGGCGACGCGCTCGAACGAGAGCGCCGTGCGCCCGGTGCCGAGTCCGAGCATGAGGACGGCGTCGAAGCGCTCGCCGGTGAGCGCCTCGCGCACGGGCGCGAAGGCGCCGCGGTAGGTCACCGGCAGGATCCGCGTCGAGATGATCGCGCCGCCCGGCGCGGCCGCCGCCAGAGGGCGTAGCACCTGCTCCGACGGGTTGACGGCGTGCCCCCCGAAGGGTTCGAACCCGGTCAGCAGAATCCGCGCCACCATGGCCTCCATGCTAGGGGCCCGCGCAGGAATGAGTTCGTCGGACCGCGGGCGAGCGAGGGCGGCGCAGGGCAAGGCGGCTCGACGACGCGACTCATTGCGGAGCCGAGTCGGGGAGGAGAGGCAACGCCGCCCCGCGTCGTCGCAGCCGACCGAATCCAGAACTCATTCCTGCGCGGGCCCTAAGGGTTGTCGCACGGGCGGCGCCGCCGGACCCATTCCTAGGACGCGCGCGGCGCGGGCATCTACGATCGATCGCGATGACCGAACGCTCCTACACACCGGACGAGGCCAACGCGGCGCTGCCGCTCGTCAGTGCCATCGTCGCCGATCTCGTGCACCTCGATCGCCTCATCGATGACGCGGCACGGGCCTATGCAGAGCTCAAGGCCGATACGCGCAAGCCGCAGACGGCGCTGAACCAGGCGCGGCGCGCACTCGGCGACCTCGTCGCGTCGCGCGACGAGTGCGAGACCGAACTCGAGGAACTGGGCGTGCGTCTCGGCGACGCGGCGCTCGGCATCTGCGACTTCCCGTCGGATCTCGACGGCCGGCCCGTGTATCTCTGCTGGGGGCTCGGGGAGCAGAGCGTGGAGTTCTACCACGCGCGTGACGCGGGCTTCGCGGACCGCTGCCCCCTGCCCGTCCCCGTCGCCGCGGGTTGATCAGTCCAGGATGCGTCGCAGCAGATAGTCGCGGATGCCGGTCTGCGTGAAGCGCTCCGGCGCGTGCTCCGTCGTGTCGGCGATCACCAGCGGTCCGTCGTCGTCGCGGCGCGGCGCCAGTCCGTGGGAGCCGCGGACGAGGGACGTGTCGAGCGGCACGCCGTCGAGCAGATTGCGGAAGCCGAGCTTGCGCGCCATCAGCTTGGCGAGGATGCGCGGGCCGGTGAGCGGCCGCGACGGATCGAGGAACAGCTCGCGCGGGTCGTATCCGGGCTTGCGGTGGATGTCCACGGTGCGCTGGTAGTCGGGGGCGTCCGCAGCGCGCAGCCACCAGTCGTGGGCGAACCAGCGATCGGCCGCCGCGAGCAGCACGATCTCACCCGAGCGCTCGTGGTCGAGCGCGATCTCGCGACGCGCGTCGCCGGTCAGCACGCGGTCGATGCCGTCCGCGCCGTGCAGTGCCTCGCGGGCCGCGGCGACGTCGCCCGGGGCCGCCACGTAGACGTGGGCGAGTTGATGATCCGGCACCGCGAAGGCGCGCGAGGCGCCGTGGTCCAGCAACTCGCCCGTGACGTCACGGCGCAGCGCGAGCAGCCCCGCCTCGCGTAGCACACGGTTCGGGAAGACGGCGCCCTGCACCGGCGTGATGCCGTACTCCGACAGCACCACGACGCCGTAGCCGCGTGCGCGGTGGGCGTCGATCAGGCGCCCCGCAGCGGCGTCCACGCGCTGCACCTCGGTGGGGATCGACGGGTGCGCCGGGCCGACCTTCTGCAGCGCGTAGTCGAGGTGCGGCAGGTAGACGAGCGACAGGGTCGGCGCGTGCCACTCGAGCACGCGCAGCGCCGCCGCGGCGATCCAGTGCGTCGAACGGACATCCGCC
Source organism: Planctomycetota bacterium (assembly GCA_024277065.1). Lineage (GTDB taxonomy): Bacteria > Planctomycetota > JAJSAM01 > JAJSAM01 > JAJVHW01 > JAJRPF01. The sequence continues at coordinate 61,962 of JAJRVY010000360.1, forward strand.
TTCGGGCCCCAGAAGAAGAACAGCGGGAACGTCCCGAGCTCCGATTGCAGACGGTCGCGCAGTGCCGCGGGGTGCGTGTAGCAGTCCGGGATCTTGCGGCCGTCCGCCGGGTACGCGGGGCGCGGCGTCACCGAGTAGTCCGCCGAGCCGTACATGTTGAACCACCAGAAGAGGTTCGCCGTCGTGGCCGTGGGTACGCGCGCACGCAGCGCGTCCCAGACCTTCTCGCCGCCGACGAGATGGTTGCTCTGTTTCCAGAACGCGACCTCCGCGCGGTCGCGGAAGTACCACCCGTTGCCCACGATGCCGTGTCCCGAGGGGGGCAGGCCGGTGAGCATCGAGGACTGCGCCGTGCAGGTGACCGCCGGGAGCACCGGCGTCATGGGCGCTGCCAGTCCTTCCCGCGCCAGCCCTGCGAGCCGCGGTGCATGGGGGAGCAGGCCGGGCGTCAGCCCGACCACGTCCAGGACCAGCAGCGGCTTCACGCGCGGGCTCCGGCGCCCGCTACTCGGCGAGGTGCTCGTCGCGCAGGTTGCGCACGATCGCGGCGATCAGCGCCGCGCCGTGGCCCGTGCCGCGGCCGTCGCGGAACGCCGGGCCGGCGATGTCGAGGTGGATCCAGGGACGGTCGAGCTCCTCGATGTGGTTGTAGACGAACTGCGCCGCCGCCGAACTCTGCGCGTTCATGCGGTTGGCGACCGAGTTGCGCATGTCGGCGACCTTGCTCTTGAACTCGGCGTGGAAGAACTCCGGAACGAACAGCAGGGGATGGGTCAGATCGCCCGTGGCGCGGCCGCATTCCACCGCCAACGTTTCGAGGCCCGCGCGGTTCGACACGGTGCACGACACCGCGCGCCCCGTGGCGACCAGCGCGGCGCCCGTCAGCGTGGCGGCGTCGATGATCAGGTCGGCCTTGATGACGCGCGCCGCCCACGACACGCCGTCGGCGAGCACGAGCCGGCCCTCGGCGTCGGTGTTGTTGATCTCGACCGTCTTGCCGGAGTGCATGTGCAGGATGTCGTCCGGGCGGTAGCTGGCCGGGCCGATGGCGTTCTCGGCGAGGCACGCGAGCATGACGACGCGGTCCTTCGTGCCGCTCTTGACGAGGGCCAGGAAGGCGCCGAGCGTGGCCGCGGCGCCGCCCATGTCGCACTTCATGTTGGGCATGGAGCCGCCGACCTTGAGGCTGAGACCGCCCGTGTCGTAGACGATGCCCTTGCCCACCAGCGCCACCGTCCGCTTGGGACGCGTGGGCGGCTTGTAGTCGAGCACGAGCAGACGCGGGGCGACCACGGCCGTGCGGCCGACGCCGTGGATGCCGCCGAGGCCCTTTTGCAGCAGCTTGTCGCCGACGATGGACGTCGCGCGCACACCCTTGACACCCTTGACCGCCGCGCGCGCCGCCTTCTCGAAGCCCGCCGTGTCCATCTCCTGCGCGGGGGTGTCCACGAGCACCGAGACCAGTTGCACCGCCGCCACGGTTTCCTTGACGGTCTTGCCGACGCGCACGGGCGTGCCGTCCGCGAGCGTGAAGACCACCATGAGGCGGCCCTTCTTCGCGTCCTCGCCGCCCTTGCCTTCCTTGGTCGCGCGATCACTGAAGATCGGGAACGAGCGGGCGATGGCGACCGCGGCGCCGAGGAGGTGGTCCTCGCTGTCGAGACACACCACCAGCGCGGCCTTCTTGCCGGCTGCGCCCGCCGTCGGCAGGCACTTCAGGATGGCTTCGGAGCGGCAGGGTGCGTTGTGGCGCGAGACCTCGTCCGGCAGGACGCAGGCCACCAGGCGGCGCGGCGCGGCGCCCGGACCGTACGTGGAGCAGGCCTTGCCGAGATCGCCGGGCTTGGTGTCCTCGATGGGGCGGTCGAGGGCGGCGGCCCAGTCGGCGCCGAGGGCCGTGCGGTGGTAGCCCTCGTCCAGCGCGGACTTGGGGGCGAGCACGACGACGATCTCGGCGCCGCGGAGTGCGGAGCCGACCTTGCTGGCATAGCGGATGTCGGACACGGTGGAGCCTCTCTGGGGTGCTGCGGGGGGTGCGGGGTGGGCGCAAGCGCGGGCCGGCGCGAGAAGCCCCCGAGTCTACGCACCGCCCGGGGGGCGATCGAGAAGGCAAGCGGCGCGCGCCGCCCGGAACCTTGACCGCGGCGGGGCGGAGGCGTCGCATGAGCGGCCGTGTTCATCGACTACCTGTTCAAGGACCCGTCGTACTACTTCACAGTGGTCATCGTCGTCATCGGCAGCATCGTGCTCCACGAGCTGGGCCACGCGCTGGCAGCGACCTGGGAGGGCGACCCGACGCCGCAGCAGCGCGGGCACCTGACGTGGAACCCGGTCGTCCACATGGGCTGGCTGTCGATCGGGCTGGCGGCCGTGATCGGCATCGCCTGGGGGCTGACGCCGGTGACGCCCAGCCGGTTCCGGCACCGGCGCTGGGGCGACGTCATCGTCTCGTTCGCCGGACCGGCCGTGAACCTGGCGCTGGCGATCGTCGCGGCGCTCGTGATGGTGTTCGTCGTGCGCGGCGACGCCCCCGACCTGCCGCGGCAGTTCTGGTGGGTGGCGCTGATGTTCAACGTGGCGCTGTTCCTGCTGAACATGATCCCCGTCCCGCCCCTCGACGGCTTCACCATCCTGTCCGGGGCCGTGGACCTCGGCGAGGTCGGCGCCATGCTGCGTCGCGCCCATCCCTTCCCGCTCATCATCGTCTTCGTGCTCATCTCGCGTGGACCGTTCTGGGATCTGGCGCAGAGCGGCTCGGAGGCCCTGGTTCGCTTCTGGGCGCTGATCCTGCCGGGAGCGGGATGATGCGCGCGGTCGTCTACCGCGGCACCGGCGACGTGCGTCTCGAGGATCTGCCCGTGCCCGGCTGCGACGCCGGGGAGCTGCTCGTGCGCATCGCCGTCTGCGGCGTCTGCTGGACCGACCTCAAGAAGGTGGATCACGGCACCGTTGCGCCGCCGCGCGTGTTCGGGCACGAAATGGCGGGCGTCGTCGATCGCGTGGGCGCCGGCGTGACGCGCTTTCGCGAGGGTGATCGCGTGCAGGTCTACCACCACATCCCGTGCCGGGCCTGCCGCTACTGCGAGCGGCGGCTGTACGCGCAGTGCCCCGGGTACAAGGAGACGGGCGCCGGGGCGGGCTTCGCGGCGTCCGGCGGCGGCTTCGCCGAGTACGTGCGCGTGGCGCCGTGGATCGTGGACGGGGGCGGCGTCACGCCGGTTCCGGACCATGCGTCGCTGGAGGCCGCGTCGTTCCTGGAACCCGTGAACACCTGCCTGAAGTGCGTGCGCACCGCGGCCGTCCGCGAGGGCGACTCGGTGCTGGTCGTGGGCGCCGGCGTCATCGGGCAGATCATCGTGCGGCTGCTGCGCATCGCCGGCGTGCGCGTCGCCGTCAGCGAGCCTCTGCCCGACCGCCGTGAGCGGGCTCACGGCAGCGGGGCGGAACTCGTCGTCGATCCGCGCGCAGCGGACGTGGCCGCGATGGTGGCGTCCTGGACCGGCGGCGCGGGCTGCGACGCGGCGGTGGTCGCTGTGCCCGGCCAGGCCCCCCTCGACGCGGCGCTGGCCGCGGCGCGCCCGGGTGGGCGCGTCGTACTCTTTGCGCACACGCGGCTGGGCGACCCCGTGACGATCGACGCCGGACAGGTCTGCTTCCTCGAGAAGGACGTGATCGGGGCCTACAGCGCCGACGCCGACCTCAACGAGGAGGTTGCGGAGCTCGTCTTCGGGGAGACCGGGAGCGTCGGGCGCCTACGCGTGGACGACCTGGTGACCGACAGATTCGATCTCGCGGACGCCGCTGCGGCATTCGATGTCGCACGCTCCCCGCGGGCCGGTTCGCTGAAAGTGCTGCTGACGACGGGGCTGTTTGTGTGAAGGTGCGTGCGGCCCGGGGGGCAACGGCGAGAGTGACGACGAGCGCGACGACCAAGATGAGGACGGCGACCACGACGATGCGCGCGGCGCTGTTGCGCGGTGCGCGGCAGGTCGAGATCGTCTCCGCGCCGCGTCCCGAGCCGGGCCCGGGCGAGATCGTCATTCGCGTCGATGCGGCGCTGACCTGCGGCACCGATGCCAAGGTCTTCCGCCGCGGCTACCACGCGCGCATGCTGGAGCCGCCCTGTCCCTTCGGTCACGAGTACGCCGGGACGGTGGCGGCCGTCGGCGAGGGCGTCCGCAACGTGTCGGAGGGCGACGCCGTCGTCGGCGGCAACAGCGCGCCGTGCGGGCGCTGCGACTACTGCCGTGAGGGGCGCGCCGCTCTGTGCGACGACCTGACGTTCGTGAACGGTGCCTTCGCCGAGTGGATGCTGCTGCCGCGGCGTGTCGTCGCCCACAACCTGCACGCGATCCCACGCGGTCTCGATCCGATCATCGCCGCGGCGACCGAACCGGTGGCCTGCGTGCTCAAGGGCATCGAGATGGCCGACGTGCGCGCCGGCGAATCCGTGCTGATCCTCGGCTCGGGCCCCATCGGCCTGATCTTCGCTGCGGAGGTCGCCGCGCGCAGCGCCCATCCGGTGGTCTTCGCCCGCACGCCCATCGCCGCCGAGACCGCGCGCCGCATGCGCGCTCACGACGTCGTGCTCGGTGAGTCGCTCGCCGCCTGCCACGAGCGCGTGCGCGAGGCGGCTCCCGGGCGGCGGGGCTACGACGTAGTGATCGAGGCCGCCGGGGCCGAGGAGACCACGCAGGCCGCGCCGGCGCTGTGCCGCAAGGGCGGTCGCGTCATGCTCTTCGGCGGCTGCCGCGCGGATGTGCGCGTGACGTGGTCGCCGGCGCCCCTGCACTACGACGAGATCGCGATCCTGTCGTCGTTCCACCACACTCCGCGGCACGTGGCGGCGTCGCTCGACGTCCTCGCGGCGGGGCGCGTGGACATCGGTCCCCTGCTCGAGGCGCCGGTCGGCCTGGACGGGCTCACTGACGCCCTCGAGCGGATGTGCTCGCGGGAGCTGCGCGGGAAGGTGCCCGTGCTGCCGCATCCGACGGGGGCATGAGCCGCACACCGGTCGTCGTCGTCGCCGCCGCGCTGGCGCTGCTCGTCGCAGGCGTCGCGGCCGTCGTCGTCGCCGCCTCGTCTGCGGGTGGCGCTGCGCGGGCCGTCACCCCCGCGGAAGCGCACCTGGCCGCGGCGTACCCGCGCGCAGCGGCGGCGGCCTACGGGCGGCGCGTGCTCGTGCTGCGTGCGCGGCCCGTGTCGCCCGTCGCCGGTGAGATCCTGGAGAGCGCGCGCGCGGGGGGCGGATGGGAACTGCACCCCGGCGCGCCGCCCGGCGCCTCCCTCTTCCGGGTCGCGCTCGACGAACTGGCGGCGCGGGCCGCCGCGGACTGGGACGCCGGCGGGCGGCTCTCGCCGGCGACGATCGCCCGGCTCGCGCGCGGTGGCGTCGCCATCGTCGTCGTGGACGACGGGCGCCGCGTCATCGCCCCCGAGCGCGCGGCGGAGGTCGCCGGCGTCTCGCCCGAGCCGAGCGTGCCGGCGCTGCGCGTGCGCGGGGCGGAGCCCGTGCTGCGCGTCGTCGGCGAGGAGCCCGTGGCGGGCGGGACGCGGGCGCAGCTCGAGCCGGCGCGGGTGCGCGACCTGCGCGACGGCTTGTGGGGCGGGAGCGTGACGATCGAGGCGCGTGAACCGGGAACGTACGTGCTGTCGTGGCCCGCGGAGGGCGCGCTGCTCCGCGCTGCGGCGGACGGCGTGACGGCGCGCGCGTCCGTCACGACACTGCCGCTGCTCACCATCGACGTCGAGGCCGGCGACCAGGAACTCGAGGTGACGTACGGGACGTCGGCGCCGGGCGGCGTCTGGGCCATCGCCGGTGCGGCGGCGATCGTCGCGGCGCTGCTCGCGCTGCTCCTGGCGCTGCGCCCGCACCCCGGGCGTGAGGGTGCCGGCGTGCACGGGGGCGAGGACGGTCACGACGGCGAGGGCGAGGGCAGCGCAGCGTGAACCTCGTCGTCCAGCGCGTGTCCGAGGCCGCTGTCGCCGTGGATGGCGAGGAGATCGCGCGCATCGGCCCCGGGCTGCTCGTGCTCGTGGGCGTCGAGGACGGTGACGGCGACGCCCAGGCCGCCGCGCTGGCCGGCAAGGTGGCGCGCCTGCGCGTCTTCCCGGACGCGAGCAAGCCCATGAACCGCAGCGTGACCGACACCGGCGGCGCCGTACTCGTCGTCAGTCAGTTCACGCTCGCCGCCGACCATGCGAAGGGCAATCGGCCTTCGTTCATCCGCGCCGCCGCGCCCGCGGAGGCCCAGCGGCTCTACCTGGCGTTCGCCGCCGCGCTGGCGGACCGCGGCGTCCCCGTCGAGCTGGGGCGCTTCGGCGCCATGATGGACGTCGCGCTCGTCAACCAGGGCCCCGCCACGTTCATCCTCCGCGCCCCTCCCGCCTGACGGCGCGGGGATCAGAGCCCGAGGGCTGCGCGCAGCGGTGTCACGTCGATGAGGACGAGCACGATGGCGCCGGCGAGGGCGCCGAGCACCAGCCCCAGCGCCAGATCGCGGCCGACGCCCGGGGTTCGTGAACTGCCGCCCTGCGCAGCGTCGGCGTCCGCGGCGGGCGCCGGATCGGGCAGGGGCGCCGCCGCCGGGCGCCGCGGGACCAGCGCGACGGCGGTCCCCGGCCCTGCCGTGCGATCGGGCGCCTCTTCCGGCAGTTCCTGCTGCGGGACGTGTGGCGGCACCGGCGCGGGCCGCTCGGCGGTTTCCGTGGGCGGGACGTCCTGCAGCACGGCGCCGATCGCGCGCGTCGGCTCGTCCGCAACGTCGTCCAGCGGCGTCACCGGACGCGTGGCCTCGTCATCGACGATCTGCGCGCCGCCGATCCGGGCGTCCATGACTCGCAGGCGGGGGCCGCGCGGCCCGAGGCGCACGACCTGCCCGCACTGCACCGGGGATTCGCCCTGCACGCGGCGGCCGTCGAGGAACGTGCCGTGGCTCGAACCGAGGTCGCGGACGAGAGCGCCGTCGCTGCGCAGCACGATCTCGCAGTGACGGCGGGAGACGCCCGCGCGGTCGAAGGAGAGATCGCACGTCTTGCTGCGGCCGAAGACCGCCGAGTCCAGGTACAGGCGGTGGACCTCGCCGCCCTCCTCGATCACGAGCAGCGGGCCGTCGCTCATCGTGAGCCCCCGGTGTCTCCCGTGTCCCCGGTCGTCCCCGCGCCGGCGCCCTGGCCCCAGGGCGCGAGGCCGTGCAGCGCGCGCCCGAGCGGCGTGAACGCGCCGCTCACGAGCATGAGCAGGAGACCCAGCACGAAGCCCAGGATCACGCCGCCTCGGCGGCCGCGCGGCGGCGTCCGGTGCGGGACGACCGCGGGGACCGTCGCCGGTGGCGGCTCGGGTGGCGGGGCCAGGCGTTCGACGTCGGAGCGCGCCACCGGGCGCGTCGCCTCGTCGTCCGGCGCGGCGGCGGTGAGCGGTTCCTCGCCGGGTGCCGCCACGAGGCGCGTCGGCGGCTCCGTGCTCGGGTCGGGCGCGGGAAGCGGCATCACGTCGGTCATCCCGAGCATGGACTCGCCGCCGGAGCCGATCGGCGTCGCCACCGGGATGGAGCCCGTCGTCTGGGGTACCTGCCGCGTCGCGGCGGCGCCCGATTCCCGCGTCGGTGCTTCTTCGTCGTCCGGCTCGGCCGCGGCGGATGCTGCGGCCGCCGAGGCCACCGTGACGCGCGCGCGCAGTCCCGCCGCGCGTGGATCACCCGCGAGGATCGTTTCCTGGTCGTCGCTGTGCGTCGTGCCGCCCACCTCGCGCCCGTCGATCATCGCGAAGAGCAGCGTGAAGCGTGGTCCGTCGTGGCCGATCTGCACGACGTCTCCCGGCCGCAGCGGCCGGCGCTCATGGAGGCGTGCACCGTTCAGGAACGTGCCGTTGCTGGACCCGATGTCCTCGATGAACACGCCCTCGGGCGTCGCCTCGAAGCGGCAGTGCCGGCGCGAGACGAGCGGATGGGAGACGTGGATCTCGCTCGCCGACGTCCGGCCGAGCACGGCGTCGGGGACGGCGAGCACGATGTTCTCCCCTTCGTGCTCCAGTTCCATCCGAACGTCCAGACGAACCCTCCGTGCGGCGTCGCGTGCCGCGTATCGCTCCCTTGCCGCGTGCCGTCCGCATCTCGCGCGGCGTGCGACTGCTCTATCCCGCCCGCGAGTCTACACTCTTCTTCATCGGCGGCGCCGTCACTGCAAGCCAGAACGCGATGCTCGTGACCGCCAGGGACAGCACGATCCACGCTGCGCCCCACGTCGTCGCGGAGATGTCGGTGACCGCGGCGAGCCGTGTGGCGTCGGATTCGATGCCCGGCCGGTCCAGCACGTCGCTCTTGATGTCGGTGATCGCATAGAGGCACGACGTGACGGCGACGATGCGCAGCGCGGTGGCCGACCAGATCGCCGGGGCCATGCTGAGAGCGATGAACAGTCCGCCGGTCAGGACGCCGAAGACCTTGCCGAAGCGGCTGCCGTCCCACGGGATGAGCGCCGCCGCGACGCCGAGCAGGAGCACGCCCATCAGCGCCGACACGGGCTGGGACGCGCGTGCGCGCGTCGAGAGCAGGAGCAGGACGACGCCGAACAGCAGACTCCCGAGGTAGCCCGCCGAGTAGATGAGGGGTCCGTTGCCGCCCTGCGTGATGCAGTGCCCGGCCTCGGCGCGGGCGACGTGGATCTCGAGCACGCTGCCCCCCGTCAGGATCGCCGCGGCGCCGTGGCTGATCTCGTGCAGGAAGACGACGACCAACTTCAGCGGGTAGACCCAGGGCGTCTCCCAGAGGAACACGACGGCGACGTAGATGGCGGCCAGGAGCAGTAGCGAGCGCCAGTCGAAGCGTCCCGGGGCGGCCTTCCGTGCCATCTCCGCGCATGTTCGGGCGCGGGGCCGCCGCGGCGAAGAACCGCCCCCCCCGGCGCGACGATCGCGGCCGGCGCCGGGCCCTCGGCGACGCGGCCTGTGGCGCGGTCGGTGGCGCGCGGTCGCCCCATCAAGTCGCCGCGCGGCGGTGCCGATGAAGAAGGGCCGTGAAAGGTGCCCGGATTCTGCTGCTCGACGACAATCGGGAGGCCCGCTGGCCTCTCGCGCGCGTGCTCCGTGCCGAAGGCGCGGAGGTCACCGAGGCCGATGACGGCACCGACGGCCTGAAGCTCATGGCGCGCAGCGACTTCGACATCGTGATCGCCGACGTCTGCATGCCGGAACTCGGCGGCTTCGGGCTCTTCTCGAAGCTACGTTTCGGCGACGGTCAGGAGAGCCTCCCGTACCGCGACATTCCCGTTGTGCTCATCACCGGGCAGATCAGCCGCGGCGAGCTGGCACGCGGCATCGAGGCGGGATTGGACGACTTCATCGCCAAGCCCGTGGATCTCGACGAGTTCCGGGCGCGCGTGCGGGCCGCTCTGCGCCGCTCCCAGGCCGCCGCCCGGCCCCACGCGCGGACGCAGGGGGACCTGCAGGACTTCGGCATCTCCGCGCTCACGCAGGCGCTCGCGCTCTCGGGGCACAGCGGCCGCCTCACCCTGCGCTCGGGCAAGGCGTTCGGTGTGCTCGACTTCCACCGCGGCCGCCTGGTCCACGCGCACTACACCTCGGCCGGCTACGACCAGCAGGGTGAGGAGGCCGCGCTCCACGCTCTGGCTCTCGAGCAGGGCTCGTTCGAGCTGGAACCCGTCCCGGCGTCGGCCCCGCGGACCGTCTTCGGCGACACGCAGGGGCTCATCCTGCGTCACGCCGCGCACGCCGACGAGTCGGTGTTCGCGCTGCACGCCGCAGCCGGCTCCGCCCCGCCCCCCGGCACGGACCCCGTCCTGATGCAAGGCGCAGACGAGCCGGTAACGGGCTCCGTGACCGGGCCGCTCCCGGCGCCGATCTCGCGTCCCGTCCACGTGGATCCCGAGCCGGACGCCGCCGCCGATTTCGACGCCCCGGCCGATCCCGACGCCGTGGGCGACTCCGCCGCCGTGGGCGAGGAGGACGACTGGGTGGACGTCACCGTGGGCGTGACGGCACCGGCGGCGCCCGCGCAGGCCGGTGCGCCGCCGACGTCCGGCCCCGTCGAGTTCGAGATCGACGAGTCCGACGTCGTCCGCGCCTGATCTCCTGCGCGGGCCCCGAGGGCCCGCGCAGGAACAAGATCGTAGGACCGGGGGCGAGCGAGGCGGCGCGGGGCAAGGCGCCTCGACGACGCGACTCATTGCGGAGGCGAGTCGGGGAGGAGAGGCAACGCCGCCCCGCGCCGTCGCAGCCGACCGGATCCCGAAGTTATTCTCACCCGTCTTCGGACGCGTCATGAGCTCGCGCGCCCACGATCTCGCCGACGTCCTCGCCCGCGAGGAACGCCAGCGTCACGCGATTCCACTCGTCCGCCATCTCGACGCACGCGCAGTGGCTCGCGTGGTCGCCGCGGAACAGGTGATAGCGGGCGCCGGGGATGCGGCGGGCGACCTCTCTGCCGTAGCGCGGCGGCACGAGCCAGTCCATCTCGCCCGCCGTGACGAGCGTCCGCGCCCCGATCGATCCGAGGCGGTCCAGCGTGTCGTGGAGCTTGTCCGCGTGCGTGTGCCCCATGATCCCCGCGCCCGTCGGCGGATGGGGGTTCTCGAGGAGGTACGAGCGTTCGATCTCTGCCACGGCGCCGGGCTGCTCGGCCAGGAAGCGCGGCGAGAGCACCCACATGAGCGCCCAGTACAGGTAGCGCCGCATGTCGCCTTGGCGCGCCGGCTCCTCGAGCGTGTCGATGGCGCGGATGAACCACTCGTCCGAGCGTCCCCACGTGCCGTGCAGGGACAGTGACAGCAGCCGCTCGGGTGCATCGATGGCGATCTCCTGCGCGATGGCCGAGCCCAGGCTGAGTCCGCACAGATGTGCCCGCTCGATCCCGAGATGGTCGAGCACGCCCAGCGCGTCGCGTGCCATGCTCGCTGCCGTGCACGTCGCCGGGTCGTCCGGGCGCGAGCTCTGCCCCGTGCCCCGCGAGTCGATGACGATCGTGCGGTGGCGCGCCGCGTAGGCCGCGATCTGCGGCTCCCAGAACGAGTGGTCGGCGCCCGTTCCCATGAGCAGAAGGACGGGCTCTCCGGCGCCGTGCTCTTCGTAGAAGATACGGATGCCGTCCGGTACGTCGGCAAAGGGCATGTCGGGCTCTCCTCGCAGTGCGGCGCCGGCCGCAAGAGGGCCGGGAACGGTGAATTCGCAGCGCGTCGCGTCCACGCGTAGCGTTGCGTTGCGTTGCGTTGCGTTGCGTTGCGTGGGCGCGGCCGTTGCATCGTCAACTCTCGTGCATCCTCCCTCATGAAACCGTCCGAGCGAAGACCGACCGACCGCGAGGCTGATGGGCAGACTCCCGCCGGTCCAGGCCGGGCACGTCAACTCGGCATCGCCGAGGACCGACGGCTCGTCGTGGCCGCGCAGGGGGGCGATCGGGAG